>CANJRZ010000001.1 GCA_947476735.1 Sphingomonadaceae bacterium
TCATGCCGAAAAAAGCCTGGAAGCCGAACAATTGAGCGCTGCGCTCGCCAGACTCGGATAAGCCGGTGAGCGGTGCCAAGCGCGACCTGACCGAAGGGCCGATTGCTCGCACGCTGTTGTTGTTCGCCATCCCGACCCTGGTCGGGAATGTCCTCCAGTCGTTGAACGCCTCGATCAACATGATCTGGATCGGGCGCTTCCTGGGCGAGACGTCGCTCGCGGCGACGGCCAATGCGACGAACATCATCTTTCTCGCCTTCTCGGCCTTTTTCGGCTTTGGCATGGCGGCGACGGTGCTGGTTGGCCAGCATGTCGGCCGCAAGGATATTGACGGCGCGCGTCGTGCTGTGGGCGCGGCTGCGGGGCTGTTCCTGCTGGTTACCGCCATTATCGTCGCGCTCGGCGTCGGGCTGACCGACAGGCTGCTGCACCTTATGGGGACGCCGCAGGCTGCCCAGCCACTCGCTTCGGCCTATCTTAAGATGATGTTGCTGACCCTGCCGTTCAGTTCGATCGCCATGCTGTTGATGATGACCCTGCGTGGTGCCGGCGACGCGATGACCCCGCTGTGGTTCATGATCCTTGGCATTGTGATCGATGCTGGGCTCAACCCCTTCCTCATTGCCGGGATCGGGCCATTTCCGGAGCTGGGCATCGTCGGCTCCGCGCTGGCGACGATGGTAGCCAATGTCGTGTCGCTCGCCGGCCTGCTGGTCGTCGTTTACTGGCGCGACCTGCCGATCCGGCTGCGCGGAGCCGAACTGCGCTATCTGTGGCCGCAACCGGCATTGCTGAGGCTGATCCTCGCCAAGGGCTTCCTGATGGGGATGCAGATGCTGGTGATGACGGCATCGGGCCTCGTGATGATCGGGCTGGTCAACCATGCCGGCGTGGCCGCGGTCGCTGCATATGGCGTCGCCTTCCAGCTGTGGAATTATATCCAGATGCCTGCGATGGCGATCGGCGCGGCGGTGAGCGCGATGGCTGCGCAGAACATCGGTGCGGGTCGATGGGATCGGGTGCGCGCGATCACCCATGGCGGGCTGGTCTACAATCTGGTGCTGACCGGCGCTGCGCTGCTGCTCTTCTATTTGTTCGACGAAGCGGTGCTCGGGTTATTTCTGGGGTCGGGGAGCCCGGCGATACCGATTGCGGTGCACATCCAGGATATCGCCGGCTGGAGTTTCATTTTCTCGGGCATGACGCTGGTGTTGTTCGGCACAGCGCGTGCCAATGGCGCAGTGGTCGGGCCGTTACTATGCATGATTGTTTCGATCCTGGCCGTCCGGCTCGGTTTCGCGATCACGGCGCAACCCTGGCTTGGATTTGATGCGTTGTGGTGGGCTTTTCCGGTCGGTTCGCTCGTCAACTGCATCATGGCATGGGCCTATTATGCGGCGGGGACGTGGAAGAAGGCCGTGCTGGCCGACCTCGCCGAGCGCGCTGAGCATCCGGAGGCCGCTAAGGCTTAAGCGGTTGGCGGTACCATGATCGCGATGGCCATAGGCGCGACCCGTGCCATGAAGGGCGTCTTGGCCAGCACCTCCCCGTCGATGGACACCTCGAGTGGCGGCACGGTCTCAACACGGATCTGGCGTCCGCGATATTCGGTGGTCGTATTCTTGCGGGCGCGCAGTCTGAGGAAGCTGGTGAACCAGCTCCAGCCAAGCTGGGCGGGCGACCGACCGACCACCGCCTGAACGACGATTTCGCCACTCTCCGGGTCGGCCTCGTCGATCAACTCTACACCGCCATGATAGGATCCGTTGGCGATCCGCACCTCAAGCGCTTCGACTTCCTCGCGAACTCCATCATGCGTGACGATCAGCTTGAACGATTTGAACCGCAGCGATTGCCAGGTCGCCCAAAGCAGGTAGCCGAGCCGCCCGAGCGACTTTTTAAGCAGTGGCGGAATCTGGCCGCCAATCCTGGTCGAAAGGCCGATGGCGGCACAGTTGCAATAATAGTCGTCGTCAATCATGCCGAGATCGACCCGGCGGACCTCGCCATCTGAAATCACCGCGATCGCGCCGTCGAGATCGAGTGGAATCTGGAGCGAACGGGCGAAACTGTTCGCGGTACCAAGCGGCAGGATAGCGAAAACGGTGTCGCTTCCCACCAGGTCGTCGACGACGCTGGACAAGGTCCCGTCGCCGCCACCCACGATCAGCATCGGCGGCTTCTTCGCCATGACGCGAGCGACGATGTCGGCCAGGGTTCCCGGTTGCTCGACGGCAATGGCATCAATCAGCTTGATGCCGGCGTCGGTCAGCTTGGTGCGGGCGCTTTCGAAGTGCTTCGCGCCTTGACGGGAGAGCGCGTTGACGATGAGGCTGCCGGAGCGGGGTGGGGTCATACTCATGGGGCGAGGCAACGCGCGAACGACTGTTTCGGATCCATTACCTATCTCGTCGCAAGTCGTCCAAGAGATGTTTGGCGACTTTGCACGGATCGCCGCCAGCGGCTAAAGCACCGCGCATGACTCATGCTTCCTATCCCGCACTCCGCCTGCGCCGCACACGCCGTCATGCGTGGAGCCGTGCGATGTTCGCCGAGAATGTCCTGACGCCGGCTGATCTGATCTGGCCGCTGTTCATCGCCAATGGCGCCGAGGTTGAGCCGATCTCCTCCCTGCCAGGTGTGTCGCGCTGGCCGCTCGCACAAATCGCAGACCGGGCGAGAGAGGCGAAGGCGGCGGGCATTCCCTGTCTCGCCCTGTTCCCCAACACGCCGCGCGACTTGCGCAGTGACGATGGTCGTGAGGCGCTCAATCCCGACAATCTGATGTGCCGGGCGATCCGAACGATCAAGGATGCCGTGCCTGATATCGGGTTGCTCACCGATGTGGCGCTCGATCCCTATACGAGCCATGGCCATGACGGGCTCGTCGATGCCACCGGCCATGTCCTTAACGATCCCACCAAGGATGTGCTGGTCGGCCAGGCGCTCGTCCAGGCTGAAGCGGGCAGCGACATCATTGCGCCGTCGGACATGATGGATGGCCGGGTTGGAGCGATCCGCAACGCACTTGAGGGTGGCGGGCATGTCGACGTCCAGATCATGGCCTATTCCGCCAAATATGCGTCGGCCTTCTATGGACCGTTCCGCGATGCGGTCGACACGCGTGGCCTGCTGAAGGGCGACAAGAAGGGCTATCAGATGAGCCCGGCCAATGCTGAAGAAGCGTTGCGCGAGGTAGCACTCGACCTTGCCGAAGGCGCCGACAGCGTGATGGTCAAGCCCGGCCTGCCCTATCTCGATATTGTCCGACTGGTGAAGGAGAGGTTCGAAGTGCCGGTGTTCGCCTATCAGGTGTCGGGCGAATATGCGATGATCGAGCATGCGGTTTCGGCGGGTGCCGCCGATCGGGACGCGATGGTGATAGAGACTCTGATGGCCTTCAAGCGCGCGGGCGCTTCTGGCGTACTGACCTATCATGCGCTGCATGCCGCCCGCCTGCTGGCCGGGTGATCGAGACCGAACGGCTGGTGCTCCGAGGTTGGCTTGAGAGCGATTTCGCGCCCTTCCATGCGACGGGGCAGGATCCTGAGGTCATGCGCTATCTTGGCCCGCCGATGAGTATGGCCGAGGTCGAAGCGGCGGTGGCGCGGCAGAACGGATTTCTCGCCGATCTCGGCTATTGCTTTTG
The DNA here is from genome assembly GCA_947476735.1 of Sphingomonadaceae bacterium. Lineage (GTDB taxonomy): Bacteria > Pseudomonadota > Alphaproteobacteria > Sphingomonadales > Sphingomonadaceae > Rhizorhabdus. The sequence continues at coordinate 3,650 of CANJRZ010000001.1, forward strand.
GGCGGTCGAGCGGAAGGCGGATCAGGCGTTTCTCGGTTTCTGCGGATTGAAGCCGGGTGCCAGGGATACGCCGATCGAGAACATGATCGAGATCGGCTGGCGTCTGGCCCGGCCGTATTGGGGCAAGGGCTATGCGCGCGAGGCAGCGAAGGCGAGTCTCGACCGTGCCTGGACGAGCAGCGATGCGGACCGCATATGGGCGATTACCGTACTGGGCAATGATCGTTCCTGGGGATTGATGGAGCGTCTCGGAATGACGCGGCATGTCGAGCTCGACTTCGATCATCCCCAGCCGGGTCTGGACGACTGGCTGAAGCCCCACATCACCTACAGCATTGGAAGACCCGCATGAGCGAAGGCGCGACTATCCTTTCCTATGACGGCACAGCACCGAAGATCGATGACGACGCCTTCGTTGCACCCGGCGCGCGGGTGATCGGCGATGTCGAGATCGGAGCGGGGGCCAGCATCTGGTACAATGTCGTCCTGCGCGGCGATGTGAACCATATCCGGGTCGGTGCGCGAACCAATATTCAGGACGGAAGCGTCGTCCATGTTTCGCGTGGCACCTTCCCGACGATCATCGGAGAGGATGTGTTGATCGGCCATCTCGCGCTCGTCCATGGCTGCGTGCTGCACGATCGCGCCTTTGTCGGTTTCGGCGCGATCGTAATGGACGGTTGCGTGATCGAATCTGACGGGATGCTCGCGGCGGGGGCGATGCTGACGCCGGGCAAGCGGATTCCGGCCGGGCAACTGTGGAGCGGCCGGCCAGCCAAATATATGCGCGACCTGACTGACGAAGACATGCGGCGCAACCAGCTCGGTGTGCAGCACTATGTCGGCGAGGGGCGAAAGCATCAGGTGGCGGTGAACGAAGCAAAGTAACCGGCCCGATCCGTCAACCCATTTCAGGCCGGGATCGCAGGCGCCTCCGGTCGGGCACCCATCGCATCGCCTCCGACGGCTCCGGCTGTCGCAGGAGAGAAGGATTTGTCATAGCTGTCGCGGAGCCGTTGCCGCGCTCCGCCGCCACGCCTATCTTCAGCGCATCAGGAGTGAGGTCCCCGTCCTATGTCCACCTATGAAGATCGTCTGAAGGCGCTGCGCGACGAGCTGGCGCGGCGCAGACTCGATGGGTTCGTCGTGCCGCTAACCGACGAGCATATGAGCGAATATGTCGGTGCCTATGCGCAGCGGCTGGCTTGGCTGACCGGATTTCAGGGTTCGGCCGGTTCGGCGGTGGTGCTGCCGGCCGAGGCGGCGATTTTCGTCGACGGGCGCTATACCCTCCAGGTTCGCGAGCAGGTCGACGAGAAGCACTGGAGCTACCAGTCTGTTCCGCAGACCAGTACCGCCCAATGGCTCGAGGCGCATGCGCCCGACGGCGGACGGATCGGTTACGATCCCTGGCTGCACACCAGGCCCTGGGTCGCCGCCGCAAAGAAGGCCTTGGCGACTAAGGGCGCGGAGCTTGTCGCGGTGGATGCCAATCCCGTCGACGCGGTGTGGCCCGATCGGCCGGCGCCTTCGACGGCACGGCTGGTGGTTCAGCCCGACGATCTGACCGGCAAGAGTTCAGCTGCCAAGCGTGCTGAAATCGCCGACTGGCTCACCGACCGGAAGGCAGACAGCGCCATCCTTTCAGCGCTCGATTCAATCGCCTGGGCCTTTAATATTCGTGGTCAGGATGTTGATCGCACACCGGTCGCGCTCGCCTATGCGATCGTCCATGCTGATGCGACCGCCGATCTCTATGTCGCACCCGACAAGATCGATGACAGCGTACGCGCGCATCTCGGCAATGGCGTGCGCCTGTATGCGCGCAACGAATTCGAGGCGGCGCTTAAAGCGATGAACGGCAAGAAGGTCGCGGTCGATCCCGAGCGTGCGGTCGCGGCAGTTTTTGAGGCGCTGTCCGTGGGCGGTGCGGAGCTGATCGAGGAGCGCGATCCGGTCGTCTTGCCCAAGGCCATCAAGAACGAGGTCGAAATCGCCGGACATAAGGCCGCGCAGGCCCGCGATGGAGCGGCGCTGAGCCGTTTCCTGCACTGGATTTCAGTCGAGGCGCCTTCGGGCCAGCTGGACGAACTGATCGCACAGGACCGTCTCCGGGCATTCCGGGCCGAGGGCGGGCTGCTCAAGGATCTCTCGTTCGACACTATTTCGGGCGCCGGGCCGAACGGTGCGGTGGTCCATTACCGGGCGAGTGAGGAGACCAACCGAAAACTCGAGCCGGGTTCGCTTTATCTGGTCGATTCAGGTGGACAATATCAGGACGGCACCACCGACGTCACCCGGACGCTGGCGATCGGCAAGCCGACTGCCGAGATGCGCGACCGTTATACCCGCGTGCTGAGAGGCCACCTTGCGGTCGCGCGCGCGATCTTTCCCAAGGGCACGCGCGGTGGCCAGCTTGATATCCTCGCCCGCCAATATCTGTGGTCCGCGGGTCTCGACTATGCGCATGGCACCGGCCATGGCGTCGGCGCTTATTTGTCGGTTCATGAGGGACCGCAGCGAATCGCGAGTTTCGGCGGCGGCGACGAACCGCTCCAACCGGGCATGATCCTCTCGAACGAGCCGGGCTATTACAAGACCGGCGAATATGGAATCCGTGTCGAAAATCTTATCCTGACCGTCGAGCGCGATGTCGAGGGAGCCGAGAAGGACATGCTCGGTTTCGAAACGCTGACCTTCGCGCCTTATGAACGCGGGCTGATCGATGTCGCGATGCTTTCCGTAGAGGAGATCGACCAGGTCAATGCCTATCATGCCAGAGTATGCGAGATCGTCGGACCCCAGCTGACAGGTGATGCGAGGGAATGGCTGATCCGCGCGACCGCGCCGCTTGAAAGCGGCGCGGCTCGGGCATAGAAACGCTCTACCGGGTTCGACGAGTCGTGGTTAATCCCGGGCGGGGCTGTGCGGCCCGGTTGCTTTGGCATGGAGTGGGCTGACGAGCGAATGAAGCCGAGTCGCTGGAAAATCGCCCGCGCCCTGATCGCACCATTTGCCTGGATGCTCCTCGCGGGCGCCGCCCCATTGTGGACGCCCGAGGACATCAGCCAGCGACTGCTCGCCGCAAATAATGTAGAACGCGAGCGGCTAGGCATTCCTCCGCTCAAGTGGAGCAACAAGCTCGCCATGCAATCGCGCGAGTGGGCATTGCAACTTACCCTGATCGATGGACTCGAGCACAGCGACACGGCTGATTATGTGGATCCGACCGACGGCGAGGAAGGCGAAAACCTGTGGCGCGGGACGAGGGGTTATTACACGCCTGAGCAGATGGTGAATCTCTGGGTCGACGAACGGAAAATCTTCATCAACGGTCCGTTTCCCCGTAACAGCACGACGGGCCAATGGCGCGACGTCGGCCATTACACCCAGCTGATCTGGCGGTCGACGACCGAGGTCGGCTGCGCGATCGCCAGTAGCGAAGAGGATGATGTGCTGGTGTGCCGCTATCTCGAAGGTGGCAATGTGATCGGCGAAAAGCCTTACTGATCAGTTTCTTCGTTGCTGTCGGCGGGCTTGGTAGCGGCGCGCGCCTGTGCCTTGCGCCGATGCAAATTCGCGCGCAGGGCTTCGGCAAGCCGGTTGTCCCGATCACCATTCGCTCCGGGCGATGACTTGGTTGGGCGCTGCTTCATCGCGGGATCGATAGGCTTATCGGACGGTAATCGGCAAGCCGCCTTGACGCGGGGCGCGGCTTTGTCCATAGGCCCGCGACACCGCCGGGGGAGGACCTCCTCCGGTTTGCCCGCGGAACGCTGGCAGTGCTGCCGTAGCTCAGTGGTAGAGCGCATCCTTGGTAAGGCTGAGGTCGTGAGTTCAATCCTCACCGGCAGCACCACCCAGTCCCTGTTTCAGGGGCTTTCAGAGACCCTTCGGTAGCTCCGCCCGAAAACCCCGCGCTTCCGCGGGATTCTCCGGCCCGGCCTCGAAATGTGTGGCCAGAGACTGGCCGGTCTCGCGCCATTTCTCCGTATTTTGGGGCCAAGTCTCAAATGCCGAAATCGGTGGCCACAGATTTGAAATGCCCGAAAAAGTTGAGGCGCGCCGATGGCACGCCTCATAACTCTTGAGGATAATGATGGTCAGGCGAAGCCGAGCTGGCTCCGCTGCTGATCCCACTCGACGGGTAGGTCAGCGACCCGCAGCAAGGAGCGCGTGGTAAGTTCGACCGGCTGGCGACCGTCGAGGATCGCGGTGACAATGTCCGGGGCCAGGAAGTTGAGGCGCGCAAGCCGGACCGTCTGCCGCCTCGTCTCCCCGATCGCCTTCCCGGACAGCAGTTCCTGATAAGCTGACCGGCCCTGGGCCAGCAGCTGGATCAATCGATCATCGCGAGCGGCTGGCCGCGCTTCGGGCGCTGCATAGATGAGCTTCAGCTCATGCCCCCGCCGTCGTAGCTGCACTTCGATGTTGATCGCTATCGGCTCTTCCGAGGCCGCTTCACCATCATAGCCGAGCAAGCCGAGCAGCTTCGAGGGCGGCAAGAGGATGCAGATTACCTCCGGGCGCAGGATGATTCGTGCGCTAAGGTCATGGAGGAGCTTACTCAATGATGCGGGATCATTGGCAAGCTCCGACAGCCGCCCAGCGGCGCTTTCAAAAGCGACATTTGCTTTCGGCGCTTCTCCTAGTTCTGCCGAGAGACGCAGCGGATCATTCAAGAAGCTTTTGAGAGCTTTCTCGATCATCCCTTCCAGGTCAGGTGCAGGGATGCGCCAGGGCGCCTCAGCGTGGTCCGCGTCGTCGCGCGAGACATAATAGCGGTAGCGGCGATTGCCCCGGTTGCCATGGGCTGGTGCCATCTCGCGGCCAAGACCATCTTCGAGAAAGCCGTTTAGCGGGCTAGGCAGGCTTTTCCTTGGGCGCGGCGCGTTGGTGGCCTTGCCGAAGAGAAGCTGGTTCGCCTCCCAGAGTTCTTGGGAGATGATCGCTTCATGCTCCCCCTCATAGACCTGGTCACCGTGTCGGATGAGCCCGATGAAAATGACGTTACCTAGCAAGTAGGCGAGAGCGCCGTAGTTGTAGGGCGTGCCACCTACGACCCGCCCATCCTGCATCGTCCTGACCTTTGAGCGGATACCCTTGGCTGCGAGATCGTCGACCAGCTCAGGGATTGATCCCAGCTCGACGTGGCGCTCGAATATGTATCGGACGGTTGCCGCTTCGGTCTCGTTGATCAGAAGCTTCCGCTCATGAAGATCGTAGCCCAGGGGGACGGGACCTCCCATCCACATCCCCTTCTTCTTGGAGGCAGCGATTTTGTCGCGGATACGCTCGCCGGTTACTTCGCGCTCGAACTGGGCGAAGGACAGCAGCACGTTGAGCGTCAGCCTTCCCATGCTGGTTGTGGTGTTGAAGGTCTGGGTGACTGAGACGAAGCTCACGCCATGTTTGTCGAGCACCTCGATGATGCGAGCGAAGTCCGACAAGGCGCGGGTCAGCCGGTCGACCTTGTAGATGACGATCACCTGGATGCGACCGCTCTCGACGTCAGCGAGCAGGCGCTTGAGGGCAGGGCGCTCCATCGTCCCTCCCGAATAGCCACCGTCATCGTAGAAGGTGGGGGCCATCTCCCAGCCCTCGTGGCGCTGGCTGGCGATATAGGCCGCGCATGCCTCCCGCTGGGCGTCCAGACTGTTGAAGGCCTGATCAAGGCCTTCGTCGGTCGACTTGCGGGTGTAGACGGCGCAGCGAACTTTACGCCCGCCTGTGGGGCTCGCGTCGGCAAGCGTCCGGGGCCCGCGCTTAGCCATGGGCCTGCCCTCCTCGCGAGGGTGGATTTGCTCTTCGCTTCAAGCCGAAGAAGCGAGGGCCTGACCAATGCGAGCCGGTGATCTCGCGGGCGATGTGTGATAAGGAAGCAAAGCGGCGACCGTCGAAGTTGAACCCGTCCTCATCGACCATGACAGTATGGATCTTGCCATTCCATTCGCGGAGCAGCCGGGAGCCCGGCTTTAGGCGAATGGGAGCGTCGGGCAGGGGCGTCACACCATCCGCGACGACGTCGAGCATCCGAAGCGCGGACGTCGGCAAGCCGCCCAGCACCTCTTCTTGCATCTTGTAGGCGATGACCCGGCGTAGCATCGACGTGGGAAAATCCGGTGCGCGCTCTCCGAAGGTGGTCTGCCACTCCTCGCGAAGCTGGGCTGGCGACATTGTCGCCAGCCCAGCCAGTTTCTCATCGAGCTTGCCCATGATCAAGCGGTGACCGCGATCTGGTAGCGGGTAGTTCCCTCCACCTCGGACTTCTCGATGGCGTGGCCCTTCTTGCGGAGGCCCGTCAGCGCCGCCCGCGAGGTGTGCGGCAACCAGTCGGTCGCTTTCACGATATCGTCCAGGGTTGCACCGCCGTCGCGCTTGAGCAGGTCGATCAGCATCGACTGTTTGCTCGCCGGGCGAGGGGCAGGGGGCGTGGCCGGCCCATCCGTTTCTTTCCCGGTCTTGTCCTCTGCCCCGGCGTTGGTGTCGGCGGGAGGGGCGATGATAGCGCGGCCGGCATCGGTGACGACGACGCCGATGGTGAGATCACCGTCGGTCCGCCAGACCTGCGCGGCGGTCATTCCCTCCTGCTCGGTAGCGAGGCCCTTCTTGATGAGGGCTTCGACCGCCTTGCGGATACGGTCGGCCTGATCAGCCAGGGTTTCGGGCGGAGGCAGCACGCTGCCGTCTTCGCGCTGGCAGGCGGTGGTGAGCAGAACGAGCTGCATGTCAGTCAGCTTGGTCATGTGGGTGGTCCTTCTTTGGGCAGGGCACCATTTCCCTTCCCACTACCCACAGCCCCGCCGGTCGCTCGGTCGGGGCATGCACCGTCTCGTTCAGCCGGTGCGATTCACACGACAACCAATGCTTCGTGTCGCAACCAAGTCGAGCGAATAATGCACGAAAATGCTGGGTCTGGACTGTTCTCGCGCTTCCCGCCTTGGTGTCGGCCGGAGGTGGCCCATGGACCAGGAGGAACGCGCGGATCTTGTTGCCAGGCTATTCGCGCTGATGACGAGCAAGCTCGAAGACGCGGCTCACGAGGCCATGGAAGGGTAGCGTATGGCCTCGAACATCCCGCGCAATATCGCCGGGCGGGACGGATCATCCTCGGTGTCGCCCGCCGCAGCGAACTGGCGGAAGTCGACGCCGGCGCAGAAAGCGCGCGTGCCCGCCCCGGTCAGGATGACGCAGTGGATGTCCTCGCGACCTTGCGACCATAGGGACTGGACAGCGCGTTGATAAGCCGAACCGGCATGCTGATCTCCTGCACCATAGCGGCACGAGCGCCCAAAAAAAGCATTAATAACTGTATGATTATATTACAATTACTCATATCGTGACAAGCGTCTGTATGCCGGAAGCCAGGCGAGCGCGACCAGCAAAGTCCGCCCTCTACCGAAATGCATATAAGGCTCTGTTCTTACTGAAATAATTTAAGGGATGGTAAAATTGTCGCATCCGCAGCGGCTCGATTAGCGCACGCATCTTCCCGATTGACAGCGCACTTCGGAACGCAATATAGTCCGTATATATTACTAACTATTCCTGGAGGGGTCGTGAGGCCATGAAGCACAATTTCCGTAGCGGGACCCTTCGGCACAGCGCGATGATTGCCATCGCCGCGACGATGGTGGTAGCAGCACCGTCCGCGGCGCAGCAAGCGACCGGCACGCCGGTGGAAGCGGCCTCCGACAATTCCGGCGATATTGTGGTGACGGCGAACAAGCGCGAGCAGAGCCTGAACAAGGTCGGCCTGACCGTCACCGCCTTCTCGGCCCAGCAGCTGACCGAACGCCGAGTCAATTCGCTCCAGGATCTTGCGGCCGCGATCCCTGGCCTTGCATTCGCACCCAGCGCCAACAACACCCCTATCCTTACCCTGCGCGGCGTGGGCTTCAACGAAAGCTCGTTGGGCGTCTACCCTGCCGTCAGCGTTTATGTCGATCAGGCGCCACTGCCCTTTCCAGTGCTGGCCAGCCATGCGACGTTCGATCTCGAGCGCGTCGAGGTGCTGAAGGGTCCGCAGGGGACGCTGTTCGGTCAGAATTCGACGGGCGGCGCCATCAATTACATCGCGGCCAAACCCACGAAGGAGTTCAAGGCCGGCGGCGACGTCAGCTATGGCCGGTTCAACCAGATCGAGGCCAATGCCTTTGTGAGCGGCCCGCTCAGCGATACCCTCGGCGCGCGCCTCGCGGTGTCAGGTGTCAATTCCGACGGTTGGCAGAAGAGTTTTACCCGCCCGACCGATCGTAACGGCAAGGTCAGCTATATCGCCGGACGGTTCCTGCTGAACTGGGAACCTACTGATACGATTCGACTGGCCTTCAGCCTCAACGGCTGGCGCGACAAGTCCCAGCCGCAAGCCGCGCAGTTCATCCTGCTTCAGCCGCAAACGATCGGCAATGAGCAGCCGCAGGAACTCGCCGCGCCATTTTCGCCCGAAAACCCGCGCGCGGCCGACTGGGCGACCGGCATCAACGCACCGCGCGGCAACCGCAGATTTGTCCAACCCGCTGTGCGGGCGGATATCGACATCACCGCCGGACTAACGCTGACGTCGCTGACCTCCTACGACGACTACAAGCAGACGCAGACCACCGACGGCGATGGATCGGCCCTGATCGTGACCGATCTCCAGGAAGATGATGGCTATATCCGGTCGTTCAACCAGGAGCTTCGCCTGGCCAACAGTCCGCGATCGACCTTCCGCTGGGTACTCGGTGGCAATTATGAGAAGAGCACCACCTTCGAGCGCCAGCTTCTCGTCTACCCGGACAACAACAGCTTCGTGCCGTCGAAAAACTTCATCTTCCAGAACTTCCAGCAGGGTCACCAGTCGATCCGCAATTATGCCCTCTTCGGCAACGCGGAATATGATGTGAGCGACAAGCTGACTTTGAAGGTGGCCGTGCGGTATACGAACTCTCGCAACCGCGCCGAAATCTGCGGATTTGACGCGGGCGATGGTAAAATCGCCGGGCTGTTCAATCTGCTCGGCTCGCTCCTCGGGACGGTTCCCTTTACACCCGTAAATTCGAGCGGTGTCTTCTCCAACAACTGCTTCTCGTTAAACCAGAACAACGTGCCCAGCGGCCGACCTTATACCAACACCTTGGCCGAGCATAATGTCTCCTGGCGCGCGGGTGCGGACTATAAGGTGAACAGCGACACGCTGCTCTATTTCAACGTGTCACGGGGTTACAAAGCGGGCAGCTATCCGATCCTCGCCGCCGCCACGGTTTCCCAATTCGCGCCGGTCACGCAGGAATCCATCACAGCCTATGAAGGTGGCGTGAAGGCAAGCTTCCTGGATCGCCATGCGCAGTTCAACGCGGCGGCCTTCTACTATGAATATAAGGACAAGCAGGTCCTTACGAAGGTTGCCGATCCCATCTTCGGTATCCTCGACCAGTTGCGCAACATCCCCAAATCGCGCGTGCTCGGCGTCGAAGCGGAGCTTACCTTGAAGCCGGTCGATGGGCTGACCCTTGGGGTAGCTGTCACCTATCTGGACACGAAGATCCAGAAATATACGGGTGTCGATTATGTCGGCGTGACGCGTAACTTCGCAGGCGCAGCGCTGCCTTTCGCCCCGAAATGGAATTATGGTTTCAACGCCGATTACCGTCACGAGCTAGCCAATGGTGGTACGCCGTTCATCGGCGTCACCGTGCGCGGCCAGTCCGCCTCCGACACGGTGCCGGGGGGCAGCTCCATCATGGTCACCAATACGGCGCATGTCCGGATATTGCCGGGCCTGACCCGTCCGTTCCGCACCAACGCGTTCAAGACCGTCGATGCTCGCGTCGGTTATGAAGCCGCGGATGGGCGCTGGACGGCCATGTTGTGGGCCAAGAACCTCTTCAACGAATATTACTGGACCAACGTCGTCACCGCGTCGGACTTCAGCGCCCGCTACGCTGGACGGCCGGCCACCTATGGTGTGACCCTCGCTTTCAAATATTGATAGTGGGCCGCCGCCTTCGCCGTCGGCAGGCTGGCGATGAAGGCGGCGGCTTCAGTTCACGACCACGATTCGATCGCCGACTTATCGCTTCTTACACTTAGATATTGCGGGGCGAGCAGATTGCACGCTAAGTCAGCTCGCTTCCCGGTCTGGACGAATGGCGACTTTTGGGGAGCTTTTGCCGGTGGCCGGACGTCCGAGTGTAAGGCGGAAGCTGCTCGTCCCTCACGGCGTACGAACGGCAGCTATGCACAGATCGGCGGCCGGAACCTGCCTGTCTGCAGGCGGCCCAAGTTCGGCCATTCGAGCGTCTGTTTCCTTCGGTAGCGGTCGGTTTTGCAGGCGGCCGAACTCCCGACATTAATCCGAATGGATTTAATCAGCCACTATTTGAGCAGCTAGGGCCCATGCACGGTCACTCGCGGAAACTGCAGGGTTGCCCCTAGCCGCGGTGGACACAACCCGTCAGAGTAGTCGTGAGAAGCAGGGTTGAGCGGCGATGGTTTGTATTGAGCTGTCATGCTTCATCCGGGCACCGGCTCTAGCCGCCGCCGCATTTGCGGCAGCTGACGAGCCCGGACAACAGATGGCGCGGCGGTTTGCCGTGCTCGCAGGCGCCTACATCTTCGTTGCTTTGTTAGCGGTCGCGATCGTGAATCAATTGGCGACACTCAGCGCGATAAGCGAAGAAATCGAGCGTCAACGCGGGCGGATCGCGAACGAGTTCGCCGCCGTCAGCAGTCAGTTTGAAGATGTTATCGTTTGGACACGCGCATCCGGTGGCATCGCGCCGCGCTGATAATCGTCGGTGGTGCAGCCCACCTCCGCCTCGCGGTCTGCAGTTTCGCCGTTGCCTGCATCATCCGAAGCTTGGAGCGGATGTCATGCTTCAGATCGAGCGCCAGCGCGCGAAGCGACCGCAGCTGGACATGACGGCCGAAGATCTTAAACCTTAGTAAGGCCCGTGATCTGCGTTCCCGAGGTCCTTTACGCCAGCCATTGGTGCCTGATGAATGAGCGGCAGGTTCTGGGAGGTTCAAGTCGGCCGCGAACGACCGAGAAAAGCGCAATCCCGACACGCAGGATGATGCATTTCCTGACGTTCGGGGCGCCATGTGCTGAGCATCGCCCATGCTTCGGGCTTATCGCCCTCGTCGCCGGCGTTGCCGAGTGAACCAAATGAGTCGCCAACCTGGTCTAGTCATTCGCCTGTAGTGGCTAAGCCATCACCGATTTAAGGTCGACATCCATCAGCGCAGGCACAGTCTCCTGAAAACTGGCGCGCGCGCCAAGCCTATTCGCATAAGCGGCCAATCGAGGGTGACGTACTTGCCAACGCAGAACTTCGAGATCGGCGACGAAGCCGTTTCGGATCAGGAAAGGAACCAGTAGCAGCATCGTCCCGACGGCGATATCACCTATGTCGATTTCAATGCCGGCCACGGGATGCCGCCGCTCGATCGTGGCTTCGATTTCGGCAAGACCGCGCCTTACTTTCCTGCTCTGGCGATCGACGAAGGGCTGACTCGGCTCCGCGCGTTGTAGTTCGAATACGATCGCGTGGATCGCTTCCATTACCCTCTCCCCGAGAAGCTTCAGGAAGCGCGTAGCCAGCGCCTGCTCGGGATCGGACGGCAGCAGCGGAGGATTGGGATAGCGGACTTCCAGCCATTCGAGAATGAAGCTCGAATCAAAGACCGTGGTCTTATCGTCTAGGATCAGGATCGGTAGCTGTTCGAGCGGACTATGTTTGGCCACGCACGTGTCATCGCCCCACGGGACGTCGAAGGTCACGTCGAATGGAATCGCCTTCTCCTTGAGCGCGACCGCCACTTTGCGCCCGTAAGGGCTCGAAAGCGCATTTATCAATCGAAGACTCATTCTTGCCTCCCTCAGACGGCTCGGGACGGCTACCCCGCGGCCTGCATTTCACAACTCCTGACGATCCGGGCGGACTATTTAAGCTCTATTGAGAGCTTTCTTAGATCGCCGGTGAACTTGCTCGTCGCAATGGTGTAGTCGTCATCGATCGGAGACAACGTATCTTGTCCCACGTCGAAACCCTCGTAGATCGATATCCACGTCCGGTGAGTGCGCTCGATGCGGCCCTTGGCCGCTAGTTCGCCGTCGACGGATATGGTCAGGATGCCACCCGCTCCCGGAGTCGAACTGTCTGCGACAAAGTCGGCCACCAGTTGATGCGCTCCGGCAGAAAGCCGAGCAGGAGCAGCAATTGAATACTGGCTTTCCTCGATGGCGTTGTAGTGGAATACCGGACGGCCATCCTTAAGGTAGAACGCATATCCACCGAACTGGCCACCCTGGGTAACAAGGACACCGCTCGCACCACCGGTAGGAATCACCACATCAGCCGTAATGGTATATGACCGACCGATGATCCGCGGTGCCGCGCTCTCGGGAACGCGGGACACCCCGCTTTGGTATGTGAACATGGTTCGGCCATTCGTGAGTGAGGGCCGGCCGGCGGCGCCGTCACCAATGCTGTGTATAGGCAGGATACTGTGCTTTGCCGCTTCCGCAAAGAAAAGGGTCTTCATTTCCTCGAGCTTTGCCGGATTTGCGCTGGCGACGTCGTGCGCCTGCGAATAATCTGTGGCAATATTATAGAGCTCCCATTGACGAGAGGCGAGATCAATCTTCTTGGCGAACGTCACCTCCCATGGCGCGGCGCTGGGTCGAGTGCCCGCCCACCATCCATCATGATAGATGCCGAGGTTCTGCAGCATTTCAAAGACCTGCGTGCGCCGACGCGAAGCCTCTCCCGGATGATTGAATGTGTATGCAAAACTAATCCCGTCAAGGGGCTTCTGGGATACCCCGTTGAGCATCGTTGGCTGCTCGATTCCAGTCGACTCTAAAATGGTTGGGACAATATCCGTAACATGGATAAACTGTGATCGCATCGAACTGTCATTTTTTACATGACCAGGCCAACTCACAATCAAACCATTACGTATGCCCCCGAAATGAGAAGCCACCTGCTTGTAGTACTGAAATGGGGTGTTCATCGCCCAGGCCCAACCGGCCGGGTAGTTGTTGAAGAACTTCGGCCCACCTATATTGCCGATATTCTTGAGGAGATAATCGAAGTTTTCCGGATAGCCGTTCAGGAATGCGTCTTCGACCAGCAGACCTTGCGGCCCCCCTTCGGCGCTACCGCCATTGTCACCCGCAATATAGATCACGAGGGTATTCTCGAGTTGGCCGCTCGCACGTAAGCTCTCGATCACGCGGCCAATTTCATGGTCGTTGTAGGCAAGAGCGGCCGCGTACGCCTCCATCATGCGCGCATATACACGCTTCCTATCCGTTGTAAGGGAGGACCAAGCTGGTAGAAAACTTGGCCGAGGAGTGAGTTTCGTGCCCTTCGGAATAATACCGAGCGCCTTTTGGCGCGCGAAGATCTGCTCACGCGTAACGTCCCAGCCTTGATCGAACTTGTGCCGAAACTTATCGAGCCATTCCTTCGGAGCAACATGGGGCGTGTGCGGCGCGCGAGCGGCGTAGTAGACAAAAAACGGCTTATCAGGGGCAAGTTGGTGTTGTTGCCGAATCCATCCGATAGCGTGATCAGCAACATCACGGTCTAGAAAATAACTTGGATCGCTAGCAGGCGGTGCGATGGCGAGCGTGTTTTCGTAGAGTGCGGGCGTAAAGGGATCCGTGTCGCCTCCATGAAAGCCGTAAAAATAGGTAAAGCCTTGCCCAGTAGGCCAGCGATCAAACGGCCCTGCAGCGCTCTGCTCCCATTCCGGCGTGATATGCCACTTGCCGAAGGCACCAGTCGTGTACCCATTTTGCCGCATCGTCTCGGCGATCATCCCTGTCGACTTTGGAATAACCGACGTATAGCCCTCATATCCAGTTGGCAGGTTGTTGAGATTGCCCATATTTACGTTGTGGGGTTCGCGCCCGGTAAGCAGTGCCGCTCGCGTAGGCGAGCATATAGCGGTCGTGTTGAACTGATTATAGCGCGCGCCTCGCGATGCCAGGGCTTCGACTGCGGGTGTCGGAATAAGGCCCCCGAATACTGTGCTCGATCCAAACCCTTCATCGTCGGTCATGATGAGCAAGACGTTTGGCGCTCCCGCGGGAGCCACTGGGCTCTGCGGCCACCGCGCAGGGCCCGATTCCGCTGCCGTCCGCCCCACATCGGTCTGGCCCGTCGGTTCGGCAGGCGGCAAGACCCTCTGGGCTGAGGCTCCCGAGGCACTCATGAAGAGTACCGCCAGACCAGTTAGACCGAATATAGACGAGCCTTTTCCAAGCCAGACCATGATACGACGCTTTTGGAGTCCAATGGCTTCTTCTTGAGGGCGGATCGCGGGCGTTTTTTTATTCTTCATGGTTCGCTCTCCTCTTCGAGCAAGCATCAATGTCCAACCCGAGTCACCGCCGCTGATCATCTTGATAGAGGCCGAAGACCCGTCGTCATCAGGCTCCCGCCAAGCCGCTCACTCGCAAAAGAAAGCTTGCCTGTCAATATGATTGGTATATTGAATATATTATTGATAGTTTATAATGATTACTATTATGCAGATGTGCAGATTCCAGTGTGCCACGCTTGATTTAGGGGATGCGACCGATGAAACGCCTTAGCCTCAATGACTTTCTGACAAGCTGTGCGTTTGTGGCGTTAGCCGCTGCATCGCCGGGGTTCGCTCAAACATCTGCTGCAGAGATCACCCCGGTGGCAGTGGGTGATGATGTGGGCGATATCGTGGTGACTGCGAACAAGCGCGAGGAGCGCTTGAACAGGCTCGGTTTGACGGTGACGGCGATTTCTGGTGCGGCACTTGCGGAAAGAAGGATCACCTCGCTTCAGGACGTTGCGGCCGCAGTACCAGGTCTGACGTTCGCGCAGAGCGCGGCCAACACGCCGATCCTGTCGCTGCGCGGCATCGGTTTCAACGAAAGTTCGCTCGGCGTTTATCCGGCGGTCAGCGTCTATGTCGACCAGGCGCCGCTGCCCTTCCCCGTGCTGGCCAGCCACGCCGCTTTCGACCTCCAGCGCATCGAGGTGCTCAAAGGTCCCCAGGGCACCCTGTTCGGCCAGAACTCCACCGGCGGCGCCATCAACTATATCGCCGCCAAGCCTACCCAGGAGTTCAAAGCCGGCGGCGACATTAGCTATGGCCGCTTCAACATGATCGAAGGCAATGCCTTCATCAGCGGCCCCATCGCCGAGAATGTCCGCGCCCGCCTTGCCGTCTCAGGCCTCCGGGCCGACGGATGGCAGATCAGCAACAGCCGGCCCGACGACCGCAACGGCAAGCAAAGCTATGTCACCGGCCGCTTCCTGCTTGATTGGGACCCAAGCGAGGCCATCCACCTCTCGTTCAGCCTCAATGGCTGGCGTGACACCTCCGAACCGCAGGCCGGCCAGTTTATCCTGCTGCGGGGGCAGACACCCGCCGACGTGCAACCCCAGGAACTGGTCCAGCCGTTTTCGCCAGAAAAGCCCCGCGCCGCGGACTGGTCGACCGGCGTCGGGACGCCTCGCAGCAATCGTAAATTCTATCAGCCAGCCTTCCGTGCGGACGTCGAGCTCAACGAGAGCCTTACGCTCACCTCGCTGACATCCTATGCTCATTACACGCAGGATCAGACCACTGACGGCGACGGCTCGCCCCTGGTGGTCAACAATTTCCAGCAAGATAACGGCTATCTTCACTCGTTCAATCAGGAGCTGCGTATCGCAAACGCTACCAGCTCGGCTTTCCGCTGGGTGCTGGGTGCCAACTACGAGAGGAGCAACACCTTCCAGCGCCAGTTGCTCGTCTACAGCGATAATTCGAGCAATGCTCCTTCCAAGCTGTTCCTGCAGCGAAACTTTCAGCAAGGGCAGCAATCGATACGCAACTATGCGTTCTTCGGAAACGCCGAGTTCGACCTTACCCCCGACATCACCCTGAAAGCGGCCGCGCGCTACACCGATTCCCGCAACCGCGCCGCGATCTGCGGTTATGACGCCGGCGACGGCAATGCCGCTAACTTTTTCAATTTTCTCGGCACCCGACTTGGCACTGTGCCATTCACTCGCGTTGGATCGTCGGGCTCCGCCGATGGAAACTGCTTCTCGCTCAACGGGAACAATGTTCCAAGCGGCGTGCCCTATAAAAATACTTTGAGCGAGGATAATGTTTCCTGGCGCGTCGGACTCGATTACCGGCTCAATCCAGCCGTGTTGCTCTATGCAAACGCCTCGCGCGGTTACAAGGCCGGCAGCTATCCGATCCTCGCTGCGGCGTCGATCTCACAGTTTATGCCCGTAACCCAGGAATCAGTCACTGCCTTTGAGGGTGGCTTTAAGGTAAAATTGTGGGATAGCCGGATCCAGATCAATAATGCAGCTTTTTATTATAAATATAAAGACAAACAAGTACTTACGAAAGATAGATTTCTAGTTTTCGGAGTTCTTGACATACTTCGAAACATCCCCAAATCTCGGGTACTCGGATTGGAGAGCGAGTTCACGATCAGACCAGTCGCCGGGCTGACCATGGCGGCGGCCATCACCTATCTTGATACCAAGATTCAAAGATATCTGGGCGTCGACTACATCGGCACCAATCGCAACTTCGCTGGCGAGCCACTCCCGTTCGCGCCAAAGTGGAACTATAGTTTTAACGTCGACTATCGTTTAAAGACGAATGGCGGCGGCACTCCATTTGTCGGAGTCAGCGTGAATGGCCACTCCTCGTCCGACACCGTGCCCGGCGGCGGCACGATCCCCGTCACGTCGGCGCCCACAACACGAATCTTGCCTGGCTTAGCCTTTCCGTTTCGTACCAACTCCTACACCACGGTCGACGGCAGACTGGGTTATGAGGCTCCCGGAGGCCGCTGGAGGGCGATGGTGTGGGGTAAGAATATCTTCAACAGATATTACTGGACCAACGTGGTCACGCGGGCGGACTTCAGCTCTAGATATGCTGGAAAACCCGCCACCTACGGCCTAACGATCGGCTTCAATATTGAATGATGTAATCTCCTACCGGCCGCGCCACTGTGATGACCCGCTCCATCGGGGCGTCCTACCGGTTGAATTGCAATCCAGTTGGCCGGCCGCTTCGACCAGCTAACTCAAGGATCTGAAGCGTCCCGTCATCCTGTCGTCGAGGCAACTAAACCTCGAGCTGCCAGGATGATGGCGCTGCGGCGGATGCCGGAGCACAAATCTGAATCGCTTTGGCGTACGGCCCAGTGGCTTGCTGCCGCGCCCGGTGGTGTGACATTTACCCTGGCGGCAATCGGCTGAGGTAGGCTACGACCGCGCATTCGCCCTGCGAGAACGGAAGAGAAGCCACCGGTCTTACACCGTCGGCGAGTAGCACTACCGCCTTCACCGGTGACTTCCAAGTTGCTCAGCCGATAGATGGTCGCTCGAAACCCTGGTTAACCCGCCGATGTGGAGAATCGCGACGGTGCCTGGCGCCTCTCGGCAAGCTATCGAGGTCGCCCTCCGTTCATAACTCGCCTACCTATACTTACGGATCAAGGCGAACAATGCAGCGGAAGCCGAGGTGTGATGTGGACGTATCCTCGGGCTGGGGGTAACGGGCTGCTGGGCGGTAGCGCGCGCAATAACTGGGCGCGCAAAGATGCGAGCCGCCCTTGATAACCATCGTGCGGACCGTGACGCCCGATGAAAGAGCATCAGGATGAATCTGATCGCCGAATTGGCAACAGCCCCCCACCGCATCGCTTCCACCGTAGAGTTCTCGAGTCCATTCCCAGACGTTGCCAATCATGTCGACAAGTCCATACCGGTTGGGCGGATAGGTTCCTACAGGTGAGGTCCGCTTGAGCGGACCGTCGTCTTCTGCGTGGCAGGGAAAGATTCCGTGCCATATATTTGCGGGCACGCGACCAGCGACCTCCCTGCGATTTCCCCAGGCATAATCCTTTGCCTTGAGCCCGCCCCGCGCCGCATATTCCCATTCGGATTCGGTGGGAAGCACCTTGCCAACCCACTTGGCGTAGGCCTCGGCATCCCGAAGGGCGACGTGAACAACAGGGTGGTGTTCTAGGCCGAGCAGAGAACTCCCCAGTCCGAGCGGCCGGTGCCAGCACGCGCCTTCGCAGAGCTTCCACCACTGGAGCGGATCGCTGAGAGATATCGGGCGGGGGGCGGGGAAGAAGACGAGTGACGCGGGGCGGATCAGCTCAGGCCGGATGCCGGGATAGTAGGCAGCTTTTGGTTCCTCCTCGGCCAGCGTCACATAGCCGGTCGCCTTCACGAACCGGGAAAACGCTTCGTTCGTCACCGGCGTCTCGTCGATCCAGAATGGCGCGACCGCAACCTCGCGCACCGGCGCTTCGTCGGGATAGTGCCTTTCGGATCCCATGCGGAATGTGCCGCCAGGTAGAAGGCGCATGCCGTGAGTCATGACGGAATCTGGTGTTATAGAAGAGGCAGTCACTCTATCTCCATGGTGAGGCCGTTGCCGACAAAAGCTGTATGGTCCATGTCCGCGAATCACCCTGTCATTGTCCGCCGATCAGCCGTCGACGATCGCCTGTAGATTGGCTTCCATTTTCTGCAGCGCGGAAATGGCATGTTCCAGCTCTTCAGTCGTGATGCCCGCGAGCGCCGCGTCCTGGACATCGGTGCTCGACTGCCGGATTTGCTCGACGACATGACGCCCTTCGGCGCTCAGGTGTACGCGCTTCATGCGGCGGTCGACGGCATCGATCTTGCGCTGGATCAGGCCGGTCTTTTCCAGCCGATCGATCAGCCCTCCCAAGGCGACCTTGCCCATGTTGAGTTCGTCGGCCAATTCGCCTTGCGATTTGCCGTCATGCAACGAAATATAAGTGAGTATCCACCATTGGCCGCCGGTGATCCCCAGCGGCTTCATCACCTGGTCGATCGCCTTTCGGCGGACGCGTGATACCTCATGCACCAGAACGCCGAAAGAAAGCTTTCTGCTTAAACCTTTAGCCACCCGTTATTTTCCATATCGAACTGTTGAGCTGTCATTACCGAAAAGATCGACATATTTCCAGCCGCTTCCACGCCGGCATTGCGCGCGGCTGTTAGAAACCCACCCGGTCGCCTCCCTTGAGCAGCAATATCGCGCGTGCCTCTGCCGGTGTCGCGATCGTCAGGCCCAATCCCTCGACGATCTTGCGCACACGCCGCACCTGTTGGGCATTGGTCTGTGCCAGTTCGCCCTTTCCAATCCACAAGGAATCCTCGAGCCCGACGCGGACATTGCCACCCAGCGCGGCGCCAAGGGCGGCGACGCGCATCTGGGCCGCGCCGGCCCCCAGGACCGACCACTGGAAATCACTCCCGAACAGGCGATCGGCCGTCCGCTTCATGACGAACACATCATCGGCATGATTGCCGATGCCGCCCAGGATACCGAATACACTCTGGATGAAGAAAGGCGGCTTGATCAGGCCGCGGTCGACGAAATGCGACAGCGTGTAGAGATGGCCGATATCATAGCATTCCACCTCGAAGCGAGTGTCGTTTTCGCTACAGCTGCGCAGGATATCTTCGATATCGCCCAGCGTATTCCGGAAGAAGCCGTGGCGCGTGCCTTCTAGATATTCGCGCTCCCAGCCATCAAGGCCACGATAGCGTTCGAGCATCGGATAGAGGCCGAAGTTCATCGTCCCCATGTTGAGCGACGCGATCTCAGGCTTGAATTCCACCGCCGGGCGCAGGCGATCCGCGATGCACATTGTCTGCGAACCGCCGGTGGTAATGTTGAGCACTGCGTCAGACCGCTGGCGGATAGCCTGCAGGAAGGGCTTGAACAACGCCGGGTTCTGGTCCGGCTGACCGGTTCCGGGATTACGCGCATGAAGATGGATGACGGCGGCGCCCGCCTCCGCCGCGCCGATAGCGGCCTCGGCGATCTGTTCCGCCGTGACCGGCAGATGGGGCGACATCGACGGTGTATGGATGCTGCCGGTCACCGCGCAAGTGATGATGACTTTGCCTGACTTGGCCAAAGTGAGTTCCTTCAGTTCACAGCAGGCGGGCGGGAAGCCCCGCCTGCTTCAGCTTGCCCGGCAGGGGATGCCCGACGATATGTTCGGCGAGACGTGCCGCCTCGATCAGCGCCGGGATATCGAGGCCGGTCTCGATCCCAAGCTCCGCGCAAAGATAAGCTAGATCCTCGGTGCAGAGATTCCCGGCCGCCGGCCGATTCCCGGCAAAGGGACAGCCACCGAGACCGCCGATCGAGGTGTCGAACCGAGCTACGCCCAGTTGAAGGCCGGTCAGCGCGTTGGCCATTCCGACACCCCGTGTGTCATGCAGATGTAGGCCGAGCGGCAGTTCAGGCCAATGGCTGCGGACCTCGGCGATGACGCGTTCGATCGTCGGTGGAGATGCCGAACCGATGGTGTCGCACAGATAGACCACTTCCGGATCGGGAATGACCGACAGCAGGTCCTCGATCGCGCCGATCACCAGCGTGGGGGCTATCTCGCCCTCATAGTTGCATCCGAAGGCCGTGAAGACGTAGGCCGCGAAAGCATCGATGGCGGCATCGCGGTAATCGCTCATCAGGCTCTGCTGCCCCGCAAGCATTTCCGCGCGGTTGCGATTGTTGTTCTTGATCCCGAAGGTCTCCGAAGCGCTGGCGACAACGAGGCCGGTCAGATCGAGCGGCGTCGCCCTGGCGCGCGCGAAACCCGACGCATTAAGCCACAAGCCGGTATAGCGTACCCCTGCGCGTTTGCGCAGCCCGGCGGCGACCTCCTCCGCATCGGCCATTTGCGGGACATATTTTGGGCTGACGAATGAGCAGCAAGCAATGTCGCCCAACCCGGTCTCAGCCAGCGCATCGATGAGCTCGATCTTCGCTGCGGCAACTATGCCGGGGGGTTCGCTCTGGAATCCCTCGCGCGGCCCTTCCTCGCAAATCCGTACCGTGCTGGGCAGGTCGCTCATGATATTAACGGCCGGTCCACCGGGGCGGGCGCTTTTCGTTGAATGCTGCGATGCCTTCGATGGAATCCTCGGTCAGCGCCAGGGTCGCCAGCTGCGTTTCCATGAACGAGATCGCCTGTTCTATCGTCATGTTCCGCGTAGCCCTCAACGCATGTTTGCCACGGCGGATGGCAGTGGGTGATTTGCCGACCAGCCGGTCGATCAGCCAGTCAGTCCTGGCGTCCAGTTCTCCGATCGGCGTCACATAATTGACAAGGCCGATGTCCAGCGCTTCCGCGGCGCCAATCGGTTCGCCGGTCAGGCACAGTTCGGCAAATTTGCGGCGCGAGATAAGGCTCTGCAGCAAGGCGGAGACTTGCATCGGAAACATGCCGATCTTGACTTCCGGCAGGCCGAAAAGCGCATTATCACTCGCGACCGCCATGTCAGCCATGGTCAGGAGCCCCATGCCGCCGGCCATGCAATGGCCGTTTATGCGCGCGATGATCGGCAAATCGCAGCCATAAGCGGCGCGCAGAAGGTTGCCGAGAGGCGTGGTGGGCGCCGAGTGATCGAACTCGAAAGTCTTCGAATCGGGCTTGAGGTCGCCGCCGGCGCAGAAGGCGCTATCGCCCGCCCCGGTGAGCACGATGGCGCGCAACCCGCTCACTTCGCGCGCGCTGACGATCCCGACGGCAAGCCGGGTCAGGACGTCATCGTTGAGCGCGTTGCGAACCTTCTCGCGATTGATCGTCAACCAGCGGACAATGCCGCGATCCTCGACCAGCACGCTGTCGTCGGCCGGGCCGGGGTGGGGAATGATAGGGGCCGGTGTCGCGGTCATGGCGCTGCCCGGTCTAATAGGATCGTGGCAGGCCGAGCACATGCTCGGCGATCTGCGCCAGGATCAGGTTTTCGGAAATCGGCGCGATCCGCATGAGGCGCGCCTCACGGAAGAGCCGCTCGACATGGAATTCCGCAGCATAGCCATAGCCACCATGGGTCTGGACGGCGCGGTCGGCTGCCTGGAACCCGGCTTCGCCGGCGAGAAACTTCGCGGTATTTGCTTCGGTCCCGCAAGGGTAACCATTGTCGTACAGCCAGGCCGCTTTTTCGGCCATCAGTTCGGCGGCGGTAAGGCGTGTATGCGAATCCGCCAGTGGCAGCTGAATGCCCTGATTCTGGCCAATGGGCCGCCCGAAAACGCGCCGGTCGTTGGCGTAGCTCACCGCGCGGGACAACGCTGCGCGACCGACACCGATCGCCTCGAAGGCGACGAGGATACGCTCGGGATTGAGACCGTCGAGCAGATAGTGGAAGCCTCGACCTTCTTCGCCGACCCGGTCCTCGACCGAGACATGGAGATTGTCGAAGAAGACGTCGTTGGATGCGACGGCATGCCGGCCTAGCTTGCGGATCGGATTGATCGTGACGCAGGCGGGGTCAAGGTCGGCGAGGAACAGGGTCATGCCGTCGGTGCGCTTCTTGCAATCCTGCAGCGGCGTCGTACGGGTCAGCAGGAGAACCTTCTGGCATTGCGCCGCCTTGGTCAGCCAGGTCTTGCGGCCATTTATCACATAATGATCGCCGTCGCGCACAGCGCGTGTGGTGATACGGGTGGTATCTGTGCCGGCATCGGGCTCGGTCACGCCGAAGCAGATGTTCAGCTTTCCGGACACCACCTCGGGCACATATTTGTGCCTCATCGCATCGCCGCCATGTTTGATCACGGGGTTGATGCCGAACATGCTCAGATGGACAGCGCTTGCGCCGTTGAGGCCCGCGCCGGTCTCGCACACGGTTCGCAGGACGATGCCGGCCTCGGCAATCCCGAGGCCGGACCCGCCGAGTTCCTCTGGAATGGCGATGCCGAGCAATCCGGCTTCCGCGAAGGCATCGTAGAAAGCGGCAGGATATTCGTGCTTTTCGTCGACCGACAGCCAATAGTCGTCGGGAAAGGAGCGCATGAGCGCCTTCACCGTGTCTATGATGGCCTCGTGGTCGGGGTTCGCGCTAAAATCCATGGGATACCTTGATCTGGCATGAGGCGCGCTGTCTCGCGGCCCCGGGGAGCACAAATAAAAAAGGGCTATGAAACTGTCAACAATATAATCTATAAACATTGATTACTGATTTGGAGAGATGGAATGTCCGCTGGCCAATGTGATCCTGGGGCTGAGCTCCCCCTCACCGGTATTCGCGTTCTCGATATCAGCCGGGTGCTGGCCGGCCCATTATGCACGCAGATGCTGGGCGACCTGGGTGCCGATGTCATCAAGGTCGAGCCCTGCGAGGGGGACGAAAGCCGGGGATGGACACCCAGGCGGGGCGACACCGGCACGGCCTTTCTGTCGGTAAACCGGAACAAGCGGAGCATGACCATCGACCTGCGCAATCCTGCCGGGCTGGACATTGTGCGCCGGCTGGCAATGGATTCGGATGTGTTCGTCGAGAGCAACAGCACCGGCGCGAGCGAGCGACTGGGCCTGGGTTTTGAAAGCCTGCGCGCGATCAACCCCGCTTTGGTCTATTGCAGCATCACCGGCTTCGGCGCGGAGGGGCCGCTCAAGGAGGCAAAGGGCTATGACCTCATGCTGCAGGCCTTTTCGGGTATTCTCGATCTGACCGGTGAGCCGGGCGGTGCGCCTGCGCGGAGCCCTTTCTCGCCGATCGACCAGGCGACCGGCCACCATGCCACGATCGGTATCATGGCCGCGCTGATGCGTCGGGTGCGTACGGGCAAGGGCGGGCTGGTCGAGGTGTCTTTGTTCGAGAGCGCGGTCCAGTTCACCTCTTATCTGCTGCAATCCTATTGGGAAACCAGAAAGGTCCCGCCCAAGGTCGGCTGCGAACATCCGTCGCTGGTTCCTTATCAGAGTTTCAGGACAGCCGATCACAATCTGCTGATCGGCATCGCAAATGATTCGTTATGGCGCCGCTTCTGCGCGGCCTTCGGTATGGATGACCTTGCCCACGATCCGCGCTTCGCGTCGAATCAATCGCGCGTCGAGCGCCGCGTGGAGACGGTGGCGCTCGTCCAGGACGCAGTGGCGAACTGGTCGTCCGAGGCGCTTCTGGCACGGTTGATCGAGATTGGCGTTCCCAGCGCGCCGATAAACAGCATCGCCGATCTCGCGGCCCATCCGCACACCCACGCCCGGGGGATCGTCGCCGACTATATCCACCCACAGCTCGGCGCCCTGAAGGCCGTTGTCCAACCCGTGCAGTTCGACCGCCGCGTACGAAAGGCGGGAGCGCCGCCGCCCGCGCTCGGCGAGCATAACACCGAGATACTGCTTCAACTCGGTATGTCGAATAACGCGATTGAGGAGCTGCTCCAGTCCGGCGCACTGGGACGAAAGAGTCTCGCCGATGGTTGATCAGTCTGCCAGCGCGGCCGTGAACCGGCAGATCGTCTTTTCATCGATCCCCGATGGTCTGCCCACGCTCGACAATTTCACATTGGTCGAAAGCCCCGTTCCCGAGCCTCAGGACGGCCAGATACGCGTCCGGCATCTGTTTCTGGGCCTGTCCCCCTCGGCCCGGCTGCGCATGGCGGGCGACAGCGATTATGGCGCGGGCATGCCTCTTGGAAAGCCGGTTCAGGGTCAGGCCGTCGGTGTTGTCGATATATCGCGTAACCCGGCCTTTCAGCCGGGCGATCATCTCGTGGTTAACGGTGGCTGGCAAAGCTATTCGGTCACCAGCGGGCGAGGCGCGACGCGCGTCGATGCCGATCTGGCGCCGCCCTCCTGCGCGCTGGGCCTGCTCGGGACTTCTGGTATGACCGCCTACGTCGGAATGCTCGATATCGGACTGCCAAAGGCCGGAGAAACCGTCGTCGTCTCGGCAGCATCGGGGTCGGTCGGCTCGGTTGCCGGACAGATCGCCAAATTGAAGGGATGCCGCGTGGTCGGCGTCGCCGGAGGCGCGGAGAAATGTGATTACGTCACCAAGACACTGGGCTTCGACGCCTGCGTCGACCATCGTGCTCCGGGCCTGCCACAACGCCTCGCCGCCGCCTGTCCCGAGGGCATCGACATATATTTCGAGAATGTCGGAGGTGCAGTACGCAGCGCGGTATGGCCGCTGTTCAATGATTTTGGGCGTGTGGTCCTTTGCGGGATGATCTCGGACTATCAGAATCGTGAGGGCCTGACGGGACCGGACTGGTTCCCGATCCTGACCCACCGGCTCACCATCCGTGGCTTCCTGCTGCGCGATCACGCCGATCGTCGTGATGCGTTCCTGGCCGACATGGCCGATTGGTATCGTAGCGGCATGGTTCGCTACCGGGAGGACGTTGCCGATGGGCTGGAGCAGGCGCCCGCGGCCTTCATCCGGCTGCTGCGGGGGGATAATTTTGGCAAGACACTGGTGAGGCTGGCCGATGGCTGACACGCATACCGACATCGACGGCGCAGTCGCGACCGTCACCATCGACCGGCCCCCGGTCAATGCGCTCACCATCGACAGTTATCGCGAGATAACCGGGGTTTTCAAGGTATTGGGGGCTCGCGAAGACATAGGGTGCATCATCCTCGTCGGCGCGGGCACGCGCGCCTTTTGCGCCGGCTTCGATTTCCGCCAGTTCGCGGCGGCAGGCGCCAAGGAAGACGATCCTGCCCGCCCGGCGATATTGCGCGGCATGTTCGAAGCGATCCGCAACGCACCGGTGCCGGTCATCGCGGCCGTCAACGGTCCTGCGATCGGCGCCGGCTGCGTTCTGGCGGCGGTGTGCGATATCCGCATCGCAGTCGAGACCGCCCGTTTTGGCCTGCCGGAGATCGATTTCGGCCGGATTGGCGGGGCGGCCTATCTGGCTCCGCTGCTGTCGTCCGGTTGCCTGCGGCGCATGGTCTTCACCGGCCAGCCGCTGTCCGCCCGCCAAGCCCTGCAGGAAGGACTGGTCGGGGAGATCGTCGCACCCGAAGCGCTGCTGGAAACCTCGCTGTCGCTGGCGACCGTCATCGCCGGAAAGGCGGGGCCTGCGGTGCGGCAGATGAAGGCTGCGCTCGATGGGCTTGCCGGTCTGTCGGTGACCGAGGGATATCGCCTCGAGCAGGAACATTCGCTGCGATTGCGCGATGCGCTGTCGGGTGGAGCCGCATGATGCTCGCTGGCATTCGCGTGATAGAGATGGGCCAGAATGTCGCCGGGCCGCATGCCGCGCAGATTCTCTCCGATCTCGGCGCCGAGGTGATCAAGGTGGAGCGCCCCGGCGGCGAGGAGGGGCGCAAGCTCGGCCCTCCCTTCGTCGGCGACGACGCGGCCTGGTTCTACCAGATCAATCGCGGCAAGAAATCGGTGACGGTCGATCTCAGGGATGCCGCGGATCTCGCGCATTTTGTCGATCTCATCGCCGGTGCGGATGTGTTCGTCCACAATATGCGCCCCGGCGTGCTGGCGGGATTCGGCCTTGACGCCGCGACGTTGCGGGGACGTTTTCCGCAGTTGATCTACGCCGACATCGGAGCCTTTGGAGGCCATGGCCCGATGGCCCGGCGGCCGGGCTACGAACTGCTGATGCAGGCTTATGGAGGGTTGATGAGCATCACGGGCGGTGCCGATGCGCCGCCCACACGGATGGGCCCGTCCATCGTCGATCTCGGCACCGGGATGTGGGCCGCGATCGGGATATTGTCGGCGCTGGTGCGGCGGGGCGCGACCGGTCAGGGCGCGCATGTCGAGGCGTCTTTGCTGGAGACGGCGCTGGGCTTTTCGGGAATCCACATCGTCAATTATCTCGCCGCCGGCACGATGCCCGAACGCAGCGCCGATGGTTTTGCCGGGCTGGCACCCTATGGCGGCATGCAATGCGCGGATGGGGTGTTGATCGTCGGCGCGGGCAATGATCGCCTGTTCGCGAAGTTGGCCGACCTGATCGAGCGCCCCGACTGGAAAAGCGATCCGCGATTCGCGACCAACGTGGCGCGGGTCGCGAATCGTGCGGAGCTGCATGCGGAACTGGACCCCATCTTCGCACGCGGGGCGGTCGCCGACTGGGCGGCGCGCTTGGAGGGCGCCGGAATACCCAATGCTCCCGTCCGAACGATCCCCGAACTTGTCGATGACGAGCAGGTTCTTGCGCTCGGAATGATCTCGCGGCTGAATCAGGCGGGAAATCCGGCAGTGCTGGGCCTGCCGCTGTCGTTCGACGGCGCCCGTCCAGCGCTCGATCAACCAGCGCCTCGTCCCGGCGAGCAGAATGACGAGCCGTGGGGCCATTCCTGATCATAACCTCGATCAGTCAGGCTGATCGCGATTGCCTTGTAACTCATAAAGTAATATATACGAACTAATAACGATGCACTGCATGCTGGGGACACCGCAAGGTTACTGTCCCTCGAGCAGGCTGGGCAGTGGCGAGGAGATGCACCGGACATGAAGGCAGCCCTGGTAAAACAGCTCGACGGAATATTCCGCGTCGAAGACGTCGAAATCGCGCAGCCGATCGGGAAGGAGGTTCTCGTCCAGGTGCGGGCGAGCGGCCTCTGTCATTCGGACCTGCACCTGGCCCAAACCGACTTCGGCATCCCGCTGCCCGCAGTCTATGGCCATGAGCTGTCGGGCGTGGTGGAGGCGATCGGCCCCGAGGTCACCGAGTTCCAGGTCGGCGACCACGTCGTCGCATCGCTCATCCAGTTCTGCGGCCACTGTTTTCCGTGCCATGACGGCCGCACCTATCAGTGTGACCACCCGCACGAAACCGTGCGCGACGAGGCCGCCGCGCCGCGCCTGCGCTATCAGGACAGTCCACTCGGCCAGGCGTTCGGCACGGGCGGCTTTGCCGAGAAGGCCCTTGTTCACCAGAACCAGCTCGTTGCCATTCCTAAGGAAATGCCCTTTGCGCAAGCGGCGCTGCTGGCCTGTGGAACGGTTACAGGCGCCGGCGCGGTTCTCAACACGGCCAAGGTAAGGCCCGGCGAATCGGTGGCGGTCATCGGCATCGGCGGTGTCGGTCTGAACGTCATTTCGGGCGCTGTTCTGGCCTCGGCGGGGAGGATCATCGCGATCGACAAGCAACCGGCCAAGGAAGCCCTCGCCCGTAAGTTCGGCGCGACCGATTTCATCAACCCGGATGATGGCGATCCCGTAGCAGTCCTGAAAGACCTGATCCCGCGTGGTGTAGACCACGCGTTCGAAGTAATCGGGCTCAAGTCGACTGCCGAAATCGCCATCAAGATGCTGCGCACCGGAGGCACGGCGTATATGATCGGCGCGCACAAGCCGGGGTCGGCGATCGACCTCAATGTCCAGGACGACCTCGTCGGACTGCAGAAATCGGTTCGCGGCGTTTATATGGGGTCCTCGAACTTCAAACACGATATTCCAATGTACGCGAACCTCTATCTGCAGGGCCGGCTCAATCTCGATGATCTCCTGTCGCGCGAAATCGACATCTCGGAAATCAACGACGCCTATCGAGAGCTTGAAAGTGGCATGATCGCCCGCAGCGTGATCACGTCTTTCCGCTAGTCATCAAGGCCGGCAGGAGCGTGTTATCCCTTGCCAAAAATATATAGTACGTATTATGTACTAACTGAATCCGGCGGGACCGATAGAGACCGTGCGCCACGAACAGGAAAAGGACTGCAGATGACCATCAATCTCGGAATGTTTGCGATGCCGGTCCATGCGCCCGGAAAGGATTATCAGCAGTCGCTGCGCGAGGATCAGGAATGTGTAATCCTGGCCGATCAGCTAGGCTTCACCGAATTCTACATGGGCGAGCATCACACGTCCGGTATCGAGACGGTCACCAGCCCGCTCATCTTCTTCGCCAGCATCGCGCGCCTTACCAAGAATATCCGGCTCGGCAGCGGCGTGCTCAATCTGCCGCAGATGCATCCGATCTCGGTCGCCTCGAACGTGGCGATGCTCGATCAGATGACCGACGGCCGCTTTATATTCGGTGGTGGTCCCGGCACGCTCGTCACCGATGTCGAGGCGTTTGGATCGGTGCCGATGGACGTGCGCGGGCGGATGGTCAAGGAATCGATGGATTTCGTGAAGAAGCTCTGGACATCCGAGCCTCCGATCGAGCTCAAGGGCGAGTTCTGGACGATCAAGATCAAGGACAAGGTTATTCCGAAATTCCGCGTCGGCTGGATGCCGAAGCCGAAGCAGCAGCCGCATCCGCCTTTCGCGTTGACCATGGTGTCGCCCAATTCATCGACCGCCAGAGCGGCGGGCGCGGAAGGGTGGATCCCGATCTCGGCTAACTTCGTGAACCGGCGCTATCTGCGCGGGCATTGGGAATCTTATGCCGAGGGCTGCGAATCGGTCGGTCGAAAGGCCGATCCCTCGACCTGGCGCGTTGCCCGTTGCTGCCTCGTCACGGAGAGTGACGCCGAAGCGGAGGACTATATCGCGGATCCCGACAACGGCATCAGCTTCTATTATTCGTTCATGCGGCACATCGCCGAGGTCGGTCGCGGTGCGCTGTATATGCTCAAGCCCGATCTCGACATGACCGACGAAGAAGCGACGGTCGACAAGATCGTGCCGTCCCAGGTAATCTATGGCAGCCGCAAGACGGTGCTCGAAAAGCTTGTCGCTCTGCGCGAGGAGATCGGTCATTTCGGCACGCTGATCATGACGGCGCATGATTGGGATCGGCCCGCCATGTGGCGGAGGTCGATGGAGATGATGGCGCAGGACGTGATCCCGCAATTCTCGGAGCATGTGAGGGACAGCGTGCCGGCCTAACCGGCAAGCCAGACGCCCGCATCCCTGCGCCTCGCCGCAGAAAGCCGGCCCATGACAGGACATAGCCGTGACAACGCATATCACCCGACCGGATATCTCTATCGCCCATGCCGACCGCTTCTTCATCGGGGGCGAATGGGTGGATCCGTCGAGCTCGGCGATGATCGAGGTCATCAGTTCATCGACCGAAGAGCCGATCTATCGGGTCGCGGAAGCGCAGGTCGCCGACATAGACCGTGCGGTAGAGGCGGCGCGCACCGCTTTTGACAGCGGCCCCTGGACTGAGATGACCCACCGGGAGCGGGCTCGCCATCTGCGTGCGATCGGTGCCGGAGTTCGTAAGCGTGCCGCCGAACTCGGCGCCATCTGGGCGGCCGAGATGGGCGTGACTTATGCGATAGCCGAGGCGATGACGCTTGGGGTGGGCGACGTGTTCGACTATTATGCCGGCCTCGGAGACAGTTTTCCGTTCATCGAGCGCCATAAACCGGCGGGCGGCAATGTCGGGTATCTGGTGCGTGAGCCGGTCGGCGTGGTGGGTGCGATCATCCCCTGGAACGCTCCGCTAACGCTGCTCAGCTACAAGGTGGCGCCGGCTCTGATCGCGGGCTGCACAATCATTCTTAAGGCCTCGCCGGAGGCCCCCGGCGTCCCGCTCGTGTTCGCCGAAATCTGCAAGGCGGCGGGCCTGCCCGATGGGGTGATCAACGTCCTTACCGCGGATCGCGAGGTCTCGGAAGCGCTTGTTCGACATGCTGGGGTCGACAAGATCGGATTCACCGGCTCGACCGCCGCAGGCCGGCGCATCGCATCGATATGTGGCGAACGGATAGCGCGCTTCACGCTCGAGCTCGGTGGCAAGTCCGCCGCCGTGGTTATGGACGATTACGATGTCGGCGCGGCGGCCGACGCCATATCGAGCATGGCTTCGCTGATGACCGGTCAGGTCTGTTCGTCGCTGACCCGGGTGATCGTCTCGCAGAATCGCCATGACGCGATGGTCGAGGCGCTGGCCGCGTCGTTCAGCCGGACCAGGGTCGGCGATCCATTCGATCCTGCGGTGCAGATGGGGCCGCTCGCGATGGAGCGCCAGCGTGACCGGGTCGAGCAGTTGATCGCCCGCGGCTGTGCAGATGGCGCGACACTCGCGACGGGGGGAGCGCGTCCTGCGCATCTCAACCGCGGCTATTATATCGAGCCGACAGTGTTCGGCGGCGTCCACAACGACATGGCGATCGCCCGCGAGGAGTTTTTTGGACCGGTGCTGAGCGTAATCCCGGTGACGGGGGAGCACGAGGCGATCTCGATCGCAAACGACAGCATTTACGGCCTCAACGCGTCAGTGTTCACGCATGATAATGATCGCGCCTTCGCGGCGGCCCGAAAGCTTCGCTCGGGAACGGTGGGACATAATATCTTCCGTACCGATTTCAGCATTGCGTTCGGAGGGTTCAAGCAGTCGGGCATGGGCCGCGAAGGCGGTGTCGAGGGCCTGCTGCCCTATCTCGAATCCAAGACGGTCATCCTCGATGGGGAGCCGTCGACACTTCGCGAAAGCCTGGCCCCGTCATCGGGCTGGGCTGACGGCGGATAAAGATAGATCGCGATAATGGTTTAGTTCGGATCCCTGCGGTGGCCATCCAACCCCGCCGATCCGATGATGGAGATAGTCATGACTGAGACCACGGCTGTTTTTGATGTTCCGAAAGCTCCCAAATCCGTCGTCGCAACGGTGCTCAATCCGGAATGCTACGCGGATGATCGCATTTACGAGGCTTATGCCTGGCTGAGGGCAAACAGCCCCGTAGCCTTGGTTGAGCATGACGATTTCGATCCATTTTGGATCATCACCAAATATGACGACGTGCGCGCCGTCGAACTCAACAGCACCGTATTCCGCAACAGTGTCCGCTCCTACAATCTGTGCGATCGCAAGAGCATCGAACATGTCCTAAAGATCAATGATGGCAGCCCCAATCTGATCGCGTCGCTCGTCGCGATGGATGCACCTCAGCACTCGGTCTACCGCAGGCTGACCCAGAACTGGTTTCAGGGCACCAATCTGAAGAAACGCGAAGACGAAATACGCGTGATCGCCAGGCAGGCCGTCGCCAACATGATCGCCATCGGCCCGGAAGTCGATTTCGTCAGCGACCTCGCAACCGAATATCCGCTGCGCGTGATCATGAATATTCTGGGCGTCCAGGAAGCCGACTGGCCGCTGATGCTGCGGCTGACACAGCAGAATTTCGGCACGAAGGATCCTGAACTCAGCGGCGCCGCAGAGCCGCTGAAAGAAGAGCATTATGCCAATTTCATGCACGACATGGTCAAGGCATTTTCCACCTTCTTCACCGAGGTCAGCAACGACCGCCGGCGCAGCCCAAAGGAAGATCTCAGCTCAATCATCGCCAACGCCACGTTCGACGGTGCACCGATCCCTTATGATATCGAGATGGGCTATTATATCACCATTGTTACCGGCGGGCATGACACGACGTCCTCCGCGACAGCGACGGCGGTGTGGCAGCTGGCTGAAAAGCCTGAGCTTCTGGCACGGATCAAGGCCGACCCGACGCTGATCCCGCATCTGGTGGACGAAGCGGTCCGGTGGAGCAGCCCGGTCAAGCATTTCATGCGAACCGTTGGTGAAGACGCGACCATTGGCGGCCAGCCGGTCCGCGTGGGCGATTGGGTCATGCTGTGCTATGGTTCGGCCAATCGCGACGAGGATGTCTTCCCGCCGGAATTCACCGTGGAACGCACGCCGAACCGCCATCTCGCCTTCGGGATCGGGCCGCATCTGTGCCTG
This sequence comes from Sphingomonadaceae bacterium, assembly GCA_947476735.1. Taxonomy (GTDB): domain Bacteria; phylum Pseudomonadota; class Alphaproteobacteria; order Sphingomonadales; family Sphingomonadaceae; genus Rhizorhabdus. Next base: position 36,065 of record CANJRZ010000001.1, read on the forward strand.
GGCCAGCATCTCGCAAAGATGGAAATGCGGATATTGTTCGAAGAGTTGCTGCCGCACATCAAGTCGATCAACCTGCGGGGCGTCCCCAAGCAGAGCGTCGACTGGTTCGTAAATGGGCCCAAGACGGTGCCCATCACCTTCGAATACGAATAGGCGGCGGGTGCCGGATTTTGCCCGTGCGGGTCAAGGCATGAGCCGCTTCGCGGGAAAGGTCGCGATCGTGACCGGCGGCGCATCCGGAGTTGGCGAAGCGCTCGTCAGCCTGATTGTGGCGGAAGGTGGCGTCGTCGCCGTCGCCGACACTAACCCGGAGCGTGGCGATGCCCTCGCCGAATCCCTGGGGACCGACCGTGTCCTGTTCGATATCTGTGATGTCGCCGATGAGACGGCGGTATCGCACTTCGTCGATATGGTCGGCAAACGCTGGTCGGGTGTCGACTATCTCGTAAACAATGCCGGCGTCGTCGGGATGGGCTCCACGATGGATGTCGATGCATCGGCTTGGCGCCGCATCATCGATGTCGACCTCTCGTCGGCCTTCCATTTCTGCCGGTCGACGATACCGCTGATGGCAGGCCGCGATGGTGCGTCGATCGTCAATACCGCGTCGGTGTCGGGGTTGTTCGCCGACTATGGCATGGCCGCGTACAATGCCGCGAAGGGAGGGCTCATCAACTATAGCCGGAACCTGGCGCTTGATCTGTCCAGGCACGGCATCCGGGTCAATGCCGTCTGCCCTGGCGCGGTCGATACGCCGATGTTCGACGGCGTTCGCGCGGTCCCTTCGTTGCATGATGCCTATGTGCGGGCGATCCCGCTGGGGCGTCTCGGCCGTGCGGAGGAAGTGGCGAACGTGATTGCCTTCCTGTTGTCTGCCGATGCCTCCTATGTCACCGGAGCGGTGATCACCGTCGATGGCGGCACGACCTGCGGCACATCCTTCCCAGACCTGAACGCCCACATGGCTGCGCTCAGAGAGAGCTATTGATATGGAGCGGTTGAGATGAGGTCTGTTGCACTCGTTACCGGGGCCGCTGGCGATCTGGGCGCCGCCAGCGCCGTTGCGCTTGCCCGGGCGGGCTTCGCGGTCGTCATGACCGATTTGAACAGCGACGCTGTTCAGCGGCTGTGCGCTAGTCTGCCCGGCGACGGCCACAGCGCGTTCGCTCTGGACGTCACGTCTGAAATGTCTGTCGCCGATGTCTTCGGCCGAGTCGAAGAACAGGTCGGGCCGGTCAGCGTGCTGGCACATCTCGCCGGGATCATCGACGGCGCGGGCCCCATGAACGGCATCCTGGTCGCCGATCTGGACATGGCCGTCTGGGACAAGGTGTTTGCAGTCAATGCGCTCGGCACCTTCCTGTGCGTGCGCGAAATGGTGCGCCGTCGGCGGCACCTTGCTGTCGAACATGGGCGGATCATCGCCTTTTCCTCGCTCGCCGGGCAGATGGGTGGCTATGTTGCGGGCGCGGCTTATGCTGCGTCGAAGGCTGCGATCATTGGCTTCACCAAGAATATCGCACGCGAAATCGCGCCGCTTGGCATTACTGCCAATGTTGTCGCGCCCGGGGCCATCGATTCGAGCATGAACCGCCTGGCAATTGGGGCCCCCCGCGAAAGCCCCGCAGGGAATTCGGCGGGTGTCGGCACTATCCCGATGGGCCGTAAGGGCACTTCTTCGGAGGTCGCTGACCTGGTCGCTTTTCTCGCGTCTCCGCAAGCAGCCTATATTACCGGTCAGACGCTCGCCATCAATGGCGGCAGCTATATGTAGCGGTCATCGGCACCGGAAAGCGAAACTGCCGATAAGAAGGGAGTCTGAGCGACAGTGATATTGCAGGACAGTTCCGCGCCGCTCCGAGGCCTGTCGTTCGGCGGCAAGTCCATCTGCTCCGGCGGCTTCGGTCCATTGGGGAGTCGCTGAGCACCGCCATGGCCGACCTATTGAACCTGGCGGGTAAAACCGCCTTCGTTACCGGTGCGTCGGGCGGCCTCGGCGCGCATTTCGCGGCGGTACTGGCAAGTGCGGGCGCTGCGGTGATCGTTGGCGCGCGGCGCGAGGACGCGCTGGCCGATGTGGCTGCGCGGATCCGAGCGGCGGGCGGCGCATGCACGACCGCGACGCTCGACATATCGAGCGCCGCGAGCATCACCTCAGTCGAGCCGCTGCTGGCGAAGGTCGACATTCTCGTCAACAATGCCGGCATCGTGATCGAGAAGCCGTTCCTCGAACAGAGTGAGGCCGATTGGGACGCCGTGGTCGATACTAACGCCAAGGGCATGTTCCTGCTGACCCAGGCGGTCGCGCGGGCGATGCGAGCGCGGGGCGCCGGTGGATCAGTGATCAACATCGCCTCGATCCTGGGACTGCGCCAGGGCGGCATGGTAATGACCTATGCAGTGTCCAAGGCGGCAGCGATCCAGTTCACCAGGATCGCGGCGCTTGAACTGGCCCGCTTCGGAATCCGCGTCAACGCGATCTGTCCCGGCTATATCGCCACCGACCTCAATAGCGCGTTCTGGGAGACCGAATCCGGCAAGGCGATGCTGAAGCGCATCCCCCAGCGGCGCCTGGGCGCATTGCCCGAACTCGACGGCCCGCTGCTGCTGCTGGCCTCGGACGCCTCGTCTTACATGACCGGATCGGTGATCGTTGCCGACGGCGGCCATCTCGTCAGCACCCTGTGAACGGAGAGATATTTTGAGCGAACGGGCTGAGGCGATTGCCGCGAAGGTCGAGGCCTTCGTCCGCGAGACAGTCTTCCCCTATGAGAAGGACCCGCGCGCGACGTCGCATGGCCCGACCGACGAACTGGTCCAGGAGATGCGGGCCAAGGCGGGGGCGGCGGGGGTGCTGACCCCGCATATCCTGTCTGACGGATCGCACCTCAACCAGCGCGAGACCGCGATCGTTCTGAAGAAGTCCGGACTGTCCCCGCTGGGGCCGCTCGCGGTGAACACCATGGCGCCCGACGAGGGCAATATCTACCTGCTCGGCAAGGTCGGGACGCCCGAGCAGCAGCGCCGCTTCCTCGACCGGCTCGTCTCGGGCGAGAGCCGCTCGGCCTTTTTCATGACCGAACCGGCGAGCGAGGGTGGCGCGGGCTCCGACCCATCGATGATGCGGACGACCTGCCGGCTCGACGGCAATCACTGGGTGATCGACGGGCGCAAGGCGTTCATCACCGGGGCGCAAGGCGCGAAGGTCGGCATCGTTATGGCGAAGGCCGAGGAGGGCGCGTGCATGTTCCTCGTCGATCTGCCCGATCCGGCAATCCGGATCGAGCGGCTGCTCGAGACGATCGACAGCTCGATGCCGGGCGGCCATGCGGTCGTCGCGATCGACAATCTGCGGGTGCCGGCCGACCAGATGCTTGGGGCGGCGGGCGAGGGCTTCAAATATGCCCAGGTGCGGCTGAGCCCGGCGCGGCTGTCGCACTGTATGCGCTGGCATGGCTGCGCGACCCGGGCACAGGAGATCGCGACCGACTATGCCTGCCGGCGCGAGGCCTTCGGCAAGAAGCTGGTCGACCATGAGGGGGTCGGCTTCATGCTCGCCGAAAATCTGATCGACCTGAAGCAGGCCGAGCTGATGATCGACTGGTGCGCCGATGTCCTCGACAGCGGGTCGCTCGGCACGGTCGAAAGCTCGATGGCCAAGGTGGCGGTGTCGGAGGCGCTCTACCGGGTGGCCGATCGCTGCGTCCAGGTGATGGGCGGTACCGGCGTCTCGGGCGACACGGTGGTCGAGCAGATCTTCCGCGAGATACGGGCGTTCCGGATTTATGACGGGCCGACCGAGGTCCACAAATGGAGCCTCGCCAAGAAGATCAAGCGGGATCACGCCCGGTGAGCGGGACCGGGCAAGCGGAGAATGAGGGCACGACTCCGGTCCGCCCGGGCTTCGCTTTCGACGAGGCGAGCCTCGCCAGCTGGATGTCGGAGCATGTACCGGGCTTCGAAGGGCGCTTGAGCGTCGAACAGTTCAAGGGTGGCCAGTCCAACCCGACTTACAAGTTGCTGACGCCGCGGAGGACATATGTGCTTCGACGCAAGCCGCCGGGACAGCTTCTCAAAGGTGCCCATGCCGTCGAGCGCGAGGCGCAGGTGCTGACCGGCCTTGAGAAAGCGGACTTCCCGGTGGCCCACGTCCACGCCCTGTGTACCAACGATGCGGTGATCGGTAGTTGGTTCTATGTGATGGACATGGTCGATGGGCGGGTGTTCTGGGACGCCGCCTTGCCGGATGTGCCGCGCGAACATAGGGCCGCTTATTACGACGCGATGAACGCGACGATCGCGGCGCTTCACAGGGTCGATTATGAAGCGGTGGGGCTCGGTGACTACGGCAAGCCCGGCAATTATTTCGAACGGCAGATCGCCCGCTGGTCCAGGCAATATCTCGACGATGCCGAAGCGGGACGGGATGTGAACATGGACCGCCTGATAGAATGGCTCCCCGCCAACGTCCCACCCGGTGACGATACCAGCATCGTCCATGGCGACTTCCGTATCGATAATATGATTTTCCACCCGACCGAGCCGCGCATCCTTGCCGTCCTCGATTGGGAACTCTCAACGCTCGGTCATCCGCTCGCCGACTTTGCCTATCACGCTATGATGTACAGAATGCCGCCGCATATCGTCGCCGGTCTGGGCGGCGCTAACCTTTCCGACCTGAGCCTTCCGAGCGAGGGTGACTATGTCGCCGCCTATTGCACGCGCACGGGGCGGGACGCGATCTCGAATTACAGCTTCTATCTCGCTTTCAATTTCTTCCGCCTCGCGGCGATCTTCCACGGCATCAAGGGCCGGGTGATCCGAGGCACTGCGGCGTCGGCGCAGGCGGCGGAACGCGCCGCTCTTTTTCCGGAACTGGCTGCAATCGCGTGGTCGCAGGCTACCGCATAGCCTACGTGGCCTGCGCTCGAACTACCGTCGTGGCGGGTGTACGAAAATACCACGAGATAGATCGGTGCAACCTAATCGAGTAGCGAACCAGCTTTGAGCCCCAGCGGTCGCGCCAGCTTCTCGACAACCGCGATCGTTGGATTTCTGGCGCCGCGCTCGATATCGCTGACGTACGTCCGATGGATGCCGGCCTCGTCGGCATAGGCCTCCTGGCTCCAGCCCTTCTCCTCGCGGAGACGGCGAACATTCTTCCCCAGGTGCTCTCGGATATCCACGCCCAGCTAAAGACACTCGTGTCGACGATCGATCTACAGACGATCAGTGACAATAGAGTTGACTGTCCGCCTCTTCAGAGCATTGGTCGCGTCACTCACCGTCGGATGCATCTCCAGTTCGCTGCCCCGCGTCGCCGACATCGAGCTGATCCCGGCATAGTCCCAGACATTGGTGCGATATCGTCCGGTGTCCCCCAACCCGAAGCTGTTGGTGTGCTCGGCCGTCCCCTGCTTGAAGACGAAGATCAGCTCGTGTTTCGAGCGATAGAAGGACCCCATGCCCCCATTGGTCTTGTTCCACACCACCAGGTTCTGAGCTCGGTGAAGGCCGCCTTCCCTGCCGCGAGCAACTCGCCCATGTGGCGCCAGTCCATGCACACGAACGCGATCGCCCCGTCCCGCATCACCGACGACATCGCCGACAATGTCTCGGTCAGGAAACCGGTAAATTGGCTTTCGCTCACCTCACCGCTCGCGAAGGCGAACTCGCGGTGCTGGACCTTGCCATGTCCCGAGACATGACCATCGATTGGGACATTATAGGGCGGATCGGTGAAGATCAGGTCGGCGCGCTCGTCGCCGAGGAGCGTGGCGTAGTCGCGCATCGCCACAGATTAGCTTGTGGCGCCCCAGAAGCCATAGATCGCCACGCCGCGAGACCGCATGGGCGGCCATGGCCGGTACCGCGTCTTCAGGCGCATCCGAACCATCAGGATCACTGTCGCCGGCTTCGTCGAGCGCGAAGTCGATCTCGGCGAGACTGAAGCCGGTGACCGACATATCGAAACCCAGGTCGATCAGGCCCTGGAGTTCGATCGCGAGGATCTCGCGGTCCCAGCCAGCATTCAGCGCGAGCTTGTTGTCGGCGAGGACATAGGCCCGTCGTTCGGTCTCGGACAAATGCGAGAGCGCGATCGTCGGCACCGACTTCATGCCGAGCAGGCGAGCCGCCTCGACCCGACCATGGCCGGCAATGATTTCGCCTTCGTCCGACACCAGCACCGGGTTCGTGAAGCCGAAGCGTTCGATGCTGTCGGCGATTTGTCGGATCTGTTTCTTGGAGTGTGTGCGCGCATTGCGCGCGTACGGTTTCAGCGAAGAAACGCTACGATCGAGCACTTGATACAAATGCATGGGGACCCCCCATAACAATGGTTTCCCTCCACTGACGATCTTAGCAAAAAGGCGCGCTCAGCGCAAGAACAGGCCGGGAACGAACCTGTGCAAAACCTTCCGGTTGGGGGCCGGGCAACGCCGCGATGGTGAGGCGCTGTACCGAGGCTGAGCGTCCGTCGGATCGCTGATACAGCAATCCGAAGTCCCTGATACGGACCTGATACATCCCTGTTCGGTGGATCTAATTTCCCTGTTATCTGCGCAGGGAATTTCGCTGATAAAATGGCTGAAATCTGGGGATAATTGGGGATCTAAGGCGGTGGCAGATGGCCACAAAATGGAATTTTCCCTGTTAATTCCCTAAAAACAGGGAATTACAGGGTGAGACCCGTTCGCTCCGGACTGCCCCCCGCACCACCCAGTCCCTGATTCAGGGGCTTTCAGAGACACTTGGGTAGCTCTCCCCGAAAGTCCCGCGCTTCCGCGGGATTCTCCGGCCCGACCTCGAAATGTGTGGCCAGAGACCGCTCCGTCTCGGGCCATTTCTCCGCTTTTTGAGCCTAAGTCTCAAATGCCGAAATCAGTGGCCACAGATTTGAAATGCCCGAAAAGATGAGGCACGCCGATGGCGCGCCTCGTAGTTCTCGATGGTAATGCTGGTCAGGCGAAGCCGAGCTGGCGTCGCTGCTGATCCCACTCGACGGGCAGGTCAGCCATCCGCAGCAAGGAGCGAGTGGTAAGTTCGACCGGCTGGCGACCTTCAAGGATCGCTGTGACAATGTCTGGGGCCAGGAAGTTGAGGCGCGCAAGCCGGACCGTCTGTCGCCTCGTCTCCCCGACAGCTTTCCCGGTGAGCAGTTCCTGATAGGCCGACCGGCCCTGCGCCAGGATCTGGATCAATCGATCGTCGCGAGCGGCCGGTCGCGCTTCGGGCGCTGCATAGACGAGCTTCAGCTCATGCCCCCGCCGTCGCAGCTGCACCTCGATATTGATCGCTATCGGCTCCTCCGAGGCTGCCGCACCATCACAGGCGATCAGGCCGAGCAGCTTCGAAGGCTCGATGAGGATGGAAATAACCTCCTGGCGTAGGATGATCCGTGCGCTAAGGTCACGGAGGAGCTTGCTCAATGATGCGGGATCATTGGCAAGCTCCGACAGCTGGCCAGCGGCACTTTCGAAGGCCACATTTGCCTTCAGCGCGTCACCCAGTTCCGCCGACACACGCAGCGGATCATTCAAGAAGCTCTTGAGACTTTTCTCGATCATCCCCTCCAGGTCCGGCGCAGGGATGCGCCAAGGCGCTTCGGCGTGGTCTGCGTCGTCGCGCGAGACATAATAGCGGTAGCGGCGATTGCCGCGGTTGCCATGAGCCGGTGCCATCATGCGGCCCAGGCCATCTTCGAGAAAACCGTTGAGCGGGCTCGGCAGGCTTTTCCTTGGGCGCGGAGCGTTGGTGGCCTTGCTGAAGAGCAGCTGGTTCGCGTCCCAGAGTTCCTGGGAGATGATCGCTTCATGCTCCCCCTGATATATCTGGTCGCCGTGGCGGATGAGACCGATGAAGATGACGTTGCGCAGCAAGTAGGCGAGGGCACCGTAGTTGTAGGGCGTGCCGCCTACGACCCGCCCATCCTGCATCATCCTGACCTTCGACCGGATACCCTTGACGGCAAGATCCTCGACCAGCTCAGGGATGGATCCAAGCTCGACATGGCGCTCGAATATGTATCGGACGGTTGCCGCTTCTGTCTCATTGATCAGGAGCTTCCGCTCATGAAGGTCGTAGCCCACCGGGACGGGACCTCCCATCCACATGCCCTTCTTCTTCGAGGCGGCGATCTTGTCGCGGATGCGCTCGCCGGTCACCTCGCGCTCGAACTGGGCGAAGGACAGCAGCACGTTGAGCGTCAACCTTCCCATGCTGGTCGTTGTGTTGAAGGCTTGGGTGACCGAGACGAAGCTCACGCCATGTCTGTCGAGGATCTCGACGATGCGAGCAAAGTCCGACAGGGCGCGGGTCAGCCGGTCGACCTTGTATATGACGATCACTTGGATACGACCGCTCTCGACATCCGCAAGCAGCCGCTTGAGGGCAGGGCGCTCCATCGTCCCGCCGGAATAGCCACCATCATCGTAGAAGGTCGGGTCCATCTCCCAGCCCTCGTGGCGCTGGCTGGCGATATAGGCAGCGCATGCCTCTCGCTGGGCGTCCAGACTGTTGAACGCCTGATCAAGGCCCTCGTCGGTCGACTTACGGGTATAGACGGCGCACCGCACTTTACGGGCGCCTGTGGGGCTCGCATTGGCGAGCGTCCTGGGTCCACGCTTAGCCATGGGCCTGTCCTCCTCGCGAGGGTGGGCTCGGCCTTCGCTTCAATCCGAAGAAGCGCGGGCCTGACCAATGCGATCCGGTGATCTCGCGGGCGATGTGCGACAAGGACGCGAAGCGGCGACCGTCAAAGCTGAAGCCGTCGTCATCGACCATGACAGTGTGAATCTTGCCATTCCATTCGCGCAGCAGCCGCGAGCCCGGCTTCAGGCGAATAGGAGCATCGGGCAGGGGCGTCACACCATCCGCGATGATGTCGAGCATCCGAAGCGCCGACGCTGGCAAGCCGCCAAGCACTACTTCTTGCAGCCTATAAGCGATGACCCGGCGTAGCATCGAAGCTGGGAAATCGGGTGCGCCCTCTCCGAAGCTGCTCTGCCACTCCTCGCGCAGCTGGGGTGGCGACATCGTCGCCAGCCCAGCCAGTTTCTCATCGAGCTTGCCCATGATCAGGCGGTGACCGCGATCTGGTAGCGGGTGATCCCGTCCACCTTGGACTTCTCGATGTTGTGGCCCTTCTTGCGGAGGCCCGTCAGTGCCGCACGCGAGGTGTGCGGCAACCAGCCGGTCGCGTTCACGACATCTTCCAGGGTCGCACCGCCGTCGCGCTTGAGGAGGTCGATCAGCATCGACTGTTTGGTGGCCGGTCCCGGGGCAGGCGGCGCGGCTTGCCCATCCGCTTCCTTCCCCGTCCTATCCTCCGCCCCGGCGTTGGGGCCGGCGGGCGGGTTGATGATCGCGCGGCCGGCATCGGTGACGACGACGCCGATGGTGAGGTCGCCATCGGTCCGCCAGACCTGCGCGGCGGTCATTCCCTCCTGCTCGGTAGCGAGGCCCTTCTTGATCAGGGCTTCGACCGCTTTTCGGATGCGGTCAGCCTGATCGCCGAGGCTCTCGGGCGGGGGTAGCAAGCTACCGTCTTCGCGCTGGCAGGCGGTGGTGAGCAGTACGAGCTGCATGTCGGTCAGCTTGGTCATATGGGTGGTCCTTTTCTGGGCAAGGGCGCCATTGCCCCTCCCACCACCCACAGCCCCGCCGGTTGCCCGGTCGGGGTATGCGCCGGTTCGTTCCACCGGTGCGATTCACACGAGCACCAATGCTTGGTGTCGCAACCAAGTCGAGCAAATAGTGCAGGAAAATGCTCGGTCTGGACTGTTCTGGCGCTTCCCGCCTTGGTGTCGGTCGGAGGTGGCCCATGGACCAGGAGGAACGCGCGGATCTTGTTGCCAGGCTATTCGCGCTGATGACGAGCAAGCTCGAGGACGCGGCTCACGAGGCCATGGAAGGGCAGCGCAAAGGCTTGGAGGAGAGCGATCAGATAGCGCGAGCCGAACGGATTGAAATGGCATCCCGCGACATCGGTCTGCTCGCAGAAGCGGTGGCGGCGATATTGCGCTCTCAACTCGCCGGCTGAACTTCCTTCGTTGCATTGATGCTCTCCGGTCGATGAAAACACCTTATCTCGGTGTCCATCAAACCGGCAGCAGCTCAGAAGGCCATCGCAGACGCGATGCAGATCCCTTGTCTGTTGATCGACGGGAGCGCCTGGCGCTACGCGCAGTCATCGTCGGAGAGGCTTGGCTGAGATTCGAGGAGTGGCACTATGACCGAGGCACCGCACCTTTTGGTGAGCGAAGATAACGGCATCCTGATCGCCACACTCAACCGCCCCGAAAAGCTTAACGCGCTTGGCTCGCAACTCATGAAAGGGCTTGGCGAAGCGGTTGAGATTTTCCGCGATACGCCTGACCTCAAGGTGATGCTGATCAGAGCAACCGGGCGCTATTTCTCGGCCGGTGCCGATCTCAAGGAAGGGGGAGAGGGTAGCGCGATGCCCACGACCGGTTCGGGGATCAGGGAAATGCACCGCCGCCTGCCCAACCGGATGCGGCAGATCTGGGACGAGATCGAGCATATCGAGAAACCCTTCGTCGTCGCCCATCAGGGCATGTGCGTCGGCGGAAGTCTCGAACTGTCGCTCTCCTGCGATTTCCGCCTTGCCGCGACAAGCGCCGGCTATGCCTTTCCGGAAGCCAAATTCGGCCTCCTGCCTGCCACCAATGGCGTCAGCAGACTGACCCGGCTGGTGGGACCGCACTGGGCGCGGCTGCTGATCATGGCCAATCTGCCTGCCACCGCTGCGGAAGCTTACAATATGGGCCTTGTCCACAAGGTCTTCGCCGATGAGACCTTCGAAAGGGATGTCATGGACTTCTGCCATCATCTGGCCCGCCAGAATGGCGAGATGATGGGTGCCGCCAAGATTGCAATCGAGCTCGCAGCCGATCTGGGGGCCGAGCAGGCCGCCGCGGTGGAGCGAATGGCCAACAGCTCGCTGATGCTGATGCCATCCTATCAGGAAGGCATGCGCCGACACCTCGCCACAATCGGCAGCAAGAAGGACTGACGCGAGGTTCGATCCGCCTGCGCGATACCCAAACAACCGCGCCCGCGTCGACCTCAATGGGCTCTCATATCCTCAGCAGGCAGGTGTTCTCAAGGCAGCAGGGCAGTCGTCGTGAAAATCCGGCCAAGCTGAGGGTCCAATCGCGACGGTGCATCGTCCTCACAGAACCCCATGCACACTTGTTTCAGTCGCACGCATTAAAAGAAGGCATGGGGTTGCCGGCGACGCAAGCGTCGAATGCGAACAGTCCCCCGGCGAAAGGCTGATGCGCGAGTTCGGCCACATCAAGTCCGGTACGCGCGGTAGTCACATAGGCGGTGCGCAAATCCGGTCCACCGAAGGCGATCTTGGTTACACGAGAGCACGGCAGGGCGACCTCAAGAATCAGCGTGCCGTCGGGCGCATAGCGCCTTACCCCCCAGCCGTCCCACAGCGCGACCCAGAGGCAATCCTCGCTGTCGAGCACGATACCGTCGGGATAGCCATCGGCTTGCCCAAGCTGGAGGAACAGTTCGGGAGAGGCGATTTCCGGGCCGTCGGTTACCGCATAGCGCCAGATTCGACGTCCGGCAGAATCAACAAAATAGAGAGTGCGCGCGTCGACGGTAACAGCCGGGCCATTCGTGACGATCGCGGTTGCGGGCATGGCGTGGAGATCACTCCTGTCGAGGCAGTATAGCCGACCGGTTTCCCGCGCCTCATTATCATCCATCGTTCCCAGCCACAGTCGTCCCATCGTGTCCACCGTCGCGTCATTGGTTCGGTTATGAGCCGGCATGGCAATTGTCGCGATCCGGTCGCCCAGCTTGTCGTCGGTCAGCCGGTGGATGGTGCTTTCAGAGCCGACAATCTTGCCGCCGCCTGTTGCCGGCACGATGAAGCTCGGCTTGCCACTCGTGTAGAAGCTGTCGCCCTTTCCCGTCTCGGGAAAATAGCGGTGGATCATGCCGCCATTGATATCGACAAACCAGAGAGCCTGCTCGGCCGGGCTCCAGAGTGGCCCTTCGCCCAACGCCGCGCCGACATCCCAGACAAGCCTGACCGGGGGGCTCACGCAGGGGTTTTGGCTGTGGTGCCCGAAGGCAGACCGTGGTGCCGATGGCGTTCGCAGGGCGCCGCGCGGAAGTGGTCATTTCGTGGATCCGCAGCGGAAGTTTCCGTCGCCTGTGAAGAACTTGCCATTTTCATAGCTCCGGCCTGTTGCCATTCTATTAGTAGGAGTATACCGCGATCCGGTCAATCAGCGGGGTACGCGGATCATCATAGGATTCCAGCGAGCCTCACAGCGAATCCCGAACGTGCGCAGTATCGCGCCCTGGAAATATGCGGACAGGAGCAGGAACATGGCAGTCAGGTTGTTCAGGCATGCGGTGGCAGGAATGGCGCTGGCGGCGTCAGCCACGGCATTTGCGCAATCAGCTGCGGTGCCGGCCACCGCGGAAGTCGGTTCGCTCACCGTCGATGCCAGCAAGCCCGGCCCGGTTATCAATCGCGACATCTTCGGACAGTTCGCGGAACACCTTGGCAAAGGCATCTACGGCGGCGTCTGGGTCGGAAAGAACTCGAAGATTCCGAACGTGCGCGGTATTCGCAGCGATGTCGTGAGCGCTCTGCGAGCCATCAAGGTGCCCGTCGTGCGCTGGCCGGGCGGCTGCTTCGCCGACGAATATCATTGGCGCGATGGCATCGGTCCGGCAAGCCGGCGCAAGGTTACGATCAACACTAACTGGGCGGGTGCAGTCGAACCAAATAGCTTCGGTACACACGAATTCATGGATTTTGCCGAACAGATCGGCTCGGAGGCGTATATCTCGATCAATGTCGGTTCGGGCACGGTGCAGGAAGCTGCCGACTGGATCGAGTATATGACGGCAGTCGCGCCATCGAGCGCTGCGAAAGAGCGGGCGGCTAATGGTCGCAGCAGGCCCTACAGAGTGAAGTATCTCGGACTCGGCAACGAGATGTGGGGCTGCGGCGCTCCCTACACCGGTGAAGAATATGTCACAAAGATGAAGGTCTTCGCGCACTTCGTGCACAATCATAATCCCGAGCAGGCACCGCCTCGCATAGACTTTGCCGCCATCGCGAAGGACCTGATGACCGGCAAGCCGATGGATTCGTTGCCCAGCAATCCCAATGGCATGCGGCGGATCGCAGCTGGTCCGAACAGCGCCGACCCTTCCTATACCGAAGTCATCATGAAGGCCTGGAAGGCGCGCAGCCCGATCTATTGGGACATCGATGGAATTTCGCTGCACCAATATACTTGGGGGTCGATGCCTTTCAACGAACCATCTACCGGCTTTGGCGAGAAGGAATACGCCACCGTCCTGATGCAGACGCAGTGGATGGACCGCACTCTCACCAAACATTCCGAGATCATGGACCGGTATGATCCGAAGAAGCACGTCGCACTGGTCGTGGACGAATGGGGTGTCTGGCTGAAGCCCAACGAAGGCACCGAGCAGATGCACCTCATCCAGCAGAACTCACTGCGAGACGGCATTGCTGCGGCCATGAACATCAACATCTTTTCCCGCCATGCGGACCGGGTGCGCATGACCAATATCGCGCAGATGGTGAATGTGCTGCAGTCGATGATCATGACCGACGGGCCGAAGATGGTGCTGACGCCCACTTACCACGTCTACAAGATGTACGTGCCGTTCCAGGATGCGACTTTCCTGCCCGTAACGTTTGAGGCCGGCCAGTATCGGTTCGATACCATCACCCTTCCCAAGATCGATGCCCTGGCAGCCCGCGGCAAGGACGGCAAGGTGTGGCTAGCGCTTGTCAACCTCGACCCGAACGCCGAAACCGAGGTGACGGCCAACGTGGCCGGCATCGTCGCCGGCAAGGCCCAGGGCGATGTATTGACCGCGCCCGGTTTTAACACGGTCAACACAGTTGGCGCGCCCGATGCGGTCGCGCCCAGGCCGTTCAGCGCCAACGCCGTCGACGGCAAGCTGGTCCTGCGCCTGCCGCGCCATTCGGTAACCGTGGTTCGTCTCGAGCCGTAGTCAGCGCTCTAGGTAACGGAAGAGATCGTCCGATGAAGTACGCTAACGCGACCGTTTTCACAGCCGCAATGTGGCTGGCAGCGGCCGCATCCACCCATGCTGCAAACGTCGAGCGTTCGTCCGCCGGCACGCTGCGCAACGGCACCGATGTCGAAGCCGTCACACTGCGCAACGGCGCCGGGGTTGCAGCGCGCATCATCGCTTATGGCGCGACCCTGCAATCGCTGATCGCGCCTGATCGCAAGGGTCGCAAAGCCGACATCGTGCTCGGGCACGATACGGCCGCGGAATATGAAGCCAGGCAAGATTTCTTTGGCGTCACCGTCGGCCGCTTCGCAAACCGGATTGCCAGGGGCAGGTTCACTCTGGACGGCAATGCCTACCAACTGCCGCTCAACAACGGCGTAAACACCCTGCATGGCGGTGGGAACGGGTTTGACCGGCAATTATGGACGATCGTGTCCGTCAGCAATGGTCCGATTGCCTCGGTCGTGCTTTCGCTGATCAGTCCGGATGGCGATTCCGGTTATCCCGGCGAAGTGCGCTCGACCGTGACCTATTCGCTCGACGAAATGAGTAACCTCACCATCACTTTTACCGCGACAACCACCAAGCCGACGATCATCAACATGACCAACCACGCGCTGTTCAACGTGGCAGGTCATTGCGCGCGTGAAGGCGCGATGCACCAGCGGCTGACCATTCCCGCCAGCCGTTACACGCCGGTTGACGAGACACTCATTCCGACCGGTGAACAGGAGCCGGTGAAGGGTACGGTGTTTGATTTCACAAGTGGCCGCGTGCTGGCCGATGGACTACGCGAAGGTACCGATCTGCAAATCCGCATCGGGCGTGGCTATGATCACAACTGGGTGCTCGACAAGGGCCAGACTGCACAGCCGCAGCTTGCCGCCCGGGTCGTCGATCCCGCATCGGGGCGGGTTCTTGAAGTCCTTTCCACCGAACCCGGCTTGCAGATGTACACGGGTAATTTCCTTGACGGCTCCAATATCGGCAAGGGCGGCTGTGGCTACCGGATGGGCGATGGCTTCGTCCTCGAACCGCAGAAGTTCCCCGACACGCCCAATCGCCCCGAATTCGGCTCGGCTCGGCTCAATCCGGGCGAGACCTACCGTCACACAATGATCCTGCGCGTAAGTGCCGGGAGATGACCAGGAAGCTTCGATCGGCGGCCTGGTTCGACCACCCCGACAATATCGACATGACGGCGCTCTATCTGGAGCGCTATCTCAACTTCGGCCTGAGCCTGGAAGAACTGCGTTCCGGCAGGCCGATCATCGGCATCGCCCAGACCGGGAGCGACCTTAGCCCATGCAACCGCCACCATCTGGTGCTGGCGGAACGGGTGCGCGAAGGCATTCGCGAGGCCGGGGGCATCGCGCTCGAATTTCCGGTTCATCCGATTCAGGAAACCGGCAAGCGGCCCACCGCCGGGCTGGATCGCAACCTGGCCTATCTCGGCCTTGTCGAAGTGCTGCACGGTTATCCGCTCGATGGCGTGGTGCTCACGATCGGCTGCGACAAGACCACACCCGCCGCGCTGATGGCGGCGGCGACGGTGAACCTGCCCGCGATTGCCCTCTCGGTCGGACCCATGCTCAACGGCTGGCACAAGGGAGAACGCACCGGCAGCGGAACCATCGTATGGAAAGCGCGCGAAATGCTGAGCCGGGGCGAGATCGACGACATCGGCTTCATCAAGCTCGTCGCCAGTTCTGCGCCATCGACAGGCTATTGCAACACGATGGGCACAGCCACCACGATGAATAGCCTGGCCGAGGCGCTTGGTATGTCGCTGCCCGGTTCGGCGGCCATTCCTGCTCCCTATCGTGACCGGCAGGAAAATGCCTACCGCACCGGCAAGCGTATCGTCGATATGGTCCGAGAAGACCTGAAGCCCTCGGATATCTTGACGCGCGAAGCGTTTCTCAACGCCATCGTCGTCAATTCAGCCATTGGCGGTTCGACCAATGCTCCGATCCATCTCGCCGCGATTGCCCGTCACATGGGCGTCGAGCTCAGGCTCAGCGACTGGCAGGAATATGGCCACCAGATACCTCTGCTAGTCAATCTGCAACCTGCCGGGGAATATCTGGGTGAGGATTACTATCGTGCCGGCGGTGTCCCGGCGGTGGTGAATCAATTGATGTGTGCGGGATTGATCCGTGAAGGTGCGCTCACCGTTACGGGTCGGGCCATCGGCGACAATTGCCGCAACGCGGAGATTGAGGACGAGCGGGTCATCCGCCCCTTTGCCCAGCCCCTGCTGGCCGAAGCGGGCTTCATCGCCCTGTCGGGCAATTTGTTCGACGCGGCGATCATGAAGACCAGCGTCATCAGCGAGGACTTCCGCGCGCGCTATCTCAGTAATCCCGCCGATCCTGGCGCCTTCGAAGGCAAGGTCGTCGTGTTCGACGGTCCGGAGGACTACCATGCCCGCATCGACGATCCTCGGCTCGATATCGACATCAACACGATGCTGGTCATGCGCGGCGCCGGACCGATCGGTTACCCCGGCGCGGCCGAAGTGGTGAACATGCGCGCGCCGGTCTATCTGCTGCGCGAGGGGGTGCGTGATCTACCGTGCCTTGGTGATGGCCGGCAATCGGGCACGAGCGCCAGCCCCTCGATCCTCAACGCCAGCCCCGAAGCGGCCGCTGGCGGTGGTCTGGCGCTGTTGCGAACGGGCGACAGGGTCCGCATCGACCTGGAGCGCTGCACGGCCGATGTGCTGCTGTCTGAAACGCTCCTCGACGAGCGGCGCGCTGCGCTTGGGGCATCCGGCGGTTATGCCTATCCGCGATCACAAACGCCGTGGCAGGCCATCCAGCGCTCGCTGGTCGGGCAGCTCGACAGCGGGGCGATCCTCGAAGGCGCGGAACAATTTCAGCGCATTGCCCAGACCACCGGCCTGCCGCGCGACAATCATTAGACGAGGCGCGCCCGACTGCGGCGCCTGACAGGGAGTTCGAGAGTGTTAATCGATGGATCTATCTTGATCGGCAGACGAAGTGTCCGGCGCGATCAGTCATTCCAGGCGATTGAGGCGGCAACGGGCAAATCCCTTGGCCAGGCCTTCGGCGAAGCAAGCGCCGAAGACGTTGCCGAGGCTTGCGCGCTCGCGGACACGGCATTCACCGCCTTTTCCAACCTTCCGCCAGAAGCGCGCGCCTCATTTCTGGAAGCTTTGGCCGACGCGATCGTCGCTATCGGGGATGTTCTCATCATGACGGCCATGTCTGAAACCGGCCTCCCCCGGGCCCGGCTGGAAGGCGAGCGTGGACGCACTTGCGGGCAACTGCGGATGTTCGCGACTGAGTTGCGCAAGGGCGAGTGGCTCGACGTCACGATCGATCCTGTGCGGCCTGAGCGTGTGCCGCCGCGTGGCGATCTCAGGCGTATGAATGTTGCGCTTGGACCTGTGGCCGTGTTCGGCGCATCCAATTTCCCGCTCGCTTTCTCCGTGGCCGGAGGCGACACGGCCTCGGCGCTGGCGGCAGGTTGTCCGGTCGTAGTGAAGGGCCATCCGGCCCACCCCGGTACTGGGGAACTGGTCGCCCGGGCCATTCTCTCGGTCGTGGACGCGCGTGGCCTCGCCGAAGGCGTGTTTTCCTTTCTGCCGGGGACATCGAATGATCTCGGCGCGGCGTTGGTGGCAGACCCGCGTATCAAGGCGGTTGGCTTTACCGGCTCGCGTGCGGGCGGGCTTGCGCTGGCCGCCGTGGCCGCGGCGCGGGACCAGCCGATCCCGGTCTACGCCGAGATGAGCAGCATCAACCCCGTAATCCTGCTGCCGGGCGCGCTCGCATCGGACGCAGAGGCTTTGGGCAGCGGGTTCGTCGGATCGCTGACGCTGGGAGCAGGGCAGTTCTGCACCAATCCAGGCGTGGTGATCGCGATCGACGGACCGGATCTCGACCGCTTCGCGACAGCCGCAGCCGAAGCTATTGCGGGAATCGAACCACCGGTCATGTTGACCTCAGGAATCCACAGTAGCTATTGCTCCGGTGTTGCCGCACTGGAAACCAATCCCGCCGTGCGCGTCATTGCTCGGGGGCAGGCAATGCCGGTAGCTGCCCGCTGTGTCGCGGCGCTGTTCGAAACCGCGGCCGCCGACTTCCTTGCCGACGGCACCCTGGGTCAAGAGGTGTTCGGCGCCGCATCGGTCCTCGTGCGCTGCGCGGACTTCAAAGCAATGGCGCGCGTTGTTGCCGGACTGGAAGGCCAGCTTACAGCAACGGTGCACATGAGCGCCGCTGATAGCGATGCTGCTGCCATATTGATGCCGTTGTTGCGGACGAAGGCTGGTCGGGTGCTCGCCAATGGCTGGCCTACCGGGGTCGAAGTTTGTCCAGCCATGGTCCATGGCGGGCCTTTCCCTTCGACCAGTGACGGACGAAGCACATCGGTGGGGACGCTGGCCATCGGGCGCTTCCTGCGCCCCGTCTGTTATCAGGATATCCCTGAGACATTGCTACCTGCTGCGCTTCAGACCATCAACCCGTGGAATCTGCCGCGTACGATCGACGGTAGAAGGGAAGTGCAAAGATGATCCGGTCGCTGATCCAGTTCACGAAGAATGGCCAACGCGGCGTCGCGGCGCTCAATGCGCAGACCCAACCCCTGGTATTGCAGGGCGTCGAAACAACGCTGCATCTGGCGCGGCAGGCCCTGTCCGCCGGGTTACCCATCGCCGTCCTGGCGGAGAACAGCTTGGGAACACCCATCGATCTGAATGCCGTCACACTTCTGACCCCCATCGATCATCCGGATGCGTCCCATCTCATTGTGTCCGGTACGGGTCTTACCCATCTCGGCTCTGCCGAAGGGCGCGACAAGATGCACAAAGCGGCTTCGAGCGGAGAGTCTCTGACCGATTCGATGCGTATGTTCCTGATGGGCCAGGAAGGCGGCAAGCCTGCTGCAGGCTTCGTCGGGGTGCAGCCCGAATGGTTCTACAAGGGCGATGGCTCTATTCTCCTCGCGTCCGAAGCGTCCTTCGCAATGCCCGCCTTTGCGGAGGATGGCAGCGAAGAGCCCGAGATGGCCGGGGTCTATCTGATCGGCGATGACGGCATGCCGGTGCGGTTGGGATTCTGCATGGGCAATGAGTTTTCCGATCATGTAACCGAGCGCGGCAATTATCTCTGGCTGGCGCATTCGAAGCTGCGGCAGGCAGCCCTGGCGCCAGAGCTGCGGTTGGGCGAGCTTCCGGAAGATGTTCGGGGCATCAGCCGGATTCTTCGCGACGGAACGGTAGTCTGGGAGAAGCCGTTCCTCTCCGGAGAGGCGAATATGTCCCACTCGATCGCCAATCTCGAGCACCACCATTTCAAGAACAATTTGTTCCGGCGACCCGGTGACCTGCATGTACACTTCTTCGGCACCGCCACCCTGTCCTTTTCTGATGGCCTGCGAACGCAGGAAGGTGATGTTTTCGAGATTGAGTGCGATGCATTCGTTCTGCCTCTGCGCAATTCGCTGCGGCGCGCAGGGGATGAAGGCTTGATCTCGGTGAAGCAGTTATGAGCCATGCTATCCGCATGGGGCTCGTTGGGCTGGGCAAAATCGCCCGCGACGAGCACCTGCCCGCCATCGCGTTTACTGAGGGAGCGGAGCTGGTCGCCATCGCCAGTCGAAATGCAGAAGTGGAGGATGTGGCCAGTTTTCCCGATTTGACGGCGATGCTGGCGGGCCGGCCGGATATCGAGGCGGTGATCCTGTGCCAGCCGCCGCATGTGCGCTATGAAGCCGCTCGCGCGGCATTGCTAGCGGGGAAGCACCTTTTTCTGGAAAAGCCCCCGGGCGCCACTCTTTCGGAAGTCGAGGCGCTGATCCGGCTGGCTCGGCAGCAAGGAGTTTCTCTCTTTGCCAGCTGGCACTCGCGCTATTCCGCTTCGGTCTCGTGCGCGCGGCAATGGTGTACGACTCGCCGGCTAACCCGTGTCCAGATCGACTGGAAAGAGGATGTCCGCCGCTGGCATCCAGGGCAGGACTGGATCTGGGAAGCGGGCGGCTTCGGCGTGTTCGATCCCGGTATCAACGCCTTGTCGATCCTGACCGCGGTGCTCGACGATAATGTTCGCCTGATTGATGCGACACTGCAGGTTCCCGCCAATCGAGCGACTCCGATAGCAGTGGATATGGCGATGGCGACCGCTGGAGGCATCCCGGTTGCCGCGACATTCGACTGGCGTCAGACCGGCCCGCAAATCTGGCAGATCATGTTCGAGGCGGGGGATGAAACCTATCGCTTCGTTCAGGGTGGTGAAGATGCGGCGCACACGCTTGCGGGCCAAGAGTCGGCGCTGACCCAGGAATATCGCGCCATGTATCGCCGCTTTGTCGATCTGGTGCGATCTGGTGAAAGCGATGTCGATGTTGCACCGCTGCAGCTCGTGGCCGATGCTTATCTTCGCGGCACGTCCCGCACCATTGAGCTGTTCGAAGATTGGAAATGAACCGACGACGAGATACTCGCGACTTGACCGAAAGGCCGACCACACGCGGCACCGGACGCCGGCATCATGGAGCGATTGCGCAGAAGCTGGGAATCGCGATTCTGTCAGGCGAATATACTCCTGGGCATGTTCTCGATGCGGAGGTAATCGCTTCGGAGGCTCTCGATGTTTCGCGTACCGCCTATCGCGAAGCGGTGCAGGTCCTGACCGCCAAAGGGCTTGTTGAAAGCCGACCGAAAACGGGAACACGGGTGCTGCCCCGTGATCGCTGGAATCTGCTCGACCCTGATGTGCTCGCCTGGGCCTTTGTCGGCGAACCGGACATCGAGTTCATTCGGGGGCTGTTCGAACTTCGGGCTATTGTAGAGCCGGCCGCAGCCGCGTTGGCCGCAGTGCGCCATGACGATAGCGATGTGAGCCTCATGGGGCAGGCGTTGGATGCGATGGAGCGGCATACGCTGGCCAGCGAAGAAGGCCGTGCAGCCGATCGTGATTTCCACACCGCGATCCTGCGAGCGACCCGCAACGATGCGCTCATTGTGCTGAGTTCCAGTATCGGCGCTGCGGTCAACTGGACAACCCAGTTCAAGCAACGTGCCCGCGCGCTACCTCGCAATCCCGTGCCGGATCACCGCCGTGTCTATGACGCCATCGCTGCCCGTGACGCCGAGGGAGCGGGCCGGGCGATGCGCACCCTCGTTGATCTCGCCCTCGACGATACCAGCCGGTCGATGAAATAAGACCGCATCGTCCCCGCCGAGACTGCGATCGAGCCTGCAACCGATCTGGGGGCGGGCAGGCCGCTGCGGTGTATCAGGAAGGCATGCGCCGACACCTCGTCACCATCGGCAGCAATGGGAGCCGACGCGCGCGTCAGTTCCCTCGGTATTCGAGGACGTGGGCGCGCGGCCGTTCTTCCCTTCCGCAACGACCATGTCGTCAGCTGGATGCCAGTATACTCTTTGCCGCAACATAGCCCCAAACGAATGACGGCCCGACGCTCGCTCCAGCTCCCGGATAGACGCGACCCATCACCGACGCCGTGGAAATACCAGTCGCGTAAAGCCCGGGGATCACGGTCCCGTCCTCGCGTAACACGCGCGCAAGCGGATCGGTAATCACACCGCCATAGGTGCCGACATCGCCGGGTAGCACCGGCATTGCATAGAAGGGGCCTTCGGAAATCGTGCCGAGGCTGGCATTGTCCGTCTTATAAGGATCGCCGAGCCAGCGATCATAGGCGCGCTCCCCGCGCTGATAGTCATCATCGCGGCCCTGGGCGACGAAGCCGTTGAACCGGTCGACGGTCCCGCGCAGGGCCGAAGGGTCGAGGCTGATTTCGCGTGCGAGTTCCTCAAGCGTATCCGCCTTTCGCAGAAAGCCCTCGGCAAACCACCGCTCAGGTTTCTTGGCCCCTGGCATGGTCCCGGCCAGCATGTAGCTTCGGATGAACTGGCTGTCGAAAATAGCCCAGCTCGGTACGGCGGGGATTTCGCGGTTCCGCTCCAGCATGCCCTTGCAATACGCCATATAGGAGCCAGCTTCGTTCATGTAGCGCGAGCCCGACTGATCAACCAGAATGCAGTGCGGTGCCGCCGTGACGCCCTGCACGACCGGCTTGATCGCCACGTTTTCCATCCCGGGTGGGATCGCGATCTGGTTGCCTACCATCTCCTCCATCTGGCCGATGGCTGCTCCGTGGCGCATCATTTCCAATATCATCTCGCCGGTGTCGCCCTCGGCGGTGAGCGACCAGTTTGTATCGGTGCCAGGTTGGTACTCGTCGCGCATCTTTTGGTTGCGGGCGAACCCACCGGCATTGATGAGCACGCCATATCGCGCGCCGATCCGGCGGGGTTCCCCATTGGCAAAGGCCACGACACCCTTCACCGCGCCGCCCTCGACAATGAGTTCGTTGACGGGGGTATCCGTGAGGAATTCGACACCAGCCTTGAGCGATGCGTGCAGCATTCGCCCCTGCAGTGCGCCGCCGGCGGTGACATAGTGCTTGCCCGTCAGCTTGGCGCCGATGGTTCGCAGCACTAGCCGGATCGCGATCTTCTTCGATTCCCAGGACTGCTTGATGAAGCGCAGCTTCAGCATGTCCTCCAGTGAGCCCATGATATCCAGGAAGTTGGGACGCAGCTTGCTCTTCCAAGGCCCCAGCTCGTTGACGTTGAACAGTTCGGCAACCACCGTGCGCCCCTGCTCGGAGCTACCGGGCTGCTCGTCATAATAGTCCGGCCAATACGAAACGCGGTTGAGCTTGATCCCCTGGTCGACCAGGAAATTGATCATGTTTGGACCTTCGGTGAGGTAGGTTCGACGACGCTCGCGCGTGGCACCGGGGGAGTCATTGCTGTCGCCCACGACATTGTCGAGATAGGTCGTGGCCTGCTCGAGGCTATCCGCCACCCCGTCGCGGCTCATGAAGGGATTATTGGGGATCCACATCACCCCGCCAGAACGAGCGGTCGTGCCTCCGATCAGTGGAGTCTTTTCGACGATCAGTACCGTCTTCCCCGCCTCGCGCGCGACCAGCCCGGCACACATCGAGCCGCCGCCGCTGCCGACGACCACCAGGTCGTAGATTTCATCAAATGCGGTCATTTTTTACCCCTTCACGAAAGTCTTGTGAGCATGGGCGCCGGCGGTTCGCCCTGACGAGGCGCGGCAGCAATTCGATAGGTTCGAGGTCAGCCGGCTGCCCGACTGCGAGGCAGCCCCAGGCGCCGTTCCGCGACCATGCTGCGGAGTACCTCGCTGGTGCCGCCATAGATCGAGGTCGCAGTGGAGTGGCGATAGCCCTTCTCAATCACGCCCAGCCCGGTCTTGCCACGGACTAGCGATCCAGGTGCAGCCAGGTCGACCAGGTCGGCCGAGAGGTCGATGAAGGACTGGGTCGAGAAGATCTTGGATGCCGGCCCATAAGCGAGGTCCTGCTCTCCAGCCAGCCGGGTCCACAGCGCACGCGCGGTCAGCGCTTCGCTGATACAGGCCGCAGTGTAGACGCGGGCAAGTCGCGCGAGGGTCGACGGGTGCTCGATCAGCGGCTGTCCATCGCGTTCCTCGCCGCGTGCCCATTCGGCCACGGCGTCGATCATTTCGCGCATCTGATAATGGTAATAGCTGCCGCCCTGTTCCATCGACAGCGCGGCCGACATCGCCTTGACTCCGCTATTGACCTCGCCGAGCCGGTAGCGGTCGGGGACGCGAACATCGGCGTAGAAGGTGGCGTTGGTACGTTCGTCCATGAAGGTGTGGACGGGATGAATTTCGACGCCGGGAATGTTCAGCGGTACGAGGAACAGCGTTAAGCCCTTGTGCTTCGGCGCGTCCGGATCGGTGCGCGCAAGGAGCAGCACATAGCTGGCAAGTTCGGCACCCGAGGTGAACATCTTCTGGCCGTTGATGATCCAGTCTTCGCCATCGCGCACGGCACGCGTCTTGGCGGCGAACACGTCGGACCCGCAGGAAGGTTCGGTGAAGCCGAGGCACGATGTCGCATCACCCCGGGCAAAGCGCAGCAGGACCTCGGTCTGCAATTCGGGCGTCCCCATGAGCTGCACCAGCACGCCCGCCATTCCGGTAACCCCCCGCGCGAAACCGGCATAGCCCACTTCCATCCACACGGCGTTCGCCGCGCGCGTCGCTTCAGTGTCGGCGCCGCGCCCGCCCCAATGTTCGGGCCAGTCGGGGAAGAGCAGGCTGGCCCGGCCCATTGCCCGATGGATGTCCCAGTCATGCGCCTCGAAATTCTGCTCGCCGATCTTGTGCCTTGCCGGATCGAGCATGCCGGCGAACAGCGCCCGCACTTCATTGGAGAGCGCCTGATCCGCTTCGGGAGCGTTGAAGTCGACGTCGACAGTTCCAGGGTCGGGAAGGCTCGTCGTTTCGTTCAGCAGGAGGCGACGGCCGGCGCGCACAAGCTCGGCCTCGGGATCGCCCATCGCCTGTGCCCAGCTCTTGGCGCGGCGGTGGTAGAGTTGAATGTCATATTCGTTGGTCAGACCATAGCCGCCGAAGGTGTGGATCGCATGCGCGACACTGTTGGTCGCGGTGCGGCTCGCCCACCAGAAGGTCATTGATGCGACCGCTCCCGCTTCGGCCTTCCCGTCAGCGATTGAGCGCAGGGCCCACCAAAGCAGCAGCGCGCCACCGTCTGCGTCGATCGCATCGACGGCTAAGGGGTGCGCGAGTCCCTGATTGGCGCCGATGGGCTGACCGAAGGCGACACGATCGCAGGCATAGGCTGCAGCCATCGACAGGGCCTCGCGCGAAAGCCCAATCAGTGCGGCTGACGTCAGCAGCTTCCACTCTTCGACACCCGCAGCCCAGATGTGGCCAACATCGGTGTTGCTGGACAGGACGATCCGTTCGCCTTTGCCCGGAACAAGCAGGCCGACCGCGCCGCCGCCGAGCATTTCGGGCGCATCGAGAGGCGTCGCCGGGATTTCGATGGCGAGTTCGGTGCCATCAAATACCAGCACGCCGACGGCAACTGCCGCGCCGGGGACGAGCTGGATTTGCCCATTTCGCGCCTGCCGCAGGGCAAGCGTAAGCAGGTTCTCGCCATTGCGGACCTTGTCGATCCAGCCTGCCGCCACATCGCCGCCCACTTCGCCAAGGATACGGAGCGCGACGATTGTTTCCGCCAGCGGAACGGAGGCAAGGCGCCGACCGGCCTCTTCCATCACCAGGCAAGCATCGAACAGGCTCATGCCGCCACCACCGGCGTCAGGTGCGACCCGCATGAATGGGATATCGAGCGCCACCAGCTCTCGCCACAGCTCCGAATCGAAGCCGACCGGTTCGGCGGCGCGGACGCGCGCCATGGTCGATTCAGCAGCGAAAAAGCGCTCGAACATTTCCTTCAGGGGGACGCTGTCGTTTGGCAGACTCAGCTGCATGAGAAATCCTTTCCGCCACCGTTCTCGCGAGGCCGGTGGGTTGTGAAGATGATCATCTAATGGGCGAGGTTGAGCGGCAACGGTGAGAAGAGATCGCGCAAGAGGCGATCAAGCATCAGTTTGACTTCGGAATGCTGGTCGAGCGATGCAAGCAGCATGACTAGCATCAGAGCATCAAAGCTCAGCCGAACCGCAGGTTGCGGCGCTACGGTCATGCGCGGAGCCTCATTCTGACCAGTTCGCTATGATCACCGAGATCATCGCGGCCGGCGCGATCACAGGCCCTTTCGGAGAGCTTCCGAAGAAGCCTGTCCTCATCGACTGGCATCGTAGCAGGGAACACTGCGCCCAGCGCCAAGGGTGGAGCGTTCAATTCGCATGGCAGAAGGGTTGTCACGACACGACAATCGTTAGCGAACCCGGCTTCGCCGATGGCGTGACGTTGGCGGCGGTATTGTTCGATCCGTTCGCGAATTTCGCCATGGTTGAACTTCAGCTCTGCCGGAGCCTCCGCATTGAGACGCCAAAGGATCCGGTTGGCCTGAACCGGGCCATAGGTGGAAAGCATCAGCAGACCGGCAGTCGAGCTGGAAAGCAGTTCCGACGAACCGCAGCCGATTGTCCTTGCCCAGTCTTGTCCGTCGTCCGACCAGCGGAATATTTGAACGCGCATGCCAACCATCCCGAACAACGCGATCCCGCAGCCGCTCGATCGGGCCAGCCGATCCATGAGATCGAACAGCCGGCCATCGCGGATTAGTGGCGGTTGCGCCGAGGTGCCTAGCGCCGCGAGCCGCGGCGTCGTGAAGAAGGCGCGCGTATGCGGGTCCCGATAGAGCAGGCCCATGTCGACGAGGCTTGCAAGCAGCTCTGAGGTGCTCGACTGCGGCCGGCCGAAAGATCGTGCGATGTCGGTTACAGTTGCCTTGCCGCCATTGCGGTCGAGAAATTCGAAAACCTCGATGACACGCCTCGCGTTCTTGGCCTTGATGGGATCCGGTTTCGTAGCCATGCCGCTCCTGACGCTTCTTTTTCTCCGCCTGCTGATCTCGTCGCCCGGTTCAGCTTATTCGGCGGCTACCAGGGCGTCTCCGACGCCCCTTGCCTCTTCCTTCAGCCTGCGTTTGAGGATGCGGCGAGCCATGACGCCGGCGGCATCGGCCTTCAGGATGATCGGGTGGTGTTCGAGGAAATCGGTGCTCGCTCCCATGTCGGCCTGCTGAGCCTCGACCATCGGCCCGTCCTGGGTTTCGAAGACGGCCTTCATCATCTGCGCCGTTCCCGCGCTCATGGCTTCGTTGTGGATGTCGAAGGTCCGACCGGATGCCCAGAAATAGTGGGTCGTGAATTCGGTCTCGGGTGTGAGCAGGTGCGCCGAAGGCGTCTCGACGCTCCCGGGTGCCTCGAGGCTCTTGCCGTGCTCCCATAGCGCGGTATCGACGAGGAGAACGCCGGGGACGTCCCAGCGCGAGTGGCCCTGACCCTCGACTTCTGCCGGCAGGCCCATCATGTGCTGGCGCTTCTCATCGAGCGCATAGCGGTGCCGCCACAGCATCGACCAGACGGTGTCGCCGTCGAGTTTGACCTTGTTGGTGAAGGCCGAGAAGTCCGACCCTTCATGGATATGCGGGTGCAGGTAATGAACATGGCTGAGGTCGAGCAGATTGTCGGCAATCAGCTGGTAGTTCCCCTTGATGTGCGAATATCCTTGGCACGACCCGAATTTCTCCTTGTCGCTGAGGAAGGTGAAGGCCGGGATACTGTCCGGATTGGCTAGTTCAGATTGTCCCATCCACAGCCAGATCACCGCATCGCGCTCTACCGCCGGATAGGCCTTGATGCAGGCTCGGGCTTTCTGGCTGTCATCGTCGTTGGGAGCTTCGACGCAAGCGCCGCTGCTGTCGAAGCGCAGGCCATGATAACCGCACGCCAACGTGTCTCCTACGCGCTTGCCCATCGACAGCGGCACGAACCGGTGGGGGCAGCGATCCGCGAGCGCCGCAATTTCGCCGGTGGAGGTTCGGTACATCACGATCTGCTGGTTGCAGATCTTCCGGCTGACCATGCCCTCGTCGAGCTCATAGGCATTCGCCGCTACGTACCAGGTGTTTTTCAGGAAAGGCATGGTGCTTCCGATACTCTCTCTGTGGCCCGGATCGGCCGCAGGTCAGCGGCAGTCTTCGGGCTCGTTCTGCATTGTCGGCCGCAGTTCTGCCGCGGTCATCCGTCAAATAGCACGCCTCGAAGCCGCGCTAACAGCGCGTCGGAGACCGTGTACTTCTACCCGATCAGGGTTCCGGCCTGATTCAGGTCAGACCCTTCTTCAGCTATTGATCCGGTCATCCGCGACACACTTCACTATTTTCATGGATCAATCTCTACAACCGTGTCCAATATCAATGATGCCGTATCTGATATTGGACGGATATGGTTGGATATTGCACTAGTCGGTTGCGAACGGTGCCATCTGAAGTTTCGATGGTCCGGTTATATTGTCATCCGGCCCGTCCGGTGCGGCGTTGTGGGGGAATTTGGGAGCATGGCCCATATCGGTGCGGGCGCCGTGATCCTCGTGACCGGCGCGACCGGCGCGATCGGTTACGAGATCGCGGCACAGGCGGCTGCCGACGGTGCTGTCGTGGCCGTGCATGGTTCGCAACGCCCCAATGTCGAATCCGCGATGGCCCGTTTGCGGCGGCGCGTGCCGGGCGCGCGACTGATCGCCGCAGAGGCAGATTTCCGTCAGGTCGATGAGATTGAGGCGATGGTCTCGAAGGTTGCCGCGGAGGCCGGGCGGCTCGATGCGGTGATCCATTGCGGCATCGCTGGCGCTCAGGGGGTTGGCGGCTTGCTGGCCAACACCGACCCCCACAAGCTGGGCGAGCATGCCGCGCTCGTTCTCGGGAGCTTCCAGCGGCTCTGTCTCGCCGTGCTGCCTCACCTAACCGTGCGGGGAGGGACGATAATCGGTTTCGCATCGGATTCGGGGCGTTTTGCGGCTACCAGGCAGTCGGTGATCGGGGCTGCCTTTGCGGGCATCATGACCTTCGTGCGCAATCTGGCGGTGGAAACGGCGCGTAATGGCGTACGGGTTCACTGCATCTCGCCCAGCTTCGTCGCAGAGACACCGGTTTACGCGGCGCATGCCGCTCGCGCCGGCGCGGCGCGCGACCGTGCTGGCCTCGGCCTGCCGACACCTGCCGATATTGCACCGATGGCACTGTTCCTGTGTGGACCGGGCGCGGCGAAGATCACCGGTCAGATTATCAGTATCAACGGTGGCCTGAATGCCTGACGTAGCCATTCCCGATCACCAAAGTGTGACAAGGGCGCCGAGGATTTGCCAATGGCGCCCGAGGTGCCATCGTTGCGCGGCGCGTCAACACTGGACGACGTATGAATCGCTGTTGGCGCACTGCACATAGAAAAACCGATCGAGAGGACAGACAGGGCATGGCAATGCAACCGGACGAACCGACAATCAGATCGGCGCACACTGCACTCGCGGGCAGCGTATTGGAGCGAGCGTCCCCCTATGCCTTTTACGCGATGACGCTGCTCATCATCGCGAACCTGTTCAATTATCTCGACCGACATATTGTCTCGGTCCTGGCCCCCGCGATCCAGGCCGAGCTCCATCTGACCGATACCGATATGGGATTCCTGCTCGGAACTGCCTTTGCCGTTCTCTACGGTGTGCTGGGGATTCCCATGGGACGGATTTCGGATGCGTTGAGCCGGACGCGGCTGATGGCCTTCGGCCTCGCCCTGTGGTCCGCCATGACGGCCATTTCTGGCGTGGCGACCAGTTTCCTGGGCCTCGCCAGTGCGCGTGTCGGCGTCGGCGTCGGAGAGGCGACGGCCAGCCCGGTCTCGCATTCGCTGCTGTGCGATTACTTCCCGGCGCGAAACCGATCAGCGGTATTGGGCTGCTATCTGGCAAGCGTGCATCTGGGAATCGGTGCCGCTTTGGTGCTGGGCGGATTGCTGATTCAGCATTGGGACAGCTGGTGCACCAGCTGTCCCAGTGGCGCATGCGGACTGACCAACTGGCGCGCGGGATTTCTGCTGGTCGGTACGCCGGGGATCGTGGTCGCCGTACTGATTGCCTTCCTGCGCGAGCCCGCCAGGCCAAAGGGGACTGTTCGGATACCGGCGGGAAGGGTCATCCTTCGAGAGCTGACCTCGTCCATTCCGCCCTTCACCCTGTTCAGCCTCGGCCGGCTCGGCGGGCGCCGGGCGGTGGCGGCCAATCTAATCTTCGCGGCTGTACTGGCCCTTGTCGCTTTCGGTCTGGGCAAGGCAACGGGCGATTGGGCGCAGTGGATCGCGGTGGCAATCGGAGTGTATTCGGTAGCGACATGGGCGCAGGTGCTCAAATATCTCGACAAGCCGCTGTACAGCCTGACATTCGGTTGCCGCTCCTTCATGTACACGACGTTCGGTGGGGCATTTCTGACCTGTTTCGTGGGAACGATCGCTATTTGGGCGGCGCCTTATGCCATTCGAACGCTTGACGCCGGCGCCGGAAAGGTCGGCCTGGCCCTTGGTGCTGCCCAGCTGGGGGCCGCGGTGCTGAGTGTCATCATTGGCGGCTTTGTCACCGACATCTGGAAGCGCCGGGACCGGCGCGCACCGATTTGGCTTGCGATGATTTCCCTGGTCGTGCCGATTCCGATGCTGTTCGTGCTTCTGCGCGCTGAGACCCTTCCGAATTTCATCGCCGCATTTTGCGTCCTCACGCTGTTTTCGATGGCCTGGGCGGGGTCGTTCGCCGCTCTGGCGCAGGACCTTGTGCTGACCCGGATGCGGGGTGCCGCGGCGGCGATCTTCTCGTTGGTGATCGCCCTGACCGCGTCGGGCATCGGGCCCTATTGGACCGGCAAGGTCAGCACCCTGACAGGTTCGCTGACGACCGGGCTCTACAGTCTGCTTGCGTTCGTCCCTGCCGCAGGGGTCCTGTTGATACTTGCGGCGCGCAGAATCCGGTCGGAGACGCCGGAGTTGAGAATGGCGATCGCCCGCGCAGCGGGAGAAGCGATATGACGCGGGTACCTTATCGGCCGGGACGCAAGAACCGACACCTTCGCGATAAGTGAGGCTTGGTAGCCGTCCTTCAATCAGGCGTGGGTACCTAGATCCTCATATTTCCATCCATCGGGATAGACGGTTCGGACCATTGCCTGAAGCTTGCTCGGGGTGCCGTCGGGCACGGGATCCTTTCGAGCCATCTTTTTCAGAAATGCGTTCATCAACGGTTTGGCTGGCCACCGGGGCTGGTTCAGCCCGCAAGCCTTGGCAACGCGGGGGTCGAGTTCGGCCACCAGAAGGTTGTGGAACAGCGGTCGTACAGGTGCGGGAGCTAGGCCGGCGAACCAGTTCAGAAGAACCCCAGCGAGGCGCTCATTCTGCGGCTCGTAACGCAGTTCGGTATCGAGATAGTGGTCGAAAAATGCCCTTAGCTCGGGCACCGAGCCGGGGAAGGGGCGGGTCGAGCCGAACGCGCGCGCCTGATGATTATAGAACAGGCGGACCGCTTCCTTTTCTTTCTCGGTCACCTGGCGCCAGCCAAAGCGCTCGGCGAGATCGAGGGATCCGATTGCTTCCTCCGCACCGACCGCGACGAAATCGTCGGGATGGATATCGTAGCGACTGTGCATGGCGTTGACCCGGCGTGCCGCCTCCCTGCCGGGCGACTCCTTGAATCCGTTCTGCATCACCGCGCTTGCCAACAAATTAGTGTCGACGATCCGTTTCAGGATACGCTGCTCAAGCTCGCCTGTCTGGCTCAGAATTTTTGAAATTCTGGGTGCCGCAAAGGTGAACATGAAGCCGTGTATCGATTTCATGAACATCGTGGACTGGAAGTCCCCGTAGAAGAGCAGCGTGATCTCGCGATATTCGGTCGCGAGGTCCAGGCTTTCGATTTTCCGCAGACGGGCATAGTGATCAGGTGTGTCGAGCCACCGCGCTTCTGGGCGTGTCATTCTTTCACTTTCAATATTGATCTTGCGCGAAGCGGGCGAGCAGATGACTGCCGCTGTCGGTGGTCTCCACCCGTTTCGGACGTCGTTCAGTCGGTAGTGCCGAAGGCCTCCTGGAAAAGGCTGATGACAGCTGGCCGATCCACCTTCAACGAAACGGTTTTGGGCAGTTCGTCGAGAAACAGCCAGTGAACCGGGATATGCGTCGCTAGCAACAGGTCGCGGACATACGCTTCCAGTTCGGCTGACGCAGGTTTCTCGACACCGGGCTTCAACTGCAGGGCGGCCACCGGGATCTGACCCAGCCGGCGATCCGGAAGTCCAACCACGGCTGCGGCGGAAATCGCGGGATGTCCAAGTAGCGCCCGCTCGATTGATTCCGGCAGAAGCTTGAAGCCGCCGCGCATGATGGCGCCGTCAGCGCGGCCACGCAGGAAGAGGAAGCCGTCCTCATCGATCACGCCAAGATCCGACGTGTGAATCCAGTCGGGCCCCATCTTCGGCGAGATGACCTCGATCAACCCCTCCTGCCCGGCCGGAAGTTCAGCGCCGGTTTCAGGATCGACGATGCGCAGCTGGGCGCCGCCGAACGTCTTGCCGACGCTGCCGAATTTAGACTGGCCGAATTCGGCATAAAGCTCCGGCGCCATTACTGTCACGGGGCCGCCAAATTCGGTCGCCCCGTAGGACAGCAGGACCGGGATGCCATAGCGATCTTCGAAAGCGCGCTGCACGCGCGGATCGAGCGGTGCTGCCCCAGTGCTGAAAAAGCGCAGCGATACCAGATCCTCCCTAGGGATGTCGGCATCGAGGATCATCTGCACGGCCGCTGCGGGCGTTCCGCTCGCGACCGGCCTGTAACGCACGATATAGTCGCGCCAGCCCTGCACGCTGAACCGATCGAGTACGATCAGCTTGTGTCCGTTGAGCAAGGCGGGAATCGTGCTGAAGAGCCCCGAGATATTGCCAAGCGGATAATAGAGCAGGGCGGGCAGGGGCTCGGCCGCTTCCTTCTCGCCGCCAAATATCTTGGCCGTGGAGCCGGCGAAATGCTGTGCGAGCATCTCATGGCGAACGGCAAAGGGCTTGGGCTTGCCGGTGGTGCCGCTGGTGAGAATCTCGATCTGCGGCTGGGCAGGCAGGTCTTGGGGCAGCGACGCTGTCGACCGCGAGAAACCCGGAAGCGGGTGTGCTTCCATCTCTGCGATCACGATGGCCGCTGCGCCCTGTTGGCGAATCGCGGCTTGCACCTCGTCGCCGAAATCCCGCGCCGCGGCGACGACGATGGCCGGCTCGAGCCGGGCGATGTCGCGGGCGATGCCGGCCGGTGATTGGAAGGCATAGACCATGCGGATCGTGCGGCCTGACCGAAGCAGTGCCATAAACGCGACAACGGCGGCTGCCTGACTGCGCGCGATGAACACGACCGGTCCGCCGGTCTTCGCTTCACTGGCATCGATCAGTTCGGTGATCTGGTTGGCGAGGGTCCGGACTTCGCGCCAGCTGTACCATCGACCTTCATACTCGATCGCCTGATCTACCGTGTCGCGCTCAAGTGCCTGTGCCGCCAATTGCGAAAGCTTGTTCATTGGTCCTCACAAGATCATGCCGGGCTGACGCCCGCTCTGATATATTCCATGTGAATCCTGCGGGCTCGGTTAGGCGGAGAGCTCCGAGCGAGCACAGTTTTTGAGGCAGCTACTGCGCCAACTTGCGGGCTTTCAGCTCCGAAAGCTGCGCGCTGGTGTAGCCAATTTCAGTTAGCAGACCATCGGTATGCTCGCCCATTGCCGGCGACCCCGTGGGCTGGGCCGGCCCAGCGCGGCCATCAAATGCCGCCGGCCCAGCAACCACCCTCACATTGGTTTCCCCGACCTGCATGTTGAAGATCATCTCATTGGCATGTACCTGCGGGTCCTCACACACATCGTCGATCGTACGAATGAGTTCCCATGGCGCATCCCATGCATCGAACACCGGCTTCCACTCGGCCCAGTCCCTCGCGATTATGCGCTCTTCGATCTGGCTTACCAGTTCCTTGCCGTTTTTCATCCTGGCGATATTGTCCGCAAAGCGCGGATCGTCGATCAGCGCCTCCAGTCCGACCAGCTCACAGAACGATCGCCAATGCGGTCGGGGATCAAGCAGCATCAGCTGGATCAGGCGTCCGTCCCGCGTGCGATAGACGCCCATCAACGGGAACTTCCATCCGCCCTCGGGGTGCAACGTATAGCCGGGCACCTGATTGTAAGTGATGTCGGACGACAACATCCACACGGCGGTAGACAGTAACGAGGTTTCGACCACGGTTGTTTCGCCGGTCATCGCCCTCTTGTAGAGGGCTCCGGCGATACCGAAGGCCAGGGCCATCGATCCGGAATGGTCGCCAAAGGCAGGGCGGGGTGGAGTTGGCTTGTTGCCGGGGAGCGTGAAGGCGTGCGACATGCCGCCACGTGCCCAGAAGGACGATGCGTCAAAGCCAGGCTTGTCGGCCTCGTCGCCCCGGAAGCCGAGCCCGTTTCCGCGGGCATAAATCAGGCGTGGATTGCGTGCCCGCAGATCGTCGATGTCCAGCCGCAGCGAGCGCAGCGCTTTTGGCCGCAGGCTTGTCAGGAATACGTCTGCGGTCTCGACCAGCTTGAGAAAGGCCTCGCGGCCTTCTTCCGATTTCAGGTCAAGCGCGATGCTCTTCTTACCGCGATTATTCTGCTCCATGGCGAGATTGGTCGTGCCGACCTCGCGACCATCTCCTACCTTGAGCGTCCGGTAGGGGTCGCCCGTTCCGGTCGATTCAACTTTGATGACTTCAGCTCCCTGGTCGGCCAGCAGAACACCGGCGCCGGGCACGAAGACATATTGGGCCAGTTCAAGAACTCGCACGCCTGAGAAGATACCCTTCTCGCTCATTTCAATCCTCCCGCCATCGCGCGATGCGATGGTTCGTTGTGTTGGCTTCAATAGCAACCGCAGCCTAGGCTCCGATTGCTGCATTCAATTTGATCAGGCGGCATCTTCCAACATCATCGCCGCGCCCTTTTCACCGACCATGATCGCCGGCGCGTTCGTGTTGGCCGAAGGCATGATCGGCATGATCGAAGCGTCCGCTACGCGCAGGCCATCCACGCCGCGCACCTTCAGGCGCGGGTCGACGACCGATGCTGCATCTCCGCCCATCCGGCAGGTGCCGACAGGATGGTAGCCGATCCCGCAACCGGAACGCAGGGCCTGTTCCCAATCGGCGTCGGTCTGCGGCGATTGTGGGGGAAGGATCTTGCCCTGGACATGCCGCGCCAGAGCGGGCGAACGAAAAATCTGCTCGACCTGTTTGGCGCCCCGGATGAGCGCAGCTACATCCTCGGGATCGCCTAGCAGACGATGGTCGATGACCGGCTTGTCAGTGGGTTCGGCGCTCCGGAGCCGGATTTCGCCGCGGCTGCGTGGTTTGGCGACATTCGCGAACACGGTAACGCCTGGGCGCTTGTGCGGGCCGCGCCTTTCGGGATCGAAGGCCACCGCACCAAATTGAAGCTTGATGTCAGGCTCGGCGAGATCGGGCTGCGAGCGGAGAAACGCCATCGCCTCTACCGGGACGACGGTCATCACGCCGCGGCGGAACAGGAGATATTCGATCAGATTCCGGACCATCCGGACCGGTCCGAGCATAGTGTTATAGGTCGCCACATCGACGAAGCAGCTGGTCGCAAAGCTCGCATGTTCCTGGAGATTGCGACCGACTTCGGGGGCCTCGACAACCACGTCGATACCATGGGCCTGCAGTTCTGCCGCAGGACCAATTCCCGAGCGCAGCAAGATAGCTGGCGATTGCATGGCGCTTGCGCTCACCACGACTTCGCGCCGGGCGCGGGCAATTCGGGCTTCCCCGTCCTTGAGGTAGCGCACTCCGCAGGCGCGGCCATTTTCGACCAGCACCTTGTCGACCAGGGCACCGGTGATCACCTTGAGGTTCGGGCGCTTCATCGCGCCGTCGAGAAATGCGTTTGCCGCGCTTGATCGTTGTCCGTTCCGCTGCGTCACGAGGTTGGCAAACGCGCCATCAATGTCGCCTTCGCAATAGTCCTCGACGTTGCGCAGCCCATGCTCCTTGCATGCTTCGACGAAGGCCATGGCAAGCGGATGCCGTTTGCGCGGTGGCGCGACTCCCAACGGCCCCAGCGCCGAATGCGACTGGCTTGGCGGTCCCTCATATCCCTCGGACTTCTTGAAGTAGGTCTGGACCTCGTCCCAGCCCCAGCCGGTGCACCCCTGCTCGACCCATCCATCATAATCGGCACGGGAGCCACGAATGTAGACCATGCCGTTGATTGCCGACCCGCCGCCCAATGCGCGCCCCGCGGACCACATCACCTGGCGACCGAGCAAGGACGGATCGGGCTCGGCCATATAGAGCCAGTCAAATTCAGGCTTGCCCAGCAGTGTGTACGCGCCTGTCGGCATCGTGACCCGAAAAATATCGCTGGAGCCACCTGCCTCGAGCAGGACGACGTTGTATTTTGGGTTTTCCGACAGGCGGGCGGCCAGCACGCATCCGGCGCTGCCGCCGCCGGCGATCACGAAATCGGCTTCTTCGATGGTCACTCTCAACATCCTCTGTGCCAGCGGCAGCACATTCGACGCGCTATGTAATCCCCGAAGAGCCCGGGCAGACGAGCTCAAGCTTTCGCCAACTTGCCCATCGCCATCCCGAACGCTTCGAGCGCCACGTTCACTCGGCATCCCTTAATGGTGACGCGCAATATCCGTCCAATATCAATTGGGCAGCTATTAATATTGGACGCAGAAGTGTTGCATGATCAACTGTCCTAATAATGGAGGAGCACTATGCCGCATTGCAAACCCGAAGATTTTCCGAATGGCGGCAAGCGCTGGCCAGCGATCGGATATGAAGGCTTCCGGACGGTCCATTGGGGCGACATGGAGCTCGGCTACACCACCGTCCATGAGCCGCTCGACTGCACCGAGTCTTACAAGTTCGGCGGGCTTCCGGGCGGCGTATGCCCCTGTCCGCATTATGGCTATGTCTTCGAAGGCCGGATGCGTGCGCGCTTTCCCGGCTCGGATTGGCCTGACGAGGTGATCGAAGCCGGCGAGGCCTATTTCATCCCCTCCGGTCACGTTCTGATCTACGAGGAACCGAGCCGCGTACTCGAACTCAATCCCGCACATGCGCTGCAGATGGTCATGGACGCGATGCAGCGGTCGATCGAAAAGACCGGTCATGCGGCACCGAAGCCGACCGAGGACTCAGGCGCGGAATGACGGCCGGCCCGGCTGTGGTTGCTCCGGAAATCGTTGCACCGCAAGTCAGGAACCTCGCCAGCCTGGCCGATAGCTTGTCCGGCTGGCTGGCTGGTCGCCTGCCCGGAGCCCGGGATATTCGCGTTTCGAACCTTAGCTATCCGCGC
Source organism: Sphingomonadaceae bacterium (assembly GCA_947476735.1). GTDB lineage: Bacteria > Pseudomonadota > Alphaproteobacteria > Sphingomonadales > Sphingomonadaceae > Rhizorhabdus. The sequence continues at coordinate 72,919 of CANJRZ010000001.1, forward strand.
GGCGCGGGTATGTCGCATGAGACGATATTGTTCGATGCGGACTGGCGCGAAGGGGCTTTCGGTCGGTCTCGGGCAATGGTGGTGCGCATCAGGCCAATGCGGAACACCGTCTATCTAGACGACCTGTTCGACGCACAATTCCGCCTGATGCAATTGATGAGCGAGAGCGTCGTCGTGCGGGTCGCGCGACCGCTTTGGTTCGAAGCGGATGCGTCCATTCTCGGCGCGCCCTTCTTCGTCATGGAAAAGGTCTCAGGGCGTGTGGCGGTAAGCTACCCGCCCTATTCGAAACAGGGCTGGCTCGTCGAAGCGTCACCAGCAGACCGCAGGATCATGTGGGAAGACGCAGTGGGTCAACTCGCCGCGATCCAGCGCGTCCCGGTGTCCGAAGCCCGCTTCCTCGAACTGCCTGGAGGTGCGGACGGCTTCGACCAGGAGGTCGATCGATGGCGACGTTTCGTGAATTGGGTCGATCCCGATGGTCGGCAAATGACTTTGCGCGGCACCTTCGATCGGCTGATGGCCGTCGGCCCGGCCAATCGCCCAGAAGGTATCGTCTGGGGAGATTCCCGCTTGGGCAACATGATGATCGGCGCCAATTTCAAGGTGGCGGCGGTAATGGATTGGGAACAGCCATCGCTCGGCGGCGCATTGCACGATCTTGGGTGGTGGCTCCAGATCGATCACGCCCAGACGGCAGGCCAGGGGATCGTACCGCTCGCAGGCATGGGGTCGCGGGATGAAACGATCGCGCTCTGGAGCGAATTATCAGGGAAATCCGCTGCCGACATAGCATGGTACGAAGCGTTCGCCTGCTTCAAGATGGAATGCCTTGCGGTCCGCATGGTGGCGATCCGCGACATGCCCGCGAATGTTGCCTTGTCGGTGCCCGGCAGCCGTACGGCTGTTCTGCTGGATCGCCTCTGAAGCGCCATGTTGCTCAGACGTCAAGCAAGTCGAATGCCTTAAGGTCATCCACCGCGGTGCCCAGCCTCCTGACGAACTCGTTTGTGATCTCGGGTTCGACCTTTCGAGTGATCGCCCAGAGAAAATAGCCGTAGACCGTTGCGACGCGATAGCTCTGCCATGCCCCGTCGGGCGCCAACTCGGGCCCTCCCAGCGCTTTCAGCCGATCGCGATAGGCATCCAACAGGGCTCGCTCGTGCGTCCGCCGATCCTCGGGCAAAAGAACCGCGGCGAGATGATAAGCTACATCCTGCGCCCAGTTGCCCTTTTGCAGGATCTGCCAGTCGACCAGGCCGAGCCGACCGTCGGATTGACGATAGACATTGCCGGCATGGGCGTCGCCATGGACGAAGCAGCGCGGACCCTTGCTGACTGCGGTGGCCAGTCGCTTGAGCGCTGCCTGCAATCGAGTGGCGTCACGGATCGCGGGTGGCAGGGCCGCGCCGCGCGGGCCATCGAGCAGGTTCTGCAGCATATCAGGGGGCATCACCGGTCTGCGCGAGATCTGGTCCAGAAAGTTGCTGACCCATGGCGTGTCGAAGCTGCTTGTGCCCTCCCACGTGGCGACATGCAGCCGGGCGAGCTGGTCCAGCCCGTCGAGCGTCTGTTCCGGCGTAAACGGTTCGAGCGCGGTGCCGAACGCGCCGCCGGCGGCGATGACATCGCGCATTACGATCACCCCGCAGCTGGCTTTGGCGTTCAGGCTGGCATGTATGCATTCGGGCACGCGCACCGGGATCTGGGCAGCCCCTTCGCGATAGAACATCGTCTCGACGATCGATGCCGCAGGGACCGCGCCCGTATCGGTGAGGACGCCCTTGATGCAAATCCGCGCGGGTACATCGCTGCCGCCACCATCCACGGTCAGCGCAAGCCGCGCCTTAGTCGCCTGCGTAGCCTGTACTTCGACGATTTCGACATCCCGCACATGTGCGCCGGGCCAGCGTGGGGCAAGCATCTGACTCAGCCAGTCCGGGGTCACGACATCAGCCAGGGTGTCCGGCGCAGGATTGAAACTTGCCATCTGGCTTCTAGTCTCCAAGATTGCACGACCGCGTCAGGATGGGCGAGTTGGTGCAGGCAATCCAATATCAATCCGGCCCCGTGTGATATTCGGAAGGCGTATCGTGACGCTCGGGTTGACCGAAATGGCGGCCGGTTTATTGCCGACAGGATAACTGCGAAGCAGGCGAGCGAGAGGGTATCAGGGCACTTTGGACGAGAGTAAGCAAGGCGGAACCGGCCACCCATCCGCGGTGGTCAAGGTCAAGCGGCCGGGAGAACGCCGCAGCCTGTCGCGTTCGGCGACACGTGCGCTCGATGTCCTGGAACTGTTCGGCGTGGTCCGGCGCCCGTTGAGGGCCATTGAGATTGCCAAGGCGTTGGAGTTGCATCCCTCGAGCATGGATCAACTGCTCAAGACGATGGTCGAGTCGGGACACCTGACCTTCGATGCGTTGCCCAAAACCTACCTGCCTTCTCCTCGATTGGTCCAGTTCAGCGGCTGGATGTTGGCCAGCTATGGCGGTGACGAACGATTTCGGAGCCTGATGTGTCGGTTGAATGCGGCGAGCGGCGAAGTGGTCACGCTGACCACACCCAATGACTTGTTCATGCAGGTGCTCGATGTCGTCGGGATTGAGCCGACCGCGGAATCTGCGGAGCGTGGTCTGCGCGTATCGATCTTCGGTTCGACAACCGGAGCTGCCTATCTTTCGACCTTGCCGAAGTCGGAGCTTCACCGACTGATCACGCGGGCGCGGATCAGAAACGAAGATGCCCCGGCCATTCTTGCGCACATTGCTTGTGTACGTGAGGCGGGCGTTGCCGACGGCCCGAGCGCGGACGGCCGATATTGGTCGGTAGCGATGCCCCTCCCGGTAGGGTCCTCCCTGGCGCCGCTCATTCTGGGGTTGGCCGGACCGACGGAGCGGGTCACGACGAACCTCGGCCAGATGCAACTGGTCCTGCGCCGTTCGGTTGAGCAGTGGCGCTTGCATCGTGGCGTGTTGGAGCTTTCGCCAGAGCGTTCTCTATAAAGCAGGCCATCGCTTCGAATGTTTCGGCGGCCCCGGGGAGGTCGACACCGCGCGTCACCGCAACATGCTCCATGCCCGGGATGACCTGGAGGTCGGCTGCGATTCCGGCCTTGCACAGCGCCGCATGATATTCCCAGCTATCTGCGGCGAGCACTTCGCCTGCGCCGACATTGACGAAGGCTGGCGGCAGTCCCGAGACTGAACCAAACAGCGGCGAAGCAAGCGGGTGGTTTGGCGAGACGCCCTGCAGGTAAAGTTGTGCAGCTTCGCTTGCCGCGACCCGTGAGAACAGCGGGTCAGTTGTGGCGTTTTTCTCATAAGTGACGCTGGTTACCGTGAGATCCAGCCAGGGCGAGAGCAGCGCTAGCCCTGCGAGTAGACGATCTTGCGCGGTGACTAATGCAGAGAGACTTGCCGCCAGTCCTCCACCTGCGGAATCTCCCGACACAATGAGCGGTATTTCGGTTCGATCGCGGAGAGCGTCGATCACCGCCATGCCATCGACCAGGGCCGCGGGGAAAGGGTGCTCGGGAGCGAGCCGATAGGCTGGACAGATCACGCTCACGCGGCACCGCCGGGCAAGGGCGGATGCGAACGGTGCGACAGTTTCTGGTGCGCCGATCCGGAACGCTCCGCCGTGCCTATGCACCAGCAGCCCGCGCGATGGCCCCGGCGGATCGAAGCGCAGCGTGCGGACAGCGCCGATCACGACCTCCTGTGGAGGCGGATCGGTCCGCCATACGCCTTGCGCAATGGCGGCGGCCAGCCCGGCACGACGCTGGGCTAGATCCTCGGATGGTGCATGGCCTGACCGTTCGGACGGCAATTGGATAGCGGCAGCCTTCATCCTTGTCGCGGAGGCGGACACCATCAGGCGTCGGGTACCTTGCGACCCAGGTCGAACAGTGTGGCGGCGGTATAGCCGCCGTCGACCGCCAATGTCTCACCGGTCACATAGCTCGACATGTCCGACAGGAAAAATACGAGGGCGCTGGCGATTTCGTCGACCGAAGCTCGTCGGCGCATCGGTACACGGGCCATCATTCGCGCCTCGCCCTCTGCTCCGGTATGCGGAACACGGGGTGTAACGACCGCCCCGGCCGCGACAATGTTGACCCGGATGCCATGCGGAGACCACTCCTCGGCCATGCTCTTTGCGAGGTTGATCAGCCCTGCCTTGGCGGCGCCGTAGGCAGCATGGAGAGGCGCCGAGCGCAGTCCGTCGACCGAACTGACACAGGCGATCGATCCCGCAGCGCCCCGATCGAGCAGGCAGCGGGCGACTTCGCGCGCGGCAAGAAAAAAGTACCGCAGGTTACGGCCGTGGTCGAGATCCCAGGTCGCCATGTCCATGTCGATCAGCGGGCTCCATGCTGCCATGCCGATGACCGAAACCATGCCATCCAGGGGACCGCACTCGCGTTCCACCTGACGAATTCCGGCCACCAGCGCATCGTCGTCGAGCACGTCGAATGAGTAAGGAAGCGCGGCTCCGCCGGACTTGGCGATCTCCGCCGCGACGCGCTCGGCGCGTTCGGCTTCGCGATCAACCAAGGCAACGGCGCCTCCGAGCGATGCTACCAGCCTGGCGGTCGCCTCGCCCATCCCCTGGCCACCCCCGAGCACGAGGATGCGCTTGCCTTCAAGCCCGAGCAACAAGCGCGCGGTCATAGAACTGGTCCTTTCCACTTGGCGGATGTTGCGAAGGCTAAAGCGACGAGTCTGCGGCGGTCAGATTGCTCTTCTCCGCTGCGTGTATCGCGTCGGCGAGGGGGCCGGCGATCTGGTTTGCGCCGCGCTTGGCCAGTTCGGGGATGACATATGTGCCGAGGAGTTCGATCGACTTCTGGACCGCTTCGTTCGGAAGATAGCCGAAGTTCAGGTAGCACAGCAGCTGGTCCACGCCGACGTCGGCATACTTCAGGCACTTCTCGAGACACTCGTCGGGCGTGCCGACGATCACCATGTCCTCCTTGTCGAACAATTCGATGTCGAAGTCGCCGCGCGCCTGCCGGTCGAGCAGGGGGAAGGCTTCCTTCTGCTGTTCGGGCGACAGGTGCGAGAACTCCCATTTGAGGTGGAATTCGGCGAGGCCCTTGTACCACCACCACATCGAATCCCAGACACGGTCGCGCGCGAAACTGTCGCGCGATTCAGCACAATGGACCAGCGTGTAAATGCCGACTTTGTTGGTCGCGACGCGTGTCAGCGGGACGGCACGCTCCTGCGCCGCGCGATAGGCGGCTATCAACGGTTGCAGCGTGCTCAGCGGCTGCAGAATGCTGAAGCACAGCAGACCACAGCCATTCTCGCCCGCCATGACGGCGCTGGATTGGGTCGACGCCGCCATCCAAGCGGGAGGATGCGGATCCTGCCAAGGCTTGGGAGTCACCATTCGCTTCGGAAAGTCGAGGAATTCCGAATGTTCTTCGTAATATTGTTCTTCCCACATGCCGACCACGGACCGTGCCGCCGCCAGCATCTTTTCCTTGCTCGTGGCGATATCCACGCCGAACGCCGCCTGCTCCATCGGTGTCGAGCGACCGAGCCCCCACTGTGCCCGCCCGTGCGACAGGACGTCGACCGTGGCGACCTTTTCGGCGACCCGCGCTGGATGGATGAATTCGTGGGGCATCAGGGAAACGCCGAAGCCGAGCTTTATATTCCTGGTGATCTGTGAGAGCGCTCCGAGCACCACCTCGTTCGAGGGCATGTGCGAGCGATTTTCGCGGAAGTGATGCTCGACGCACCAGACGGTGTCAAAGCCCATCTTGTCGGCGAGCACTATCTGCTCGATGCATTCCTCGTAAACCTTGCGTTCGGCCATGCGCTGGCCCCAGGGGTGCTCCCCTTCCCATGGCTGAGGAACATCGAACTCATATAAAAGACCCAGATCCATCGCTCTCGCTCCACAATTTATCTTGCGCGTAATTTGATCTCATCGGGACCAATTGACAATCGCCAAGTATTATTTCGGAATAGATCCGTATATCCGGATATATTTACGTAATTGCGGATTTCATCTTCGAGTACAGATGGCTTTGTGCATTTAACGCGTTGCGAAGGATGGGCAGCTGGCGGGAAGATCCAGATCGATCGGTTCCGCGCATCAACCGATGGAATGCGGTCCGATTACTCCGGCACGAACAAGGGAAACGCGTCGCCAGCACCCGTGCGGATGCACACGCGCATCCCGCTTTTGACGGCATCGGGTGCGATGCCGACGAGGCGGGTGTGAAAATAAGGGCCTTCGTCGAGGCGCACTACCGCGACGGTATAGGGAACCTCTGAGGCGAGCTCCTTGATATAGGCGCGGTGGAAGATCGTGAAAGTGTCGATCACGCCCGCTCCCGGCGTATCGACCCATTCCATGGCGCTCATGCCATGTGTCTGGCAGCAGGTCGCCGGCCAGTCATGGCGGCCGCAGATGCCGCAACGATGTAGCAGGAAGCGCTGATCAGAGGTCCATGCCTCCCAGAAGGGAGCATCGGGATCAGCCTTGATCAACGGCGCGATCGTATCGATGCTCATGGCTGCGCTCCCAGGATCAGTGTTGCGTGGGACCAGGTGTTCTGAACGCCGCCGTTAAGGCCATGGCCGCTGACCAACGCGAACTCCGCGTCCTTCACCTGGGTCGGGCCGGACTGGCCGCGCAACTGCTTCATGGCTTCAATGATCGGTGTGAAGCCGGCTGCGTAGAATCCGGAAATCTGACCGCCGCCGGTATTGGCCGGGATACGTCCATCAAGGGCTATGCCGCCGTCCGCGACGAATGGTCCACCCTGTCCGGGCTTGCAGAAGCCGTAATGTTCCAGCTGCATGATGATCGAGATCGTGAACGGATCGTAAAATTGCGCGGTGTCGATATCGTCGAGCGTTAAGCCGGCTTGGGCAAAGGCGCGCGCCGCGGCCGGCGCGATGTCGTCGTGGTGCGAATAAACATCGCGACGGTGCCAGTTGCCGATATTGTGTCCGGTACCAGCGCCATGGATGTAGATGGGGTGTATGCCGGGAAGCGACCGGGCGCGTTCGGCGCTGGTCAGCAGGAACACCGCACCGCCGTCGGTGTCACGACAGCAGTCGAGCATGCGGAAGGGATCGACCACCATCGCCGAAGCCTGATGGTCCTCGATCGTGATCGGCTGACCATAAGTGATCGCATCCGTGCGGTGCAGCGCGTGGTTGCGGAGCTGGACGGCGACGGCACCGAGGTGACGGCTGGTCGTACCGTAATGATCCATGTGCCAGCGTGCGTGCAGGGCGTGGGCGCTGGCCGCACCGATCATCCCAACGCGCGCCGGATAGCCGTAGGATAGCGAACCGAAGGATGTCTTGCCGCCAAATCCGGGCATGCCGCCCGATGAAGGTGCCATGCCATAGGCGCATGCCACCATCTCTGCCTGTCCGGACAGGATCGCGCCCGCCGCCATGATGAAGCTTGAGGGAGCGGTGGCTCCGCCCGTTTGCACCGGCCAGGAAAAGTTCGGCGATAGACCGAGATAGCGCAGATCCTCGCGTTCGTGCGAAGCGTGAATGTAACCGTCGATCGCGTCACGCTGAAGGCCCGCATCGGCGAGCGCCAGCTCGAGCGCCTGACGGCGCAGATCGACATCAAGCGTTCCGAGCGCGCGCCCCTGATGCGTCACGCCCATTCCGACGATCGCAATGCTTCCGGACTTCATGGGTACTCTCCTGCGCCTGACGATCAGCCGGCAGAGCCGAGGTTCAAGACCTGAATTTCCTGGAACGCCCGAATTCCCTCGACCCCGCGCTCACGACCGATACCACTCATCTTGTGCCCACCCGACGAGGCGTAGGCGCTGCCCATCATCGTATTGACGTTGACTGTCCCGGTCCTGAGACGCTTCGCAACGTCCAGTGCGAGGTGGGCATCCTTGCCGTGGACATAGCCTGAAAGCCCGAGCGGAGAGTCGTTGGCCATTTCCACCGCATGATCGACATCGCGATAACCGATCACGCCGATGACGGGTCCGAAGATCTCGTCCTGCGCGGCCGGGTTCTTGTTGTCGGGCAGATCAAGAATGGTTGGTTCGAAGAAGAAGCCAGGCCGATCGGCGCGTTTGCCGCCAGCTACCACCTTCGCGCCCGCTTCAATCGCCAGCAGGACATAACGTTCGCACCGCGCGACCTGTGCCGCGCTGATGACAGGCCCCATGGTTGTCGCAGGATCGTTTGAATCGCCGATCTTTGCATAGGCGAGACTCGCCTTCATCGCGGCAAGCACCTGTGCCTTGTCCGCTTCGGGCACGAATACCCGGGTACCGAGTACGCATCCTTGGCCGGCATGGGCCATGCACACGCCGATAGCGGCATTGAAGGCCGCCTCGATGCGATCAGGCAGAAAGATCTGCGCCGACTTCCCGCCAAGCTCGAGTTGCAGCCGCTTCATCGACGGAGCCGCCTGTGCGGCCACCATGGCCCCGACTTCGGTGGACCCGGTGAAACTCACCATGTCGACACGAGGATCGGTGGTCATCTGCATCGCGCCGACCGACCCGGATTCCGCCAGCACGTGAAATACGCCAGCAGGTACTCCCGCTGCGAGGGCAATTTCCCCGAGCGCCAAAGCACTGATCGGGGTGAGAGGGCTGGGCCGAAGGATCACGCAGTTGCCGGTGGCGAGCGCGGCGAATGCCTTCCACAGGCTGATGTGAAGCGGAAAATTATAGGCCGAGATGGCCGCGACGACACCGACGGGTACGTAACGCCGGATGCTCTGGACGAACCCGCCGAACGGATTGATCCGCTCCGCGAGCGGAAGCGGGTTCTCGAGAATTTCGGGCAGCTTCAGGTAAAGGTCAAGCATCGCCGCCATCTGCCGCAGTGGCGATCCGATCTGCGCATCCATGACAAACGAACCGATCGGTGCGCCGGTCTCGGTGACCATCAGGGCTTTGAGCTCCACCGCGCGATCGTTCAGCAGGTCGATGAAGCAACGCAGGATTTCGACACGGGCCTTGGGCTCCATGCCGGCCCAGCTGCCTTCAGCTACTGCGCGGTGCGACGCCGCTATGGCCTGGTCGAACTGAGCGAGCGATGCGCCTGGCAACTCTGTGGTAACTCCGCCCGTGGACGGGTTGTACACCGGGAATGAATCGCCTTGCCCGGCGACCAACCGGCCGTCGATCAACATATAGGTTGGAAGCCACGCCGTGGCGTCGCTCGCGACAGCGGTTGCCATCAGTTGGCTTCCTCACGGGTCCGACGAGCGGACAATGAACCGGATGCTGCATCAACGCTGACGACGACCTTACCGGTCGTGCTTTTGTCGAACAGGTTGACCAGTGCCTGCGGCAACCGTTCGATGCCATGTTCAACATGGACCTTTGGCTGGACTTTGCCACTCGCGATAAGCGCCGCCAGTTCTTCCTCGAACGCCGGGCGCAGGGCATCCTGGCCGAGCTGAGTGAACCCCTGGATGCGCAGGCCCTTGAACATGACGGCGCGAAGTAGATCAGGCAGGTGGTCGGCGCCAACCGCCGCATCATCGGGCTGATACTGAGCCATCAGACCGCAGACGAGTATCAGGGCGCCACGTCCCAGAAACGGCAGCATTTTAGGGAAGAGTAAACCCCCGACATTGTCGAAATAGACGTCCGCTCCAGCCGGAAGCGCCGATGCGAGTTGCGCCGCGAAGTCCGGCGCCAGTCGGTCGGCCACGGCATCGTAGCCAATTTCATCCATCAGGTAGCGCCGCTTGGATTCGCCGCCGGCAATGCCGACCACCCGACCGCCCCGTGCTCGAACCAATGCCCCGACCGCTGATCCGACCGCGCCGGCCGCGCCAGTGACTAGGAACGTCTGGCCCGGCTTCACGCCTCCCGCGACGTGGAGGCCTACATAAGCGGTGAAGCCAGGCAAGCCGGCAATGCCCAATGCATTCTCGAGCTTGCCCAGCGCCGGATTGACCCGGTTGACTCCCGTGCCGGTGGATATGGCAAGGGTCTGCCAGCCGAACCGGCCTTCGACCAGATCGCCGACCTTGAACGCGGGGTTTCGGGTCGCGATGATCTCTCCGACAGCAGCACCAGGAATGGTCGTGCCCAACGGCATCGCCGGCATGCCGCCTCCGAACGGGGCGGCATCAACGAGGAGCCGCAGCATAGGGTCCACTGAGATGAACATGGTGCGCACCAGGAACTCCCCATCCTGCGGGATCGGCGGGACATAGGCCTCGACTGCGAAATCGGAAGGCCGCAACGCGCCATCCGGATAGCGATCTATCACCACGCGCTGGCCTGCAGGGTTCTCGGCTGTCATCGGTTTCTCCCCGGCACACTTATTCATGGTTTGCATCAGAGCCGGAACGTCCCGCCGGCGCGGGCCTTGATTTGTGTCAGAGGTTGAATAGCGCCTTGGCGCGCCCGCCGATCATCATGTTGCGGTCCGCCTCGGGCACTCCCGCGAAGAGCCTTTCGATGGCCTGCTGCGAGTCGGGGAAAGTCGTTTCCGAATGCGGATAGTCGGACGACCACATTATGTTCCCGGCACCGGGCATTTCGCGCATCAATATGCCTGGGCGGTCGTGGATGAACGAACCGAAGACATTGCGTTCCCAGAAAAAGCTCGGCTCATGCTCCAGTACGGAATTGACCCAATAGCGCTGCTTTCTCCAAGTTTCATCCATATAGTTGGCCGCGAACGCGAACCAGCCCACGCCGCTTTCGACCGAAGCGAGTCTGAGCTCGGGAAAGCGCTGGAAAACTCCGCCGTAGATCATGATGGCGATCGGTTCGGCCATTCCGAACTTGCTCATAACCAGGTCGGACAGGAAGAATTTGGGATTGGTGAAGCGCACGGCACGGCCACCGAGGTGGATCGTCACTGGCATGCCGAGATCGCATGCCGCCTTCCAGAACGGGTCAAATTCGGCATCGGCATAGCTGCGCTCGCTGTTGACATCGCCGGTGAGCGCGATGGTTTGCGCATCGCCCCCATTCAATGACGCCATCGGGGACATCGGGAAGGCGGGAATGTTGACGGCCTTCAGTCCCAGTTTGGCGAGGTCATGCAGCATCGCGACTGCTTCGTCGACATCCTCCATAGGGACGTAGCCGACACCGACAAAGCGCTTCGGAGCAAAGGCGCAGAAGTCAGCAAGCCAGCGATTGTACGCGTCGAAGCTGGCCTTGTAGAGTTCCTTGTTGGACGTGCCGAGCGGACCGCCGCCGAACAGTACGGCGGTATCGATTCCGTCATGGTCCATGTCGGCGATCCGCGCCTTCGGCATCCAGCCGCCGGCGCGGGCATCGGCAACGCGGCCCTCCATTTTGAAGTCCTTGCCGGCGCGGCCGGCTTGCGCGCTGATCAGATTGACCTTGCGGCGACGTCCTTCGAACACGACATAGTCGCAATCCTCGCCATGCTCGATCTTCGGCGCGTGCTCTCGAAGCGACGCGGGCAGGTAATCGACCCACATGTCGTGAGACGGATTTACGTGGGCATCCGCATCGACAATGAGCGTGTCGAACCGAGGTCGCGCGGCCCCAGCCGTTTCGCTATTTTCAGGTAGCAGGGTTGAATCAGCCATAGGTTGCTCTCCTCGTGTGGCATCCGAGGTATCATCGGCAAAATGACCAATCAAATATCAAAACAAGCCATTTTAAGACCAAATAAGTTATATGATCGACGCTGTAACGAGCCCTTGGGATATCCCAATCAGCGAAAGTGTCGATTGGCTTTCGAGAGTGTCGGACATCGGCATCTTCTCGGTGCCCATCAATCCGCCCATGCTGCGCAGCACAGTCATGGGATCGCCGTCGATCTCATAGATCAGCATGAAGTCCCACTGCGGGGCGCCGTCAGGGTGTTTGACCGGCATCAGGGTATGACGCTCTGCGCTTACAAAGCCGGGAACTGCCAGCAAATCGTTGAAATGCTGCCGATCGTACCATTGAGCCAATTCTTCGACCCGGCCGTCAGCGGCTTTGGCCAGCACCATCATCTTGTGCATTGTAATGTTCACCTGGAACGAAATCAGAAGCGTGTAAGGCTATTACTCCATTTAAAACATGATGATAACTGCCATTTTTGATATATTTTCCATATTACTCGGACAGTGGAAGATATGGCGCGTCGGTTGACGCCTCGATTGTTAAATCCACTTGAGATAGGCATCTGCATCGAGCAAACGGGGATTATCCTTGAGATAGCGGCTCACAAAATCAAGAAACTGTCTTGTTGGCGGGCTGAGGTGATCCGGGTGCCAGACCATTGCCATTTCCCATCTCGCGTGGGGAAGCTCATCCTCAATGTGAAGGAATCTGACATTTCCGGCGTGTTGCAACGCGGCGGTCGCCATCACCAGACTGCAACCGAGGCCGGCCGCTACAAGGCTCAGACTCGTATTAGTTTGGCTGGATTCCTGCCCGATGCGAGGCACCGCCCCGACATTTTTGAACAGGTTCAGCGTATCCGATTGCGCCGTATATTTCTGCGGGGGAAGTATGAAGGGATGCTCTGCCAACTCGACGAGGCTTATGCTGGTCCGCTCAGCGAGCTCGGATTTAAGCGGAACAGCCGCAACGAAGCGAGAGCGCTCGACCACCATGTTTTCGCAGGCAGAATTACGTAACCCATGCGTGATGAAACCTACGTGAAAATCTCCGGACAAAATGCCGTCGATCTGTTGCGGCGATGGAATCTCAAAAAGACGTGGATGGATATTGGGAGCAGCAGCGCGGAAGTGCAGGAGAATCTCCGGAAGGAGTTGGTATAGCGCGGGGCCGATGAAACTGATGCGGACTTCGGGGATTTCTGCCGAAGCGCTTTGGGCCATCTTTCGCGCGACTTCCGCTTGGACGACCGTGCGCCGCGCTTCGACAAGAAATATGCGACCCGCCGCGGTCAACTCCACACTGCGTTTAGTTCGATCGAACAGATCGACACCAAGGCTCAGTTCCAGTCGCCGAATGGCCTGGCTCAACGGAGGTTGCGCCATATTCAATCGTTTGGCCGCCCGAGCAAAATGCAGTTCTTCGGCAACGGCAACGAACTGCCGCATTTGTCTAAGATCCAACGGCCATCTCCTCGATTGCGGTCGTTCTAGACGCAATAGATATCAATTCAATATTTTCGATATCATTCGGCGGAGAGCGCCCCTGGCGCTGCTGTCAGGCTCGGTTGACGGGTGCGAATGTGATGATCCGCAGTTGGACAGTGGCCTAGCCTGCGACAATGCGGGTTTCGACGGGTCGAGCATTATCCAGCCGGGGATCGTTCCGGCACCTTTCGCGCCATCGCTTGCACCGCGGCCTGTCAGGTAAAATGCAACCGACGGTATTTCCCGCGGAAATAGAGTAGCGGATCGCGATGCGGGGCGAACCACGCGTGATGAACTTCGCCGATGAAGATGAGGTGATCGCCACCGTCATGCACGGCATGGTTTCGGCAGTCGAAGGAAGCGAGTGTTCCGCCGAGGATAGGGCACCCCTCCTCAGATCTGGCCGACCAGTCAACGCCTTCGAAACGCGGACCATCCCGCTGTGCGAAGCGGTTCGCCAGCGGTTGCTGACCGATATGGAGTACATTCACCGCGAAGCGGCCGGCTTCAGTGAAGGTGTCCAGATTTGCCGAGCGCTTGGAGAGTGAGAACAGGATCAGTGGTGGATCGAGCGATACCGAGGTGAAGCTGTTTGCCGTAAGCCCGATCGGTTGTCCCGCGCCGTCGAACGTCGTGATGATCGTGACGCCGGTTCCAAAACAACCCAGTGCATCGCGCAGCACGCGGGGTTCCGACCCGCCGATATAGCTCAACGGCTTGCGCGGGGCATGGCGCTCGAGAAAATCGAGGAGGATGGAATTGAACGAATCCTCGCGGTCCGCGCCCATGAAATGACCCGCACCTTCGATCTCGCCGAGTTCGGCACCGGGAATCATCGACTGGAGTCGCAGCAGCGTCTCATTCGAGATCGTGCTGTTCAGCGACCCGCGGATAAGCATCACCGGTGCGACAATGCGTGAAGCCGCGACACCGAGCCTCTCCTGCTGGCGGTACAGGTCGCCAAACTCAAGAGCGCGATGATCGCCGCGCCATTCGAGGCGACCGTTCTCGTCCGCCGCGAATGCGGATAATAGTCGGTCGGTCGCCCGGGGGGCCGGTTCGTCGGGATGCGCCGCCACGATGGCCTGTGCGATCTGTTCTGGCGAACTGGCGCGCACGGTACGTTCCAGAAATGCAGTGTGCAGCCGTTTCAGCACATCTTCTTCGAACCAGATGTTGATGTCGACCAGCACAAGCCCGGAAACGAGGTGCGGCGCGCTTTCACCCACCGTCACCAGCGCCGTGATTGCGCCAAGCCCCCCTCCGACGATCAGCGCGCGGCTCGGCAGCGCCGCGACTATGGCGTGCAGGTCGTGCGCATAGCTATCGATGTCATAACGGCCATCGGCGGCATGGTCGCTGTCGCCATGTCCGCGCAGGTCGACGCAGATCGCATAGCGTCCGGCCTCGGCCAGTGCCTTGGCGGAACCATGCCAGAATTCCCTGGTCTGTCCGCCCGAAGGAACGAGGACGACAGGAGGAGCATCGGGCGAGCCAAATGCGTCGGCGGCGAGACGAACGCCTCCAAATCCCTCGAAATCACGCCGTTCCATAATCAAATCCCCAAACATATTTTCTAAATATAATATCAATTTAATATAAAAACCGGCCATTATTATATTATATATCAGCGATGGTTCTGTGCAAGTAAGGATGGCTTTTCGATCTGGCGGCTTCATTGAAATATCCGCATCGGGCACCGAAGACGACAGCAGCTAGGGGATATCCGGTCGTAGAGATTGTGATCTTGCCGTTGGTCGCGATTTCTTCGATCTGTCTCAGAAAAGGGAGCGAAGGTGAAACTGCTCAAGCTTGGATGTATTGGAGGGTTGGGATTTTCCCTTCTTGCTGCGATATTATTGCTCGTCCTGCTTTTTTATCAGGGCAAGCGTCGCCCATCCGGTAACGCGCAATATGTTTCCATGGGTAGCTCGTTCGCGGCAGGCATCGGCCTTGGTCCGCGAGCGCCGGGAAGCCCGATCGCGTGCATGCGGACGGTCAACAGTTACCCACCGCAGCTTGCTAGGATGCTTAATCTGCGCCTTGTGGACGTGAGCTGCTCCGGGGCTACGACCGAGAATGTGCTTCGTGGCGGGCAGTATTTTCAAGCGGCGCAACTCGACGCTTTAGGACGCGACACGAAGCTCGTCACAATAACCAGCGGTGGAAACGACATCCACTACGTTGGCGACCTCTCATTCATTGCGGCACGCAACGCACCATCGTTTTACGGCTGGCTGATGCGCCGTCTCTGGAGTGGGCCGTTGCAGCCCGGCCAACGCGATTATGCAAAGGTCCGCCGCGATCTCGTCGCCTTTGTAGCGGAGGTGCAACGGCGCTCGCCGGATGCTTTGGTCGTCATCGTGACCTATTCAGCGATCCTTCCTCCGTCCGGCACCTGTTCGCGCCTGAACCTCAGCGCGGAGGAGGCGCGGGACATGCGGGACGTCGCCGAGCAGCTCGCCGACGCGACACGGGCCGCTGCCAGCGACAGTGGCGCCGCGCTGGTGGACATGCAGCGCCTCGGCATCGATCATCACGCCTGCTCAGCGGCGCCTTGGGTCAATGGGTGGATCGACGCGCAGGGAACGCGGTTCCACCCTAACCTCCTTGGCGCACGCGCCACGGCGGAGGCGGTCGCGAAGGCGGTTGGCTCCGCTCGTGCGCGCAGTACATTGCATAACAGGAAGGGAGACCAGAGATGAGTGACGTTCGCAACGATGTCGCGATCGTTACCGGCGCGGCTGGCGGAATGGGGCGTGCGATTGCCATCGCTTTCGCCGGGGAAGGCCGTCCGCTAATACTCACCGACCTTCATCGCGAACCGCTCGAGGCGCTGGCGAAGACGCTGGACGAGAGAATCACGATTGACGTGGTGCCTGGCGACGTCACCGATAGCGATTACCCGACACGGATCATCGCCGCGATGGATGGACGCAGGATAGCTGTGCTGGCGCATGCGGCTGGCGTATCGCCGTCGATGGCGGATGGCCGACGGGTCTTCGCGATCAATTTCACCGCGACCAAGCTCCTGGTCGAAGCCCTCCTACCGAGAATGGCGCCCGGAAGTGCCGCAGTGCTGATCGCGTCTAACTCCGGACAGATTATCGCACGTCCCATGTTCGACAGGGTCGTTAGGAAGCTGCTTGAGGGAAAAGGGTCGCTCCTTGGCGCACTCATGCTGCGGAACCCGCGAAGTGCCTACCCTCTCTCGAAGCGAGCGGTGCAACTCTATGCTCAAGCGATGGCGCCAGCGTTTGGCGCTGCGGGCGCGCGCATTGTCTCGCTTTCCCCAGGAATCATCGACACTGAAATGGGCCGGCTCGAATATAAGGCGGGCCCGGAAATGCAGAAGATGATCGACGTGACGCCGCTCGGTCGGTCCGGCACGTCGGAAGAGATCGCGTCGGTCGTCGCCTTTCTCGCGTCACCCGGCGCCGGCTATATCACCGGCACGGACATCCTGGTGGACGGCGGCACGATCGCCGGCATCGAAGCCGTGGGCGGCGTTATGAAACTGCGCTAAGCTCGCGAACTCTCGCACCGAAAATATTTGGAGCGGACGCTGCTCGCGAATTGAATTCAGCTTCTCGCGTTTCGCGCGACAACAGCGACGCGCAAAAGCAGCAGGCGGTGAACTTGGCACGCTGAGCTTCCTGGAGGCGCGACGTTGAAACAATGTCGCGCCTCCCGTTACTGTCTACCGATCAGCGCGATCCGAAGGCGTAACGCAATGTCACACCGATTTCGCGGGGCAGCGTCGCCCTCACCTGATCGTAACCCGTCGGACCGAAGTCGGCGACCGGTGGCGTAATCACTGAGCGGGTAAGCTCGACGTGCCGATCGAACACA
>CANJRZ010000002.1 GCA_947476735.1 Sphingomonadaceae bacterium
CTCTCATAGACCGATCGGAAAGCCTGGGTCGCGTTCTTGATTTCTTCCGACGCGAGGATTGGCTTGCTCAGCAGAAAATTGGCGTACGTTGCCTGCATCATCTTCCACATGTCGTTCTCGCCGGGCTTGCTCGGTGAGAAGGCCGAACATACGATACGAATGAAGCCGTAATCGACCGGCGTTCCGTTGGCCTCTAGTACCTCGATATTCTCGGTGATCGTTTCCATGAAATGGATCGTGGAGAGATAATCGAGCTGGCGCGCCGGCACGGGAACAAGAAGCCCCGTAGCCGCCGCCATCACATTGAGCCCCAGGAATCCCATGGCGGGTGGCGGATCCAATAGGATCACGTCAAAATTCTTGATGACGCTCGATATGCCGATGCGCAGCCTTTGCAGTCCTTCACGGACCGCCTGGCCGCCCTCACGCAGCGTGGCCGTCAGATCCCATTCGGCATCCTGAAGACCAAGGCTAGAGGGTACGATCTTGATGGTCGGCCACGCGGTGTCGCGAATGGCGAGCGGGAACTCGTCAAACGTACTCCGCGGCGACAGAAAATTCCCTAGCGTCTGCTCGTCGTCGAGCAACGACTCAGGCTGGATATCGAACATTGTGGTCGTTGACGCCTGTGGGTCGCAGTCGATCACGAGAACGCTGTAACCATGCAGCGCCAAGAAGTCGGCGAAATGCTTGGTGATTGTGCTCTTTCCGACGCCGCCTTTAAAGTTCTGAATGGCAATGATCACTGCATCTTCGTCCGGAGCCTTGCCGGCATGAATACCGAGTGCTTCCCGGATCTGTGTCAGATCTTCCAACGTGTAAAAGCGCCGACCATTGCCAAGCTGCTTGGGCGGGGCAAGGCGGCCTTCTTTCTCAGCCTTGGCCAACGCCTCGGGCGTGCGACCGACAAGGTCTGCCGCCATCCCGGGGCCAAAAGTAAGATCCAGAACCTTTCGGTCCTCCGGTTTGAACACGATCGCCTTTACGCGGTCACGCATCTGCTCACACGACCGCGTCATGTTTCGCAGGGTGTTCACCGTATAGGACATGCGCGGCCAGCTCCCCTTCCGAATCAGGGATTCCCAACTCGGTTAGTGTTCAATGGCGTTAAATCGTGGTGAATGTCAAACCGGTGCTTCAAACTCTCCCCGACTCTGAATCTGGCGGGGGTGGTCCCGAGCATTGCAAACCAGCTTCGGTTCGGTCGGTTCCAATGCTAATCGCGAGGTACGCGCAAAGTCGGAAGCCAACTGGCCAAACGCGACAGTACCATTTCAGCCCTGGTCGAAGTTGATAAACCCTTAGTCCGGAGCGAGCGGCCTCGAGCTGGCCCTCCCTCTATATGGGGGGATACCAGAGCGTTGACGCCTCACTGTAACATCAAGTCCCGCGCTCGTTGGCGATTCTTGGGGAACGGTCTTCGCTCGGTGAACCGACAGCGGATGGATCGCGGTTTTGGCCCTATTCCGGGTGGAAAATAGCGAGGAGGCGACATGATCAATTACGCGAAGTTCGAGATCATCGGTCGAATCGGGGAGATCGACGCCAAGCCGAAGGTCACCAACATTTCGGTATGCGCGAACTACCGACGTCGAGGTGAAGGCGACCAGTGGATCGAGGACAGCTACTGGAACCGCGTTGTCATCTTCAGCGATGGCCAGCGCAAATATGTCGAGGAGAAAGCGCATGTTGGCGATCTGGTACGGATCGCGGGGCGCCTTCGCGACAGCTCCTACGAGCGTGACGGAACCACTCACTACACGACTGATCGAATTGTCGAGGAGTTCGGCGTCCTTGCCCCCAAGATAAATTAGGCTTTCAGACGGCGGTCCCTGACGCAGAGGAGAGGGTGCCGATCGATCTTCGGTTCAATGTGACCGGAGACGACAATGATCGAATGCAATCAGACCGACAGGACGATCTCGATGGCGAGACTACCGCTGGACGCTGAAATCCGGGCAAAGAACATCGTCGAAAAGCTCGGCGGGATTTGGCGCGGCTCCCGTGGTGAATGTCTCTGTCCCGCTCATGATGACAGCTCGCCGAGCTTGTCGGTCCGCCTGGGCAACACCGCCATTCTCTTTCACTGCTTCGCCGGTTGTACTCCCGTCGAGGTGATGAAGGCGCTCGAGCGCAATAAGCTTCACGACCGCACCGCGATGGAAATGCCCGAGGTAAAGTCCAAGCGCGACATGGGCGCCCTAGCCGTGCGGCTGTGGAAGGCCAGCGTGCCTATCGCCGGTACGCTCGCCGAGAAATATCTCCTCGCGCGCGGCCTGTCCCCCCCGTACTCCAAGGCGCTGCGCTTCAACCCTGCGACCATTCTCGGTTCCGGTCCGACTAAACGGATAATGCCCGCTATGATCGCCGCAGCCGAAAACGACATAGGCGTGACGGCCGTCCAGCGGACCTTTCTCGATCCCGAAGACGTGCTGCGCAAGCCCATCCCCAAACCCAAGGTGTCGCTTGGACTGATCGGCTCCGCGGCGATCCGGCTTGCCCCCGCCACCGACGAACTAGGTCTCGCCGAAGGGATTGAGGACGCTCTCTCGGCGATGGAATGGTTCGGTACGCCGACATGGGCGTTGGGCGGTGTCGAGCGCCTGGCATTCGTCGCGATCCCGGAGAGGGTCCGGCGTGTGATCGTCTATGCCGATCGCGGCCGAGCTGCCGAACGCCTGCTGGAAAAAGGGCGGGACCACCTCACCGCCAATGGTCGCGAGCTCATCCCCCGTCTGCCACAGCATCACGATGACTGGAACGACGCCTGGAGAGCCCGCCTTCAGCGCACCGACGCCGCCGCCGGTCGGCCATGACGTAGAGGAGAGGGAGCCTTCGGCCTGTTGATCCGGTGATGAGCACCGGGCGACAGAACGGAGCACCTCGATGCGCACCTCAGCCTCAGCCCTTGAACTCGATTTTACCGAACCTTCGATCACCGCCGCCAGGGCGGTAGCGGACACCATTGCCAGGAATGGCTCACTCACACGCGAGACGCTGCTGTGGGTCATGGAAACGGCCTATGGCTGCTCGTCCGCCGAGGGACGCTGGTCGCTCCGCGACGCTTACGACATGCTCGAACTCGCTCAAGTATTGTACCTTGAGGGAGCCGACCTGCCTACGGCCCCCCTCACCTGCTTAGCGGCACTGACGGATCTGGTTGCCGGTCTCCCGACGCACACGGTGCGCAGCGAGGAGCAGATCGCACTCCAGCAATTCTCCACACCCGTGCCGATCGCCTACCTCGCGACGCTCGCCGCCCGCATCGCCTCTACCGATGTGGTGTTGGAGCCCTCTGCCGGCACCGGCCTTCTTGCTGTCTTTGCGCGGCGCATCGGCGCTCGCCTCATCCTCAACGAGCTCGATCCAGCACGAGCCGGGATGCTCGAAGCAGCCTTCCCTGGGTTCCCGGTGAGCCGGCACGACGGTGAGCTGATCCACGATCTGCTGCCGCGATCGATCAGCCCAACCGCCGTTCTCGTCAACCCGCCCTTCTCGCGCAGCATTGGCCGCCATGCCGACCCGCTCGCCGCGTTCCGCCACCTTCGTGCCGCTCTCATGCGGCTCGCGCCGGGAGGCCGCTGCGCCGCCATCCTCCCTGATCGCGTCGATACATCGAGCCGCGCCTGGTCCAAGGCGATCGAGGGATGTGCTTTGACATTGCACCTCGAGCTGCCCGGAAACGCCTACGCGAAGCATGGCACTAGCCAGACCGTGAAGATCATGGTGCTCGAAAAGGGCACCGGGGATCATGCCGAGCTGATCCGATCCGGTTCGCTCGCCGAGGCTCTCGCGGCCATCACCGCGCCGACCGCGCCTGTCAGGGTGCCGTCGGTGCAGCACCTCGCGCGCCCGAGCGCGCGTGGATCGCTGCTAGGCGGTCTCGCCAACAAACCGCGCCTAACGGCGCCTTCGCCCAAGGTCGCGCAGTCGCTCGCCGCGGTCGACATCACTTACACCGTCTTCGCCGAGCCCGTGTCGACGGGGGAGGCCGTCGGTGTCTACCTGCCCTATCGGCCGAGCCGCGTCGCGATCTCCTGCTCGTCCGCGCATCCGACCGCGCTGGTGGAATCGATCGCGATGGGATCGATCACCGCGCCCCGGCCATCCTACTTCCCTCGGCTCCCGACGCAGGTCGTCGACAGCAAGGTGCTCTCAGACGCTCAGCTCGAAACGCTGATCTACGCTGGCGACGCCTTCGAGCGCGACATCCCCGGCCTGTTCAAGCCCGTCGAAGCGGGCCTGTCGCTCACGCCCGATGAGGAAGGTCGCCCCTATCGGACCGGCTTCTTCCTCGGCGACGGCACCGGCGCCGGCAAGGGCCGCCAGGTTGCCGCCATCATCCTCGATCAATGGCTTCGCGGACGCCGCAAGCATATCTGGATCTCCAAGACCGAGACGCTGCTCGAGGATGCGCGTCGTGACTGGACTGCGGTCGGCGGTCTCGCGCTCGACATCCAGCATCTCAACCAGTGGAAACTCGGTATACCCGTCGGCGCAGCCGAAGGCGTCCTCTTCCTGACCTATGCGACGCTGCGCTCCAATCGCGGGGACAAGGGCACGCGGCTCCAGCAGATACTCGAATGGGTCGGCGACGATTATGACGGCATGGTCGTGTTCGACGAGGCGCACGAGATGGCCGGTGTCGCGGGCGGCGAAGGCCGCTTCGGCACCAAGGACGGCTCCGACCAGGGCATCGCGGGCGTCCGCCTGCAGAACCTTCTGCCCCGCGCCCGCGTCCTCTACGTCTCCGCGACCGGCGCGTCGGACGTCAACAATTTTGCCTATGCCACTCGGCTCGGCCTGTGGGGACCGGGGACGGCGTTTGCCGATCGCCGCACGTTCGTCGACAGCCTGCGCCGTGGCGGTATCGCGGCAATGGAGCTGATTGCGCGCGATCTGAAGATGCAGGGCCTTTATGTCGCCCGTGCGCTCAGTTTCGCTGGTGTCGAGTACGACATCCTCGAACACCGCCTCACCCCCGACCAGATCGAGGTCTATGACGCTTATGCGGACGCATGGGCGATCATTCATGCCAATTTGCGCGCCGCGCTCGACGCCACCCGCGTCACGGACAGCTTCTCCAACGACACCTATAATAGCGGCGCCAAGGCTGCCGCACTGTCGATCTTCGAGTCCACCAAACAGCGCTTCTTCTGTCAGCTTCTGATCGGCATGAAGCTGCCCTCGCTTATCCCGGCGATGCACGCCGACCTGGCGCGCGGCGAGAGCGTCGTCATCCAGCTCGTTTCCACGTCCGAGGCGATGCTCAACCGGGCACTCGCCGCACTCAGCGTCGAAGAGCGCGCCAATCTCGACATCGAGCTTTCGCCGCGTGAGTTCGTCATGTCCTATCTGACGGCCGCCTTCCCGGTGCGGCAGATGAAGACCTATGTGGATGATACCGGCAAGACCCGCTCCGAGCCGATGTCCGACGAGGATGGCCGCCCGGTGTTCAGTCAGGAAGCACTGGAGATGCGCGACAATCTGCTCGAGCAACTCTGTGCCCTGCCCGTCGTCGGCTCCGCCCTTGATCATGTCATCGGCCATTTCGGGACGGACGCCGTGGCCGAGGTGACGGGGCGTAGCCGGCGTGTCATCATGGACGCGCACGGCCGCCAGCGCGTCGAAAGCCGCTCATCCCGCACCAACCTTGCCGAAACCGACGCCTTCATGCGCGGCGCCAAGAAGATTCTGATCTTTTCCGATGCCGGCGGTACCGGCCGCAGCTACCATGCGAGCCTTACCGCCGAGAACCAGTCGCGCCGCAACCACTATCTCCTCGAGCCCGGTTGGCGGGCTGACGCCGCCATCCAGGGCCTCGGCCGCACACACCGCACACACCAGGCGACCGCGCCCCTGTTCCGGCCGGTGTCGACCGACTGCCGGGGCGAACGCCGCTTCATCTCGACGATCGCGCGCCGGCTCGACAGCCTGGGTGCGCTCACCCGCGGCCAGCGCCAGACGGGCGGACAGGGCCTGTTCGATCCGCGCGACAATCTGGAAAGCGATTACGCCAAGGAGTCGCTGGAAACCTGGTTCCGCCTGCTCGCCGATGGCAAGCTGCGATCGACCACGCTCGACCAGTTCCAGAAGCTCACCGGCCTGGAGCTGGAAGGCGAAGGCGGCGGCCTCAAGGAAGACCTGCCGCCCATCCAGCGCTGGCTCAACCGGATACTCGCGCTTCGCATCGCGCTCCAGAACGCGATCTTCGACGAATATCTTGGCCTGATCGAGGCCCGGATCGAAGCTGCCCGGGAAGCTGGCACGCTCGATCTCGGCGTGGAGAGCATCAATGCCGAGCGCATCACCATCCTCGATCGCACCGTCATCCGGCGCGACCAGACCAGCGGCGCCGAGACCGAGATCCTCCGGCTCGAAACCGAGGAGCGCTACAAGCCGGTCCCACTCGATCGCGCGTTGCAGATGCTCGGCGACGACTCGCGCCCGATCGTCAATCGCAAGTCGGG
This sequence comes from Sphingomonadaceae bacterium, assembly GCA_947476735.1. GTDB lineage: Bacteria > Pseudomonadota > Alphaproteobacteria > Sphingomonadales > Sphingomonadaceae > Rhizorhabdus. The sequence goes on from CANJRZ010000002.1 coordinate 6,471, forward strand.
CAAGGCCGCGATCCGGTGCAACACCTATTCGCTGACCGACGACGATGGCGAGATCGTGCGCCGCTACGAGCTGGTCCGCCCGACCCGCACCGAGCGGATGCGCCAGGATCTTCTCCTCGAAACCATGTGGGAGGAGACGACCGAGGAGGAATTCTCGGCATTGTGGCAAGCCGAGGTCGAGGAGATGCAGGGCAAGATTCGCACCAGCACGCTCTACCTCGTCACCGGGCTTCTCCTTCCCGTTTGGGACCGGCTGCCCGACGATCACGTCCAGGTTTGGCGCCTGAACACCGAGGACGGGCAGTCCTTCCTCGGTCGCATCGTCCCCGCGCCGCTTGTCTCGAAACTTGCGGACGCCTTCGGGATCGCCGCGACGATCACGGTGTCGGGTGAAGAGACGGCCAAGCACGTCATGACGACGGGCGAGATCTCGAGCGTCGGCGCGTACCGGCTGAAGCGCAGCCTGGTCGCCGGTCAGCAGCGCCTCGAATTGCTCGATTGGCCGCACACGCGCCTTGCCGAGCTGAAGGCGGCCGGGTGCTTTACCGAGATCATCCAGCACAAGACCCGCCTGTTCGTTCCCGCCGCGACCGCCGTCGCAGTGATCGACCGCATCACAGCCTGACCGATCAAGGGCGCTCTCTCTCCGCCCGCCAAAGGGAGGGGAGGGAGCCTTCGGCTTTGTGGGTCTGATGAGCAGGCTCGCGTGACCGTCTGACGGCTACGCATATTCCAGATGGAGACGACCGATGATCCAGTCCGTGAAGGTCAAGAACCTCTCGCTGTCGAAAGACAATGTCCGCAAAACCAACCGTGAAGCCGGCATCGATACCCTTGCCGCCAACATCGCCGCCCAGGGCCTGTTGCAGAACCTGATCGTCACGCCGCTCAAGAAGGCGGGCCATTTCACCGTGAAGGCGGGCGGACGTCGCCTGCGCGCTCTCCAGCTTCTGATCGAGCAGGGCACCCTCCCCGTGGATCATACCGTGCCCGTCCTGGTCCTCACCGACGATGACAATGCGATCGAGGCGAGCCTCGCCGAAAACTTCCAGCGCGTACCGATGAACCCGGCCGATGAATGCACCGCGTTCAATTTCCTGATCCAGAAGGGGATGACCGCCGAGGACGTCGCCAAGCGTCAGGGCGTGACCACCCGCTTCGTCGAACAGCGCGTGCGCCTCGCCGAGCTGGCGCCTTGCGTCTTCGAGGCGCTTGCCGCCGGCGAAATCACCCTCGGCGTAGCGCAGGCATACGCCGTCACCAGCGACATCGACCGGCAGGCCCGCGTGTTCGCGCAGATGAGCACGTCCTACTATGGGGACACGCCCGACAACATCCGTCGCGCCATCCTCAACGGCACGGTCAAAGCGAACGATGCCAAGGCCCGGTTCGTCGGTCGCGACGCCTATCTCGCCGCAGGCGGTCGCATCGAAGGTGACCTGTTCGCCACGGAAGGCGACGAAAACTGGATCGACGTCGACCTGATCGAGACGCTCGCCGCCAAGAAGCTGGAAGCTGCCGCGGTCGAACTTGCGCAAGCCGAGGGTCTCGCGTTCGTGACGCCGATCGCGGCGACCCACGTCCCCTATGACCTCGAGCGCCAGCTTCATGAGTTTCATGCCCCTGCCCGCGCCCTCACCGAGGACGAGCAGACGCGCGTGGAAACGCTGGGGTACGAGAACGACCAGCTTGTCGAGCAGCTTGAATCCGTGCTGGCCGATGGCACCCCCGAAGCCCAGGCGGCGAACGATCGCATCGACGCGATCGAGCGCGAGTTGGAAACGATCGACGACGCCCGTCACGAGATCGATCCGGCGCTGAAGGCGCAGATCGGGACGTTCATCTATATCGGTGGTGATGGCGAACCCCGCGTTCACACCCGCCTGTTCAGCGAGAAGCCGGTCGTGGATCCGAACGCTCCTCCCAAGACGACGGGCGGAGAAACCGGCGAAGGCGCCGCCGGCGACGCCGAGCTGGGTTCGAAGCTCAGCGCTACGCTGATCGATGAATTGGCAACCCAGCGCCGCCAGATCCTCGTCGCCCACATCGCCAGCGATCCGGCGATGGCGCTCGACCTGACCATCTTCCTGATGGCGCAGAACGTGGTGTTCGAGCAGCACCATGTTCCCAACCACTCGACGCTGAAGTCGAGCGCCGCGGGCTTCCCGATCTTCGGGTTCCGGGACGAAGGCTCCATGGCGTCGCAGACCATCGACGATCAGCGCCAGCGGCTCGACACGAGCTGGGCGGGTCACACGACGATGACCGAGCGCTTTGACGCCTTCCGGGCGCTCGACGACGAGGCCCGGGGCGCCTGGGTCGCCTTCTCGATCGCGCGCACGCTGGAGCCGACCCTCAACGTCGCCAAGGGCTACCGCCAAAACGCCTTCCACGACCATCTCGGTCGTACGCTCGACATCCAGGTTGCACATTGGTGGCGGCCCACGGCTGAAAACTTCTTCGGCCGGGTGAAGAAGGGCATCATGCTCGACGCGCTCGAGGAGATTGGCGGGCCGATCCTGCGCGGCCGCTACAAGGACGCCAAGAAGGGCGACCTTGCCGCGACATGCGCGTCGCTGTGCAACGGCCAGGGCATCGTCGAGGCTGAGATCCGCGAGAAGGCGACCGCCTGGTTGCCCGACGCGATGCGGTTCGACGCTGTCGAGAACCCGGCCAAGACGGCGCTGCGCTCCAGCTTCGTCGATGGCGATGACGGGAACGATCCCGCCGAGGACGAGGATACCGACATCGGCGACGTTGATGCCGATCTCGAGCCCGACGATCGCGCCGGCGATCAGGACGACGACCAGGATCTGAGCGAGGCGGCCTAGCCCTCTCTACCGCAGTTCGAGGCGACTGGGGCGGCACTCTTCGCGGAGTGTCGCCCCTCTTTTGTGACCCCGCGCCGCCCTCTCCCAGAGGAGAGGATGCTGACGCGGTTCGCCTCACTCGACATCAGGAGAACATGCCGTGGCCAAGACCACCGACAAACTGTCGCCTGCAGACATCATCACCAACACCATCATCGACAAGCTCGAGTCCGGCGTGCGCCCATGGGTCAAGCCATGGCGCCCGGGCCTCGGCGGTCGTCCGCTGCGCGCGACCGGCGACCCGTACAAGGGCATCAACTGCTTCTGGCTGTGGCTCTGCGCCGAGGGCGCCGGCTACAACTCGCGCACCTGGATGACGTACAAGCAGGCGCAGGCACTTGGCGGCCAGGTCCGCGAGGGCGAACGCTCGCAGATCGCCATCTTTTACAAATCCTACAGCAAGACCGTGGAATCGCCCGTCACCGGTGACAGCTCGGACGAGATGCGCCGTGTGTTGCGCTCCTACGCAGTGTTCAATTGCGACCAAATCGACGGGCTCTCGGGCGACTTCTATCCGAGTCCCGTCAGCGCGGTGCCGCCCGCCGACGAACTGCCCGATCGCGCGCAGCGCTTCATCGATGCTTTGCCGGCCACGGTCCACATACGCGGCGATCGCGCCTTCTACGATCGTATCGCGGACAGCATCACGATGCCGCCGGTCGAGCTGTTTTCTACCCGCGCCTTTTTCGCTTCCACGCTGGCGCACGAGGCAGGTCATTGGAGCGGCCATCCCGACCGGCTCGACCGGGAGTTCGGCAAGCGGTTCGGCGATGACGCCTACGCTTTCGAGGAACTCTGTGCGGAGATGACTTCCGCGCTGATCGGTGCCGATCTCGGCCTGCCCACCTCGCACATCGACGATCATGCAGCTTACATCGGCTCGTGGTTGAAGGTGCTGCGCAAGGATTCTCGCGCCATCATGACCGCAGCCGCCAAAGCGGAAGCTGCGGCCGGATACCTGCTGCGCGCGACAGGCCTCGCCGCCTCGGAGGAACCCGAGGAACAGATCCGTGAAGCGGCATGATCGGTCAGGCCGCCCGCCCCGACCTCGGCGCTTACCGGCGCTTCGTCGTGGCGCATTCCCATCCTGGCCCAGCCATGGGCGCTGCCTGCCGGTGCGTTCCGCGATAGCGCCGGGCCGATTTGAACGACTTTCCAATGTCAGGAGATAACAATGGTCGACCGTGTAGCAGCAACGATTACGATAGGAGGCACCCTCCCCTCCTCCCTTCTCGAAGCCTTCGTCGGACTCGTCGAGGATGAGGCGCTAGCGCCCGAATGGGACGGCGACCCCTTCATCATCGCGGACCTCCCCGCAGATGGACCGCTCATGCTGATGGCGAGCGAGGTCGCGTGGGGCGAATTCAGGGAACTCGAAAGCTTCTGTGTCGAGCATCACCTGCCCTTCGCGCGCTGGCACCAGTCCAATTGCGGTTCCTGGGGTGCCGAACGGGCTGTTTTCATGGGCGAGGGCGGGGTGCGGCTCTACGCGGCGACCGACGATGATACCGTGGTGATCGACCGTGAAACCGTCGTTAGGCTGGGCTCGGCCGACGCGATCGTCGAATATCTCGACATCGCTGATGCCGTCCCGCCCCGCTTCCAGGTCGTACCCGGTCGCGCAGCGTCCTAGCCGGCTGCTGGTCGGCCATCCGATGCCCGAGGGAGGAGAGGGAGCCTTCGGCCTTTGTGAGCGCGCCCCGGCGCTCCGGAGGGTTTTTCCCATGTTCTACGACACGCTCTACCGCCACAATCAGGCGCTCTCGCCCGCAGGTCTCGAGTCCGTTCCCAACGCGCTGCATGCGCTCAACGCCGCAGTCGACGACTGCCGGCGCGCAGGCAAGTCGATCGGCGACGATGCTTCGATCCTTTTGCTGATCCGGAACCTAGCCGACGTCGCCGAGCGCACGGCACCCAGCACGAGCGAACTGCGTCGCCGCTGCCAAATGGATCGCTCGGACGTCGAGGCGTCGCCGGCGCTGCTCGACATCGCCGGCAACACGGTCGGCGGCAATTATCCCGCCAAGCGCACCTTCCACTATCAGGCGCGCCGTGCGCTCGCCCGTCTCGCTGAGGCGATCGGGCTCGATCCGGACGACGCGCGGATCAACACCGACATGGGTCGCGACGATGACGACGGCACCACCGAGTTGCGGCACGTGGACCTTCATATCCGCGTCGTGCCGCGCAGCTTCCTCCCCGACAGCGAGATCACTTTCAATTGCTGCCGGAACGGCGAACCCGCTGGACAGGTCCACCGGGCGCCGATCGCCGAGCTGCTGGACGCCCTGGCGTTCCAGCGTCGGCTCACCGCCACGATCGGCGACGTAGGCGCTCCCCGCCTCGCCGCCGCTGCCTGATCCCCCCGCATACGCTGGAGACGCCATCATGGCCGATTATTATTCGCAATGCGTCGTATCGCCGACGCTACCGCTCGCCGATGTCACGACGGCCGAGCAGCTCATTCTCCGCAACATATTCGACTCCGAGGTCGACGGAGACGAACTCTACCTGTTCTCCGAAATCGGACGGCACACCATGATCGATCTCGAACTGCCCGACATGCTGGCTGCACTGGCTGGGACGGGCGTCGCCTCGGCTGCCACGCGACTGCTCAGCAAGGCTGTCGCGGAATCTCCCGAGGGCGAGGGCTCCGCCGAAATCGAACTCGACGACGAGTGGATCGAGATTCTTCAGGAAATCGTCCGGCGGTCAAACGCACTGACGTTCGTCGCGATCGAGACCGGCTTCAACTGTTCAAAGATGCGCTCGGACGGTTTTGGCGGCGCGGCGATCGTCATCACGGCGGACACCGTCGACACCATGTCGACCAGCCAGTTCATCGACGAGACCCTGGCATGGCGACTGGGGACAACCAACCGCTCGTCACCGCCCGAGGGAGGGGTATCCGCTCCCTGAGCGCATCGCCGCGCAGCTTCCTTGCTGCCGGCGATACCACTTTTAACGGCTGCCGAGGCGGCGAACCGGTCGGGGTAGGTTCCCCCGTCGCCAGTCGCGGAGCCGCGGGACCCCTTGTGTTCCGGCACCGGCCTATCGCGACGATCGGCGTCATCGCCGCTTCGCGCGTCGCCGCTGCCGCCTGATCCCCACAAACATCGGAGATAATTCATGGGTTGGCTCTTCATGCGCGATATGGGCGGTCACGCTTCCCCGCGCTCCTATCTCGACAACCAGTTCACCTACACGCGCGATGATCACCGTCTCACGGTGCTGGCCTCGTCCATGGTTGGATCGACCTATTACGCTGCGTGCGAGCGCCTCGAGACCAACAACGACCGGCAAGTCTTCGCCGTCGTGTGCCTGACCAAGCACAATCCCCGCGCTGCCGATGGCCACTCGTTTGGGTACAAGGACATGACCGAGCATATGGGGCCGTGCGAGAGCGATTGCCCGGCCGCGGTCCTGGACGAGCTGCCCGACACGGACAGCGAATATGCCATGGCATGGCGCGCCCGCTGCCGCGCCAATCTGGTACGGCGCAAGCTGGAGCGGGCGAAGCCGAACCCCCGGCCCGGGCAGACTATCATTTTCGATGAGCCCATGCGGTTCAGCGACGGAAGCGACCGCACCCGCTTCGAGGTGGTCGCCAATCCGAACGGGAGGACTCCACTCTTCCGCGATCCGGAGAGCCGCGCGATCTGCCGCATTCCGGCATTCCGCAAGCGGAGCTATCGCATCGTCAACCCGGCGATCGTCCCGAAGGACGCGGCCAATGGCTGACCGCCCGCCCGTTGTCGCGGCATGGGGTGCAGGCGTCGATTCCACCGCCATGATCGTCGAACTCGCCGAGCGCGGCGATCCGATTGACATGGTATTGTTCGCCGATCCCGGCGCCGAGAAGTCCCGGACCTACGACTACATCCCGCTGTTCCGGCGCTGGATGGCGGACCGCGGCATCGCCTCCGAGATTGTCCGCTACCAGCCTCGCAACTTCAAGCACTGGCCGCCCTATGCGGGCATTGCCGAGAACATGCTCACGAACGCCACCCTGCCGTCAGTGGTCTTTGGTGGGGGGTCGTGTTCGCAAAAATGGAAGGCGGCCCCGCAGGATGCGTGGACCGCCAGATGGGAACCGGCACGCCGCTGCTGGGACGAAGGCGGCCGTGTCGTCAAGCTGATCGGCTATGACGCCTCGGCGCGCGATACGCAGCGATATCACCACGCCATCGGATGCGAAGATCCGCGGTATGATTATCGCTATCCTTTGCGGGAATGGGGCTGGTCGCGCCCGGAATGCGAGGCCCGCATCGCGCGTGCGGGTTTGCCCGTGCCGCCCAAGTCGAGCTGCTTCTTCTGCGGTAGCATCAAGCCCAACGAGGTGCTGGAGCTTTCGGCCGAGGAGCTGCGCGTCATCGTGCTGATGGAGGCTCGGGCCAAGCCGCGTCTCCGCAACGTCGCCGGCCTCTGGCGCAAGCCGGTGCTGGGCCATCGCGGTGCGACGCCGCGCCCCGGCAGCATCACCGAGTTCATCCGGACGCGCGGTCTGCTTCCTCCGGCCGAGATCGACCATATCGTCGAGACCGCGCCGATCGCGCTGCTCGACTTCCAGGCGGCACAGGCCGCCCTCCCCGTCGACCAACGCGCCCCGATGGGTCGCTGGCTCGACGACTTCCACCGCGCGGCCGACGCGCTCGAACGGAGACCCACCCATGCCTAACCCGATCATCAAGCAATTCGTCGTCGGAGGCGTCTCCAGCTTCCTCCACTCCGATCAATGCTGGCCCGCGCGCGCGGCCGACGCAGCGGACGACTCAACGTCGCCGGCGATCCGCCTGCGCAACCGGCCAGGATCATCCTGGCGACGGCCGCCAAATACGCACCCAACCGTCAGCGCTGGAGCTCATTTGGTTGGCAAGTCATCGACTGACGATCACCGCCTTCGGAGGGGAGGCAGCCTTCGGCGCCGGTGAGCCTGGAAGCTCGCCGACACGAAGGAGCCCAACATGCACAGCATTGCCGTCTATCTCGTCCAGCTCGCCTATGGCGGTCCTGAAGAGGGCGGTTGGTTTTACCAGACCGGCGAACTCTGCACGGATCCGGAGCTGACGGCCTTCGGCACCACCTTTGCCGATGGGCACGAAGCCCGGGCGAAAGCTATGTCGGACGAGGTTCAGGCCCACCTCGATCGCGACTGGAACACCGGTGATCACGCGCGAGAGATCAGCAGCGTCCTTTCCGCCGGGCGCTTCGAGGCCCGCGTCCACGATGGCTGGCCCCCTCTCGCCTTCCTGGCAGAGCGTCCCTGCTACGAATGACCCGGACCCGTTCGGGTTGCTCGATATCGCCAACTTTCAGGAGTCCGGTCCCATGAAAACCTTCACTGTTCACTGCGAATACCCTGCCCATTACCGTGCGGAAATCACGGTCGAGGCGGGGGATCTCGTCGGCGCCTGTCGTGCCGCGATCGATGCGTCACATAAGGCCGACGGGTGGAAGAGCCTCGATACGGAGCATCCTACCTACGTCACCGCAATCGCCGAAGGGACGGACATCGACCCTTGGCGCTGTCCCCCCGAGGGTGCTGATACCTCCGTTCTCCCCGTCCCTCGCCTGTTCACGGATGTGGCGGCCCTCGCGGGCTATGCGGCGACCCGGAGTGACGATCTGGTCGACCAGCTCCGCATCATGGTCGATGCCATCGGCGCCGATGGCGGCCCACGGATCACCCCAGCGGCGATGGTACGCTTGCGCGCGACCGGGAAAGCCATTCTCGACGACATCGCAGCGTTCGGGTTGAGCCCCACTCCAAGCGCAACGCCAAGCGTGTTCTCGGATGTGCCCGACGTTACCTGACGTCCGACAACCTTTCCGCCAGAGGATGCGGCATATGGGCGGCCGCGAGACACCCGCAACCGCAAAAATCCGGGCCGAGTTGCCGCTTCGCGGCTGCCCGCTCCACCCCGGTTTTTGCGGTTTCCCTCGGCTGCGCCTCGGTGCGGGCGCCTCTTATTCGGCCGCCCAGGAGATGCGCATCCGGCGGATAGGCCGCCGGCCCAGATCAGATGAAGGGCTTAACCCATGACCACTTCCCTTGCCGCAGCACTTTCCGCACTGGAGCTTGGACACCTCGAACCACGCGCCGAAGATATCTCTGGGATGGCCCCTCCCCCGTCCGAAGCCCTTGAGCAGACCACCACCGCTATCTGGAGCGATTTGTTCGCAACCCTCCAGAATACGTCGCTCGAGCGTGACATCGAGGAGATGGGCTGGGGTCTCGTCAACCTCTTCCACCGTGCCGCGGCCAAGAAGCACGCGACGATCGACCGTCTCACCGATGAGATCAGGCTGCTGATTGCCGAGCAGGATGGTTCGGAGATCAACACCTCCAACCTCGAGGAGAAAATCGACCTCGCCAAGAAGATCGAGGAAGCCGCCTCTTGCTACGAGCTGATGCGCGACACCGCAGCCGCGCACTATATCCGCGAAACGGGCCGCTCCTGGATACCATCGACCGGCAACCGCATCTCGCTGGGAGTCACGTCCGCAATCGTCGATGGGCGAGCATTCCTCCGCGCTCGTCGCGAGCGGATCCGCGACGCGAATACAGCACAGGGTACGCCGGTCGTGTTCGCAGGCGGAAGGCTGACCTTCCGGACCGACGAGGACATGAAGGCGTTCGGCGACAATCTGCTGCGCACCCTGAATGCGGTCCGGGAGCGTGTCGGGGACATGTATCTCGTCCATGGCGGCGACATGAAGGGGATCGAGCGCATCGCCGCCTCCTGGGCCGAGCAGCACGGCATCCAGCAGGTCCGCTTCGGTCTCGATCGCAAGCTTGGGGACCGCGCTGGCTTCCGTCGCAACGAGCAGATGCTCTCGCTGAAGCCGCGCTACGTCATCGCCTTCCAGGGCAACGGCGTGACCGAGCGTCTGGTGATCGATGCGAAGAAGGCGGGCATCCGGGTGGTCGATCGTCGCGGCCTATTGGGTACGCCCCCCGCTGCCCAGAACGACCGCAAGGTCGCCTGAGCTTACGGCTCGGCCGCTGGCATGCCAGCGGCCCTTCGCCGTTTGCGGCTTCGCCGCCGCCCGCGCCGATGCGGCGCATCAACCATCAAACCGCCAAGGAGCGCCGCCATGTCTCGCCCCAATCCGTTCCAGACCGCCGCCCATTGCTGGCGCTTCGCGCTGCGCCGCGCTTCGGAAGACGGCGATACTTTCCATGTGGTGATGACGGACAATCCCGCCGCTCCGCGTGCGGTCCTGTCCGACCGCGAGCTGTTCGCTCGCGAGGATCTCGCACCCGAAGACATCGAGGCGTCGTGCGACCCGTTCCTCCCCAGCATCGTCAGCGCTCGCGAGAGGTGAGGAGGCTTTTCGTGGACTTGAGCGGTCCGATTTCCGGTCCACCCCGGAGCCACCATCATGTTCGAAACGACCATCCTCGGCGCCTGCCCGGCTGAAGAAGACACCGCGCAGCTTGGCCGCGCGCGTGATTTCGACCGGTTGAACCGCCTCGAAGTCGACTGCTACCAGGCCGCCCTTACCGCCCACTACGGCCCGCCCTCTGCCGGCGCCAGCTTCATTCGACACTGTTCCAACCACGATTTCGGCCGCTACACCGAGCTCGCGCTACGCTTCAATCCGAAGAACGAGGCAGAAGCTGCCTATGCCGCGTTCGTCGGCGAAGGGCTTGCCCGCTGGTTTCATGGCGGCTTCACGCCGCCCGTCGAATACCCTGACAGCGCGTCGCCGATGATCCGCCATGCTGATCTCGCGGCCGCGATCCGCTCCGCGATCAGCATCATGCGCCCGCCGTTCCCCGAAGGCGAGCGCATGATCACGAACCTCCGCGCCAACTACCCCGATGCGGTCCCGGCCTGATGGCCCGCGACTGCGTCCGGCACCCGCGCCACGTCATTCAGCCTCTCGTGATCGGACGACAGCCCGATCTCTTCGACGGCCCGACCGTGACACACGAGCGACCCGTCAAGCCCACGCCCCAGACATGGGGACGCGACTTCCTCCGTTACCTCCGGGCCACCAGCCCGCACGCGGAATCCTCCACGGAGCAACCAAAAATGACCGACAAACTTCACGATCACACTATGTCCAACGTCCCGGACAAGCCGGCCTGGACTGACGAGGAACTTCGCACCCTCATCGACTTCCGGCACCGCTATGGGCGCCGCTGGAAGAGCAAGCTGCTCGACCTCTATTTGTTCGGCAAGGATGACAGCGAGCCGAACGGCGCCGGCCTTCGGCACATCCGGAACCGCCAAGGCCCCAGCCGGGTGGACGCTGTGACCAAGGCGATGCTCGACGAGGCCGAAGATCGGCTCGCGGCCCCGGCGCGCCCGCATCATCCGGGCCTGGTCGGCCCGTCCCGATAAGGTGCTCAAGTGGAGCCCATCTACCTGGTCGCCTGCGTCTCGCAGAAGCTCGATCGGCGCGCCCGCGCCGCCGAGTTGTATCGATCCTACTGGTTCCGCAAGGTGCGAACCTATGTCGAAGAGACCGGCTCGCCTTGGTTCATCCTGTCGGCCGCCCATGGACTCGTGAGACCGAAAGATAGGCTCGAGCCCTACAACGTCACCCTCCGCGACTTCTCGTCCGCTGGACGGCGACTGTGGGGCGAGAAGACAGTTCGCCAGCTTCGGCAAGCAGTCGGCCCTCGCTCTGTCGGCCCGATCGTCTTTCTCGCAGGGCGGCTCTACCGGGAGCCCCTGCTCGACTTCGCCGGCGATTGGGCCGTCATACCCATGGCAGGTATGGGCATCGGCCAGCAAAAGGCATGGCTGGCGGCCCAGATCACCGCCGCCCGCAAGCGCGCTGCGCGCGCTGCTCAACTGGACTTTCCCCACGACTGCAGACGGAGGCTCGCATGTCGCGTTTCGCCATCCGGCACCGCTATGCGGTGCCCCGCCCCTTCGTGCGCCATCCAGCGCAACTCGAGTTATTCGATTTTGTGGCGGATGCCACCGCCGCCGCCGGTATGCGGATTCTGCCGTGGCGGGGCCTTCCGGTCTGGCACTGCGAGCTCGATCGCCAAAGCGCGATCATGCGCCCTAGTCGCCCGCTCTATCACCGCTTCGAGATCACGGCTCGCCAACTCACCGCAGAGCGGATCCGCGCGTGCCGCGACATGGCGGCGATCGCCCGTCTGGTCGAGCGCCTGTCGGCCGCCCGCTATCCCAGCGGCTACTTGCACGACCTCGACCGCGTCTGGTCGCGCGCGGAGCTCGGCGCGCTTCTCGTCGAGGCCACCAACCGCCGCACATTACTCGCGATGGGTAGGGATCAACCTCGGGCAAAGGGTCCGGCCCTCGATCCACGACGCCTACCGGACGACCGGCTCGACCACCTTATTCAGACGCACCGGGACATCTCCGTCGTCGAGGCGCTGCGTGTCGAACGAGAACGTCGCGCCCGAGCCGCAGCTTCGATATATCTCCGCCGGACAGGAGCATAAACATGGATCAAGAGTCGCCGGCTCGCCGCCCCGCTATTCGCGCTGTGTCGTTTGACGATGTCGGTGCCGCCCTTGCACGACTGGTTCCGATCGCACTGCCGCCCACCCGCGCCGCCGAAACAGGCGCATCATCCAAGGTGGCCGACTTTCTCCTCGCCTGGTGGAACGGTGACGACACCGGCCAATTTCCGATCCTCCACCTGTGCAATGTCGATGCTGTGACCGCCGAGGATATGCTGATCATCATGGCCTATCTTGCCGAGAATTCGACGGTCTACGCCGACCGATGGGGCTATCGCGACACCATGGCCCAGATCTGGGAACGATATCGCGAACTATAGCGTCTCGCGCCCTATTCCGCTTGGCGCTTCACCGAGCCTCTGCGAGTCTCGGCCTATCTGGTCACGATCGACTGATGCGGGCGCTGCCGCGCCGCCGCTTATATCATGGTGCGGAGCCGTGCGATGGGCGAGACCCCGAGCCTGCACCCGCCATGCACCTCTAAGTCGGGCGGAAGCCTCAACGCAGCGGTGGCCGCGCGCCCTGCCCAGCGAGGCCCCGCGTGGAAGCCTTTATCGGCATCATGACGGCAGCGTTCAGCTCCTGCCGTCCCGGTGGTGGTTCTGGCACGACGAACCTTCCCATCATCCATCTCGCCCTGCACGAGGCGCGCGCGCCGTGGCAGTGAAGGCAGCACCCGGGTCCAACCCGCGAGATTCGACCTGCATGATGGCCGTCCCGCGCCCGGCGCAACGGCGAGGCTGAGGCAATCAGAGCCGCATTATGGTGACGGATCGACGCATGGTGACGACGCCGGACGAGCGACGAGACAAGCGTGTCCTGCTTCTCGGATCCATGTCCATTGCCCGCCCGTGGGGGTCCATCCCCTCTCTTTCCTGAACGACCTAAGCCGGCCGTCCACCCCCTCCAACCCGCGATCATACGGACCGAGTTGCCGCTTCGCGGCTGCCCGCACCACTCCTTTGATCGGGGTTCCCCTCCGCGTCTTCGCGCTCCGGTGGAGAGGTCGTCCTGGCCGTCTTTGACGGTGTTCAGTCGAGGGGACGGACCCCCGGCGAACAAAAAGGAACCTCGAAATGCAGAACCTCGTCATCCTCGCCGGCAACGTCGGCGCCACGCCTGAGACCCGCACCACCCAGGGCGGCACCAAGATCACCCAGTTCAGCCTTGCGACCTCACGCCCCAAGCGCGACAGCGACGGCAAGACCATGAAGGATGGTGAAGGTCGCCGGGTCGAGGACACCGAGTGGCACCGCATCACCTGCTTCAACGGCATCGGCAAGACCGTCGCGCAGTATGTCGAGACGGGCCAGAAGGTTATGGTTCGGGGCCGGATCCACTACACCCGCTGGACCGACCAGGAGAATATCGACCGCTACGGGGTCGAGATCATTGCCGACGAAGTGACCTTCCTCTCCTACGGCAAATCCCGCCAGCAGAAGGGTGGCAGCCAAGACGACAACCTTGGGGATGATGATATCCCCTTCTGAGCGGGGCAGGAAGGCCCGGAGCTTCGGCTCCGGGCCTCTCGCCGTTGGCCCCTTCCTTCCAATCTAACAGCAATCGGTTTGCGCCGGATCGTAGATATAGCTGCCTACGAGGTCGAGGAGGCCTGCCATCGCTTGTGTTGCGGTATTTCGATCTGGCGCCGTCCAGCTCGAGCTTTGGGGGTATCGGAACAGCTGAAGCGCATGGGGTTGATCGAGAGCCTCTATGAGCCTGTCTATTGAAAGATCTTGGGCGGAATATAATCCCCCGCGGATCGCCTGGGCATAACAGCGTTCGAGGCTGTGGCCCATCATCATCAGCCATTCTTCATCATGGCCCTGGTGACTCAATGCGGCCTTAAGCGAAAGTTCAAGGGCATGGGCAATGAGCTGAAACAGGGGCCGCTCAATTGCCTGGTTCTCTGGCGCGTGCTCGCCCACCATTTTCGCTGCGTCGCCATAGGAGGCAGCCATCGAGAGATATTCACAGGCGCGGCGATTGGGATAGGTCCCTGCGGCAGCCGAAACGGACATCCCCTGAAGATGGCAGATTGGTGGGTGCAGCCAAGCCAAAAAAATCCGAGGCTACCGGCGCGACCCTAGTGGCGAGCGCCGCTGGCCCCCCGTAATAGGTAGACACCGGCTTCTGGGCGCCTCGCGCATTGCAAATTGATAGCAGATAAGGTATATTGCCATCAACGATGTCAATCAAACCGGAGTGCGATCAGCTATGGCAGCCGTCACGATTCGCAACTTGTCCGATGAAACATACCGTGCCTTGAAGGTAAGGGCAGCGCATCATGGGCGCAGTGCCGAGGCTGAGATGCGCGAAATTCTGGAACATGCCGCGCGACCGACCGACCGCGTCAAACTGGGATCGTTGCTGGTCTCCATCGGCCGGGAGGCCAGCATGAGCGACGCAGAAGCAGAGCATTTTGCTCAGCTGCGTGACAAGACTCCTGCCGAGCCTATGAGGTTCGAGTGATCCTGCTCGACACCAATGTAATCTCAGAGCTGTGGAAGCCCGTGCCTGACCCGCATGTCCTGGCATGGGTCGATGCTCAAGTGATCGACACACTCTATCTGTCGGCCATAACCGTGGCCGAGCTTCGTTTCGGCATTGCCGCCATGCCGGCCGGCAAGCGACGTGAAACGCTTGATCGCCGGTTGGAACAGGAAGTGCTGCCCCTGTTTGACAGCCGCGTTCTGCCGTTCGACTTGGAAGCCTCGCGGGCTTTCGCCCACTTGATGGTGGTGGCGAAGGACGCGGGTAGAGCGGTTGGAACAGCTGACGGCTATATCGCGGCCACGGCTGCGGCAAGTCGCCTTATAGTCGCCACCCGAGACACGAATCCCTTCGAGGCGGCCGGAATAAGCACCGTCAATCCTTGGATGGCTTCACTCTAAATTGGCCCGGATCTAGCGATCTCACTTTGATCGCGGCAGCCGGTCAGGAACACCAATCCGGTTTGGGCCGATGGCGGAGCCAAGGTCGCGCGGCACCTGTGGCGATAAGCGCCTGGCCCAAGTCTCTGCCATCGACGCGGACGCGCGCCACCGTCCGGTTGTAACTGCGCCCTACCCGCTCGAACGTCACGACCTTGCCGTCGAGCAGCCCACGCGCGCGCCGCGATGCGGCTTTGCCGCGCTCTATTTCAAGGCGACATTTCGCCTGGCGGGCGTGAATCTCGGGCGCATCGATATTGGCGATCCTGATGCGCTCGCCACTCGTCAGGCGGAAGGTGTCGCCATCGGTCACGTAACGGACCCGTCCGGTGTCGGACGGAGCCGATGCACCCGATGCCGCGCCGCTCATCGCCGTCAGGCAGATCAATATCGGAATATGCAACGAGGTCATCGCCAGGACAGTAGCGCCTGAGATACGTAGAACAAGATGCGAACGGTTTGCCGGTTGTTCCTGCCCTTTTTGCGATCGACCTGGTGGGCAAGCGGCATCCGATACCGGCAGCTTCACCCCGCTCTTTGAGGCGCAATCCTTGGTCGCTCCCGCGGGCCTAATGCGATCAACCCGTAAAGGGTCCGTACGCTTTGCTACGGCCTTTTGCCGTGCCGCCAAAAGGTGATCGCGGCCACGAGACCGACACTTCGGGCGCCAGTCGAGCGGGGATGAACCTGCCGGCTTGCAAGGAGCCTCGATATGTTCACCGACATCTGGACCGCCCGCAGAAGCGCACTCAGCCTTTCGAAAACCCTGATGGTCGCAACGATGGTCATCTCCATCGGAGCCCAGTTCGCCGTCATCACCGCCGACGACTTCGACGGCGACGTTGCGGTCATCAACGAATATGATCCCTTCGCCTAACCTCCAGGCGGGGGCTTCGCCCCCGCCCCTTCTTTAGAGATGCAGCCTTTGGATGACCTGACAGAGCAAGCCAGTGCCCATTACATCCACTCGACCCTGCGCGAACGCATCGTTGAACATGTGTTCGTAGGCGAGGCGCTGCGGCGGCTGTGGCAACGCGGCGTGACCGGGGTCGAGGTGCTGCGTTCCGAGTTCGATGCCGGCGGCTACGATCTCGTAATGAGCTACAAGGCGATCACCCGGCACATCCAGTTCAAGACCGTGACACTGGGCGGGCGGGCGCCGCGTGTGACCGCAAGCCTGAAGTTGATGGAGAAGCCGAGCGGTTGCATCATCTGGATCGTGGTCTCGCCCGATCTCGATCTCGTTTCCTATCTCTGGTTCGGCAATGCACCAGATGTGCCCCTGCCCGATATCAGCGGCTTTCCCGTTGCTCGCCATGCCAAAGGGACATCGGCTGGCAAGAAGAACGAGCGGCCGATGCACCGGGTGATCGCCAAAGGAAAATTCGAAAATATCGCTTCGCTCGATCTGGTCCTGGGCAAGCTGTTTGGGCCGTTGCCGTAAGGGTTTTCGGGCACCGGCTGCGCCGGACCGGGCTCTAGGCTGACGCCCCGAGCCCCGTGCCGGGTCTCGGCCCTCCGGGTGACGATCCCTTGCTGAAGTGGATGCGCTACTCCGCGATGCCAGAGGCGATCAACGTCTGGGCCGTGACCGGCGCCGGGCCATCGCCAAGCGTTTCGCGCAGCGCCGCCTCTTCGAGCAGCACGTGCCAGGGCGCGCCGTAGGTTCTGGCTGCCAGATAGAACGCCGCGCCATCGCACGCGACCATCCGGCACCGCTCCTGGGTGTCGATGAGCGACCACCCTGCCCCGTACCGCGCGACCAGATCGGCCGGATCGACCCGCATCAAGGCGCCGCAACGCCGGCATTGGCTGCGTATGAGGATGTTGCGGCTTGCCATGACGCCGACGGTCTTTGTCCAGTTGGGCCAGAGAGTGTGGAGCGCAGCGGTCATCTCGGATGACGATAGTCCGCTTGTCCTCAGCCGGTCCAGAAGTCCTTGACGGCATGTGATGTCTTGGGTGCCGCAAGCCGCCGAAGTGACGGGATCATCACCATGTCCGGTCATTGCCGGGGCGCATCTCCGCGCAAGCCCGTAGCCGGGCTTCTCCTCTCACGTTTCGACCCTGCGGGTGCGCGCACCTGCTGTGCCCCGGCCAGCCGGTCCCTGTCGAAAGACCCCGATCGGCGGGGTTTGAGCAAGCACAGGATCAGCACATGTCCGATCGACCAATCTCCCTTGCCCCAGCCATGGATCGTATCTCGACCATCGCGACCCTCAACGACGCGCTGCGGCAGAACCTCACTCAACCCGGCCATAACCGCGTGGTGATGACCCTCGGCGTCCAGGATCTGATCGGCGACGTCAGCCTGTTCCGCAACTTCCATGCCCGAGCCGAATTGCTCCGCGCTATCCGGGATTATGATCAATTCGGCGTCGACGTGGATCCGCACGGCGAGCGGGATTTCGGCCGCTTCACGTTTCGCGACGCAGCGCTTTACTGGAAGATCGATTATTATGATCGCGCGCTCGACTTCGGCTCACCCGATCCTGCCGATCCGCAAGTCACCACCCGGGTGGTGACAATTCTCCTGACCAGCGAATATTGAGATAGGCTGGCCCCGTCCCTCACGGGGCCAGCTGACGCTCGACCGGTCGCTTGTCGCAAAGTCTGCTTGAGCAGACTTGCGTCAGACATCGTCGCAGGTCCGCATCAATTCGCCGCACCTGTATTGAATTCAATACAGGTGCGGCATAGTCTTTCTACCTTGTTGTCTGGGAGGAGAGGGTGCCGGTGGGGGGTGCAGGGCAGGGGAGCGAAAGCAGGCGTTCCGCCTTTTTGCAGCTTCGGGTGACCCCGACGATGCACAGCGCGATCATGCGCCTGGCGCTCGACCACGACAATCTCACAGTCCGCGCGCTCGTCATGAACGCACTCAAGCAAACCTATGGTCTCGATGTCCCTGACGAGGAGCTTCGCGACCGGCGCGGCCGTCAGGCACGACCAGCGCATTCCGAGGAGACCGACCATGGCTGAGTATTTTTCGCGGCATCCTGATCATGCCATCCTGTTTGCGTTCGCCTGCTTTGCGCTGACCGTCTATCTGTTCCGCTATGTCGGACCCCGGTTCGGCGCGCGCGGCGACTGGTCCGCGCGAGACCATTATGAGCGCAACCTTCGTAACGGCGGCGACGACTTTTGAGCGCGACTGAAGGGAACGGAATACAGACGTGAAGACCATCGTGATCAGCCTGCTGAAAGGCGGCGTCGGCAAGACCTTCTTTGCAACCCATCTCGCCTGGTATCTCGCCGAGCAGGAAGGGCGGAGGGTCGCGTTTCTCGACCTGGATCCGCAGGGGAGCTCGACGCGGCGTTTGGCGAAAGAGCGGACGGGCCTGTTCTCGGCCGACCTGTTCGATCCCGAAGCGAAGCTGGCGGTCGGCGACACGGCGGGGATCACGGTATTTGGTGCCGACTCCCGGCTGCAGATGATCAAGGCCGCAGAGGATGTGCGTGATTTCATCGTCCGGTTTCGCGCGCTGCCCGAGCATTTCGACTATTGCGTGATCGACACCGGACCCAAGTGGGACGAACTCACCCTGAGCGCGATGGCGGTCGCCGATGAAGTCATCGCGCCCGTCCAGGTCGCCGAAGACTCGATCGAGTGCGCCAAGATGCTGCTGACGGCACTGAAAAAGGCAGAAGCCGCGCGCGGCGGTCGCAAGGTCAATTTCCTCGGGCTGTTGCCCTCGATGGTGAATGCCTTCGACAAGCGCGAGATGGACAATGCCGTGAAGCTCGCGACGGCGGTCGGGCCGACGATGATGTTCCCGGCGTTCGTGAAGGCCCGCCCGACCTACAAGCATTCGGCCGAGAACCACCATGCGGTCTGGCACGAGAAGGGAAGCGGCGCCAAGGCGGCATCGGAGGAAATCCGCAGCATCCTCGCCGAAGTGGAGCGCCGGGTAGAGGCGCGGACGAAGGAGACCGCCTGATGGGCAAGTTCGACCAACGGGCCGAAGAATTCGGGATGCTGGTCGGCGCGCACGAGAGTGCGCGCCGCGTCGAGGATTTGCCGCTTGAGTGGATAATCCCCGATCCCGGCAATCCTCGCACACAGTTTGACGAGAGCGAACTCGCCGAGTTGGCCGCGTCGATCGAGGCACGCGGCGTCCTGCAGCCGATCATCGTCCGGCCCAAGGATGCGGACGGCAAGCACATCATCCGCATGGGCGAGCGGCGCTACCGCGCCTCGCTCACGGCTGGGAAGAAGACCATTCCCGCGATCGTCAGCGATGTGGGGGAGGGGGGCGATATCCTTGCCGACCAGATCGTCGAGAACGACCAGCGTGCCGGCCTCTCCGCGCAGGAGCTTGCGCTTGGCGTCGAACGGATGCTGGCAGAGGGCAAGAACCAGGCCGACATCGCCAAGGCGCTTGGCCGCTCCAAGCAGTTCGTCTCGCTCTATGCGGCTTATGGCGAGATGGAGCCGTATCTGCGCGAGGCGATCGACAAGGCCCCCATCCGCGTCCTCTACGATTTGCACCGCGCTGCCCGAAAGCATCCGGTCGAGGTGCGCGCATTCGTCGGGAGCTTCGGCGATCGCGGCGTGACGCTTGCCGAGGGGACGAAGTTCGTGGCGTCGCTAAAAGCGCCGGTTGCAGTAGAGGATGTACCAGCCCGGACTGAGGCTCCTTCGGCGCCGATGGAGCCGACGCCGGCGAAGGGAGCGGGCAGGGGAGGGCGGTCCTCGACGCCTACCCAGGCAAGCCCGGTCAAGGTGATGGTCGGAAGCCGTCCCGCGCGCCTGGTCCTGCCCGAACGGGTCCGGGTCGTGTTCGATGACGGCGACGAGATTGAGGTGGCGTCGACCGACCTGTCGTTCGATTGACACGAATAGGGTAGGGTGATGAACTGAGGTTCGTGAGTCCCTGTGGGAAGCTAGGATTGCCGATGGCCGGTGAGTTGGACGATATCTGCGCGCAAGTGGATTGCCCGAAATGCGGGGCGGTCCTCAACGTGCCCTTCAGCCAGATACGCTTGCAGAAGGCTGCGGCCTGTTCGTGCGGCGCGATGATCCGCCTTGAGGACGACACTCCGATCGCGGCCATTCAACGACTGATCGATGAGGCCAACCCGCCATCATCGGCTAATGATGTCTAGCGCTGGATCAACCACCAGAACCCCTCACTCCGCGAAGAGAAATCGCGTTTTCAGATAGAATGATGGCGGCATCCCTTTTTCCAGGGATGCCGCCATTTTCATTTCATCGGGCATTTTCCCTTTCCTGATTATGCTTGGAAGACGATGCTTCGAGGAATGCGCCGAGTCTGCTTAAGCAGACTGTCAGACGAGTGGTTTTAGGTGAGGGCCGGATAGGCTTGTCGCCGGGGATGTTTAACAATAGGGTGGCGCATGGCGTTTTTCGGCCTCCGTCTGCCCGACGATCTCGCGGCGCGCTTCGATGCGATGGCGGCCTCCCACGGAGGTCGGTCGGCTCTCCTTCGCGGCCTGGTCGATCAGGCTTTGCGCCGGCCGGACGATGAGGTCACCGTGCCTTCGCCGCGGGAACGGACCACCGCACGCGTTGAGGTCCGACTGACCGCTACAGACGTGGAGCGGCTCGACGCCGCTGCCGACGAGCGGGGTCTCAAGCGTACCGAGTGGATCGTCGCGCTGCTGCGCCGTCGTCTGTACGGTAAGGCGCCGCCGCCGCGTGCGGATCGCCTGGCGATCTCGCAGTCCTGGCGGGAGCTGAACCGCATCGGCATCAACCTCAACCAGGCGGTACACGCGCTCAATGCCGCGACGATGGTGGACTCGCGTCTCGACCTGGTTCGTGAAGCCGCCCGGGTCGCGTCGTTCAACACGGAGGTCCAGGGTCAACTCCGCGCGCTGGGCAAGGCACTCGCCGGCGACACGTCCTATTGGGACACGCCGTCGTGAGCGATGACGACGACATCCTGCCGCTGCCGAGCCTGATGGAAGCGTGGCGACCGCCCACCGGTGGCAAGCGGACGCTAAAGGGCGGGACACTGCGGATATCGTCGGGCGGGAAGGGCAGGGGAGGGACGGGCACCTCGCCGAACCTGTCGCAGGCCGAGGCGCGCGCGAAGCTCGAGCGGATCGTGCGCAAGGCACCCGAGGTCATGGTCAAGATTTCGGGCAAGCAGCGCGGGGCGACCCACCTTGGTGAGCATTTCGGGTATGTCAGCCGGCACGGCAAACTTGAGGTGCGCAGCAGCGAGGGCGAGATCATCACGGACGAGAAGCGGCTCAAGGCCCTCGCCGGCGACTGGGAGATGCTCGACGAGGCGATGAATATCTACGGTAAGGACCGACCGATCTCGACATCGATGATTCTGTCGATGCCGGGCGGGACGACCGACGCCGCGACGATTGTCGATGCGGCGCAGGCGTTCGCCCGCGTGGAGTTCGAAGGTCAGTTTTCGTATACGATCGCGCTTCACACCGATACCGATCACCCACATGTTCATCTGACGGTCGCCAACCAGGGCGAGGACGGGTCGCGCTTCAATCCGCGAAAGGCCGACCTTCACCATTTCCGCGAGAGCTTCGCCCATGAACTCCGAGCGCGCGGTATCGCGGCGGAGGCCACACCACGGCGGGCGCGCGGGCATGTCCAAAAAAGGGTTCGTTCATCGGCCCGGCATTTGGAAGCCCGTACGGCCGGGCAGGGCAGGGGGCTCGACATCAGCCGGCTGACCGAAGAGCGCGCAGCCGAGTTTGCGCGCTCGGCGAATCCTGAGCGGCGACCGGAGGATGTGGCGGCGCTCGGCCGTCAGAAACTCATTCGTGGCGCCTACCGCCAAGCGGCCGCCGCGCTTGCGGCCACCGGCAAGGAAGAAGACCTCGCGCTTGCGGAGGATGTGACCAGCTTCGTGGCGGCGATGCCGCCCGCGGTCTCGCGGCGCCTTCAGCGTGCGCGCGAAATCATGATGGAGGAGCGAGCGGCATCGAGTGGGGTCAACCGCGCACGCGGCCGGCCGCAGGCTGATGATCCCTCACCAGATCGCGGCCCGCCGAAACCTCGTGATCGCGAGCGCTAAGATGAAGTCCATTGCGACGGCCGGCGAAGCCAATCCCTGTTACGCGCTCCTGAAGGCATTGAGCTCTTCGGCGCTTTGTTCCCGACCGTACGCGCACGCACCATGCAGCGCGTCGGTTAGAGACGATAGGCCGCTTGTAGACGGGATACGACGATGTCGCGCGTCATGTTCACGCCGAACTGCTTTGGATCGAAATCCTCTTGGCCCGCCAGTGCTGTGACGAAATCGGTCATGTCACTTTGTACCGTTGATGGCAGCGCATAACTTGCATCCGTGGCGAGCAGCTGCAGCATTCGGGCGACATCGTTACGATGTTTGCGAACGTCCTTTTCGTCGATCCTCTCGCCGGCGGCGCGCCGTGAGCTGAGATCGAGCCAGGCACGCGCTTTGAACGGAATGATGGCTGCCTCATCGAGCACCGGAATCCCGTCGAGCGGGCGCACCATGGTCTTGAGGAACTCGTAATAGCCGCTGTCGAGGAGGATCGCCGACAGGCTGGCGGCCTCCTCATCGATCGGGAGCGGGGTCAGATGGCTATCCTCGGCGAGCGAAATCCCCTCCGGCTTTCTGGAGAAGAGTTCGAGCATGGCAGGATAGGCTTTGTTCGCGGGTTTCTGGAATCGATAGAGGACGCGCGTTCCTTGGCTGTGTTGGCGAATTTCATATCCACCGTCCTCGACAAAGCTCAGGAAGCGCTCGGAGAACGCTGCGTCGAGAGCCTCTACGATCAGGACGATGTCGAGATCCTTGGTTGCTCGAAAATCGAGGCCTGCCGCATCCATCAGCAGCTCGCATGCCGCTCCGCCGATCAGCACATATTGACTGTCATACCCCTCAAAATGCGCGCGAAAACGATCGATACCAGTTACCATCCAAAGGGCTCCAAAAGTTGCTGTGCTGCCTGTGCCACGCGCTCATCAGGGTCATTTCGCATGCTAAGATACAGTGAGAGCCGGTCGACGACCGGCTCTCGTGTCAACGAACGTGGATCATAGCTCCAGGTCTCGAGTTCGGCTCGATCGTCATCGTCGAACTCAAATCCGACTCTAAGCTCCAGAGTCTGTTGGAGTTGTTTCCACCGTGCCGCCGGGACGGCCCGATGCGGGAAACGCGGCTCGGCCAACATCGTGTAATGAGCAAGCGCGCTTTCACCCGCGAGGGGTGCAACCTCGCTGGGCAGGGTTCCTCTTACGGTGCGGACCTTGCGCACGGGCGATTGCAACCGTCCCTCCACCGCCTGCCATAGCTCTCGATCGCGCACGACAAACTGTAGGCGGCGTTGACGGCCGACATGGCGCGCCTTGGCGATTTGAAGCGCCTCAAGTTCGTCCAGGGTGCGGCTCATGGTCATGATTGCCACCTGGAAGCGTTCCGCCAGCTGGGTCAGATTCACGTCGTTGAGATCTTCGCCGAGAAGGCTCGCGAGGATGAGGAGCTGGGTACCCGGGCCGAATTGCTCGTTCGCGGTTGCAAGATTAGGCGGCGTGCGCTCGCGCAGATCGAGCAACGCTTCGGGAACGTACAGCTGCGCGCCCGGAGCCAAAAACCCGATCTGACGCTCCACCATCTGACGACGAACGACGGCTGACACATGCTCCAGCAGCAGGAGGACCAGGCGGACGCCTAACTGTCGTCGGAGCAGGTCGCGATGCTTGATGAAGTTGGCGGTGGCGCCTTGTCCGGGCGTTCGCATCGCCACGAGAAGTGCCGGCTCACCATTCAGCTGGCCTCGCCAGATTCGATAGCGATCAAGGAGGAAATGGGGGAGACCTTTGCCGTCCGCAGGCTCTAGCCCCATACGTATGCCAAACGCCGTCTCGACATAGGCATCGGCGGCTGCGGCCAGCGCATCAGGATCGGCATAGGTTCGCTTATCTAACATCACACACGCTATCTAACATTACTACTGTTAAAAAGATACCTGCTGTTAGATGGCTGGCATAGAGTGTCGTCTTGGACCAAGGGGACTGCATTGTGCCATACGAACTGGGTATCCCCCGGTGGTCCCTGCCAGCATACCGCCGGGGTAGAGACCTCCCACACAAATTGGCTAGGTCGTGCTTCGCACCTCGACATTACCGTGCGCGGTCACCGGGCAGCTTCGCTCGCGCCGACGCTCAGGCTCGTCGGGACCGTGATCTGGCATCTGCGTCCAGGCGGCCGCCGGCGACGAGTTGCCGCGTCTACTGCGTTTATGATGCGTCGATTATGTTCGTGCAGGGCGAACAATCGCGATGAATTGCAAACTCTCCCGCTAGCTTCTCACCGCGAGCGATTGCGTTCCGGCGGCTTGTGGTCCCGGCCCTGCCGAACTGGCGCGACACGCGATTGCCCGGTCGCGGGCTCGGCCCCGCGTTGCATTGATGCGCTTGTATCCCGGACGATGGCCGGGCGGATAGTGCGGCCGGCGGCAACATGGGCATCGAGCTGCGCGCGCGCCACTGTCATCACGCGGCCCACGGCTTCCGGATTATCGAACAATGTCCGCCGGATCACGGCTTCCATCACCCGCAATTGGCTGTCGACCGCCCGGTCATTGGGTAGTGATCGTTCATCCGCGCGACCTCCGCTTTGTCGCCCAGACGCTCCGGGGTCGTTCGACGAACGCGCGGGCGTCGCCTGACGGGCATCGGCGGCATCGCGGCCGATCATTGGCGCGATCGTGTTCCTGCTGGCATTGCTACGCAGTCGGTCAAGTTCCTGAAGATCGCGATCGTTCGGCTTGTAGCCTCTGACCTCAAGGCCCTTTTGGGCGGCTTCGAGCCAGACTGATCGCCGGAATGCTTCGGTCCCTGTGACATGGATCCGCTCCCAACCGCGGTGCTGCGCGATGGCGACCAAATCCTTCACAACCTCCTGACTTTCCGTCGCTGTGACGAGCCGGCGACCCTGATCGCGAAACGCCGGATCCTTCATCTCGGCCGAGGTAAAGAACGCTGGCTCGCCCGACCATTTGGCCTTGTCTGCATAGTAGCGCTTTCGCACTGCCTCGGGCAGATCGCCGGCCTCCACCGAGGGAGCTTTTGGTTTCTGGGCGGGCTCACCCCCGCGCCCTTCGGCAACCGCAGGGCCGACCGGTTTGGGCTCGGGCGTTTGCCCCGCTGGCGCGGGCGCCTTGCCGCGCTCTTTATCGTCAACGGCGACGCTGTTGGCCTTGGCGCGGGGCTTGGGCGCCACTGCCTTGTCCTCATCGGCCATGATCATGCCTTTCCGTCACTAGAGCCTTGGATGGTTCGGGATCGTCATCGGGTTCGAGGACCGCGCGCGCCGTCATTGCTATCACGAAAGCGAGCGCCGCCTTTTCGTCCCCGGGGGGCGGAAGTTCCTCGAGCTCGCCCAGGACGAGCATGTCGTCAGTGATTTCGGCATAGCCGGACAGTTCATCATCGGTCAGCGTACGAGTCACAGCTGGCTCTTCCTCGGTGGGGGGCAGGGTGAGGAGGGCCGCGCGCTTCGCCTCGATCGCTTGGCCAAGCACATCCGAACCGGCAGCTCCGGTGGCCGTCGCCGACCCTTGCTTCGTTTGCGGGATCACGATCGGGCGCGGCGCTACCTTGGGCGGTTCGGAGATCCGGCTCGTGAACCGGCGCGACCGGAAATATTCGATCTTGCGCGCCCGGACCGGGGGGATACCGCCACGCAGCAACAGCAGTTCGCCCTTTGGCATCTGCATCAGTTCCTGTGGCATCATCAACGCCCGGCGCTGATCCGACTCTGAAATGCTGCGATTGGCGAGCATGCCATGGATAGTCCGGCTCTTCGATTTTACGTTCATCGTGAAGAACCCGAGCCGCTCGGAGAGTTCATTGGCGACCCTCAGCTCCTTCGGTGTGAAAACCACCTCCAGACCGCAGTTGGCGATAATCTCGTCGGTGACGTCCGCACCGTAGATCCCGCGCGGTTGCGACCGGCTCTGGATCACCGGCAACAAGCGTAGCCCGTAGCCGGCGACATAGGAAAAGGCCGACGCGATCACCGGTGCCTTGCCCAGTCGAGCGAATTCATCGAGCAGCAGTAGGACGGGCACCTGGCCCCCTGAGTCCGGCAGCTCCCGTGTGTTGAGGTCGATCAGCTGCTGCAGGAAGAGATTATACACCGGCGCGATGCGGTCGATGTTGTCTGGCGATACGCCCAGATAGATCGAGATCCGCTCGCGGCGGACCTGGCGCAGATCGAAGTCGGTCTCCGACGTCGCTGCATCGACATACGGGTTAAGCCAGAGGCTGAGCTTCGAGGTGATCGTCTGCTTGATACCGGAGAAGGTGTTGTCGGACGCGGAGGTGAAGTCGCTCAGCGCCGAGACGCACGCCTGGCTGAGCCGCTGCCCGCGCTTCTGCGCTTCCTCGACAACCTTGGGCAGCTCGACCTTCGGGTCGCCCGCCGTCAGCCGCCGGTAGATTTCGCCGATCGTGAAGGGGAGGGCGGGGTTGGCCGCAACAAGGGCGCCGACGCCGACGAAGGCGGCGCGCGCGGCTTCAGCCCAGAAGGGGTCGGCCTTCTCGGGAGCCGGAAATAACATGCCGCCGATCTTCTGGAGCTCGTTGACCACATCGACGTCGTCGAGACGATCGATGAAGCTCAGCGGATTGTACCGCGCGGTCCGCCCTTCGGGATCGAGCGGGTCGAACAGATAGACGGCTTGGCCATGGCGCGCCCGGAAGCCGGCTGTGATGTCCCAGTTCTCGCGCTTCACGTCGAGCACCACGACCGAGTCCGCCCAACTCAGAAGATTGGGGATCACGACACCGACGCCCTTGCCGGCACGCGTGGGCGCCTCGAGCAGAACATGCTCGGTCCCGCCGAACACAAGATAGCGGCCGCCCTTCTGGCCGACGATGATGCCGCTCTTGCTGCGCAGCTGTTCTTGCCGGATCTCGCTTTCACGCGCGAACCGCGCCTCGCCATGCAGTGAGCGCCCCCGTTTCAGGATGACGAGCAAAATGACGAAGGCGACTGCGCCGCTGACCAACGCGCCCCGCTGCAGCCACAGGTGGAGGAGCGGATCGCCGCGATAGTACCAGAGCCATGCTGGCACCGCCGTGATCTGCATTCGCGGCCCGATTTGCTTCAAGCCGACAAGCGCCACCAGCACCGCGCACAGGGCGCAGAGGATGAGCACCGCCGCGAGGACCCCCGCGATGATCGCGACCTTAGTGAGCGGTCGTGCGTCCGACAGGCGGGTCAAAATATACCTCCTCGACTTCGAACTTTCCGGCGTGCTTGCGGGTCTGGACGACGACGTCGACCAGCATGCGAAGCAGCCCGCGGATGTCGTCGCGGGCGAGATCCCGTCCGCCCTCCGATTCCTTGACCAGCAAGGTGAGCTGCTCGAACGCTCCCATGGCCGAGCCGGCATGGACGGTCGTGATCGAGCCAGGATGCCCCGAGTTGACGTTGCGCAGATAGAAGAAGGCGGTGCCGTCGCGCAGCTCCTGCAGCAGGATGCGATCGGGGCGCATGCGAAGCGCGCTTTCGAGCAATTGCTTGGGGCCGACCTTGGCGAGGCCCTGCCGCTCGCTCGAATAGACCATATGCACGACGTTGCGATGCTCGACGACGAGCTCACGCGTATCCTCGATCGTCAGCAGCCGCTCATGGGGCGGGATCAGCTGGATGAGCGCCTTGGCGAAGGTGGTCTTGCCTGACCCGGTCGCGCCGCTCACCAGGATGTTCTTGCGGGCAGCAACTGCGGTCCTGAAGAAGGACGGCCAGTCACCGGCATCGCGTTGCGCTACCAGCTGTGCATCGACCCCGCCGAGACCGCGCGCAGCAGAGCGTGTGCCCTTGAACAGTCCCGTGTTGGCGAGTTGATCGATTGCGAGGTTCACGCGCGACGGCTTGCGCACCGTGAAGGATGGCGCTCCGCTCGGCGTCACCGACGGTATGACGATCTGGCAGCGTTCGCCGCCAGGCAATATCGTCGAGCAGATCGGAGTTTCTGCATTGACGTCCTGCCGGGTGAAACTCGCGGCGGCAACGGCGAGCGTCGCGAGCCATTCGCTGTCGAGTTCGGCGACATCATGCCAATGCCAGCCCTGATGATCCTCGATGCCGACCTCGCCGGGCTTGTTGATCACAAGCTCCGTCACCTCGACCGGCTCCAGCAGTGGCAGGATCGGTGCCAGGTAGTGGCGCAGGACAGCGGTATCGCTCACGTCAGCGCCGCAGCTCGAGATTGTAGACGTCGGCGAAATTGAAGTCTTTGGCGACGAAGATCCCGACTTCCTCGCCCTGGTTCTTTTTGAGCACGGGGCGGATGTTGATGCTGTTCTGGAGTGCTATGCCCGCGCCTTCGCTCGGCGTGCGCGTCGTGTTGTTGAAGTTGTTGCTGCCGCCCGACACCGATTGACCGGCGATATAGGCGGCGTCGTCGACCAGTGAGAGCAGCAATGCGCTGCCGAACCGTGCCCAGAAGAATGTGTCGACCGATCCGGCTATTCCCGCTCGGCCGAGCGCGTCCGAGCCGGGCGACGCCAAGTCGATGCGGACCCCCTGAGGTGTGACCGCTCTCGTCCATAGAACGAAAAGGCGGTTCTGGCCCTGCTGAATGCCGCCATGATATTCGCCGAGCACCTTCGTGCCTTTCTCCATCAGCACGACCCGGCCATTTTCGGAATAGACGTCGCGCGGGATCAAACAGGAGGTGTAGCCGGGCTGCGCCGAGTTCATGGCAGTCTGGAGGATACACGGGATCAGCGTTCCGGCGGTCACGAGATAGTTGCGGTTCGGCAGCATCGAGGCCCGCGCTTCGCCGACCGCGGAACTCTGTCGAAGCGCGTCCAGCGCATTGGGCGTGCCGTGGGCGGCCCGGCCCGCAGATCCATCGCCGGCTGTTTCTGGCTGGTCGGGATCGGCGCTGGTCCCGGCTCCCGAAGCGGGCATCGCGTCCCGGCCGCCATAGGCGATCAATGTCGATCGCCGCGCCTGGTCGGCGAGGTTCTGGCGATTGTTCTGCGGTGTCGCGGCGGGGGCCGCTCCCGGTTGAATTGCTGGTACGATCTGGCCATCAGGGCCGACGACCTGTGCACCAGGCGGTGGGTTGATGACCGGCGCGTTGGGATCAACAGCTGCTAGGCCGAGCGGCTTGGCCTTTGCAGCGACAGCATCATAAGCGACCGTCTCGCGCGCCGCGAGATCGGGTCGCCGCGCCATTGCTTCGGGTTTCGCCATCAAGCTGCTGACATTCTTACTCGGTCCCGAGTTCACCCACAGAATGCCGAGCACCATCGCCGTGCCGGCGAAGATCAGCGCTGTGTTGCGCTTCGCCGGCGTCATGCCCCCGATCGGGTCGATACCGCGTTCGCGGATGATCTCGTCGCGCTCGGGCGTGGGATCGCCATGCGGGCGACGACGGTCCTCAGGCGCAGATTCGTCCATCGCGCTCACTCCTTCGGGTCTTGAATGGTGCGCTCGACATGCGGCGACGCAGTGTTGGTGCCGTAGTCGACACCGTAAGGGGTCGGTGCCAGATTATAGATGCACAGCACCTCTCGGTTACGGCGCAGTCGGAGTTGAGCCGCAACAGCATGCACCACAACGAATTCGTCTCGCACATCGAACGGGACCAGGCTTTCCGAGCCATCCGGCCGAACAAGGTAGATCGCCGGAATCTCATGGTTGCCTGGAAAGCGCAGGACCGTGAACTGGCCGTTGTCGGAGATCTCCGACGGCTGGAGGTCGCTTGAGCCCTGGACTTTGTAGTTCAGGTTCCGCGGCCCCTCGATCACACCATGGTCGAGCGCGCCGCGAACGACGCTCGCCTGAAGCGCCGCGATGCGCTGCGCCTCCTGGGTCGCCCGCATCCGGGCGGCGCGGTCTGCCTCGTCACGCGGGTAGCGGAAGCGGACCTGGAAGAAGGTGTCGCTGCTGCCGCGACCGATCGGCCCCCGGCGCGTAGTCAACTCGAACGCGTAGTTGCGAAGCTCGCCGCCGCGATTGGTCGTGACGATAAGGTTGGTTGGACCTGCGCGCTCGCGTGGCTTCAGGAAGAGGATGTGACCGGCGACCGCCACTTCCCACGACACCGTGTCCCCTAGCGCGACATGCTCGATCGTCTCGTCGGCGCCCAGTACGACCTGCGTCGCCGTGCGGAACGTGCCGACGATACGGTAGACCTGCGTCTCCTGATATTCGACGAACTTCACGCGCTGGTCTGCCGGTCCCGCGCGCGGCGTATCCTCGGCCAACGCGGGCGCTGCAATGAGCGCGAAGATGCCTGCGATATGGATCAGCCGCTTCACCGCACCACCTCCGGGTCGGCGCGGTAGTTCTGGACCTGAAACCCAAGCGGGTTACGGTACCGGTCGCCCTCCGCCATCGGCGCGTTGGTGTACTGGAATGTCACCGTCGCGATCCAATCACTGCTCTGCGTATCAGTGTCAGTCTGCACGGTGCGGGTGAAGCGCACGTTGGCAACACGGTCATTGATGAAGGCGATGTTGCGGACACGGGCCTGGACCACCGCGCCCTTGCCCCAGACGACCTGCGGACTCGCCGCATTATTCGAGCTGAAGAAGCGGCCCCAGCGTTGCTGCTCGCCCGGTTCGGACAGGATGGTGACGGCCCTGAAATTCTCTTCGGCCGCCGCCGGCAACCAGCTCTCGCGTTGCCTGACATATTGCGCGAGGAAGAACTTCGTGACTGCCTCATCGTAGCGCATCGGCTTCTGGGTGAGGGTGGTCTGGACATCCACCGCACCCGTCGTCTGGTTGACCCGGATGATATACGGCATGACGGTTTTCAGCGGGGCAAGGCCCGCGAGCGCGAACCCCTCCGCAGCTGACACAATCATCGCCAGGCCTGCCACGATCCACGCTATGCGCTCGGATCGAAGCGACTTGCGCTGGCGATCCTGATCCCAGGATCGTGCCTGCCCGAAATAGAGTTCAGCGTCCTTTGCCGGCACGCCCTCAGCCTGGCTGCGCATGGTCAGCAACTCCCGTAGGATCGAAAATCTGCCCGCGCGGACGTCTTTTCAGACGCGGGGTTGGGGACAGGCGGCGGCGGAGTCCCGCCTTCGATCGGTTGCTTGATCTGCGGCACAGGTGGCGGGGCAGGGGGCGCCACTACGGCCGGGATCGGTGAACCCGGCAGAACGCTTCCATAGATGTTCGCGTCACGCAGGTGCTTGCCGTTGCAAACCGGCAGCTTCTTTGGCCCTGATGCCCCGCTCGCCAACGCCGGGAGCAGAACGATGACCAATGTCGATCGACGAAGCCATCGCACTATCGAGGAGGACCTCGTCATAGGTTTTTCCTTGTCATGCGCGGCTGACCGAACCGCCGCGCTGAGCGGCCCGTTCAAGGTTGCGACTGTTGCGGGCGATGCGGCTCTGCTGAAACGGCGCCGCCATCGTTCCCCAGGCCGAGCCGGCGAAGGCGCCGACACCGGCGGCGGCACCGCCGGCAATGCCGGTGGCGATCGAAGGCGCCTGGAAGAAGAAGATCGTTCCCAGGAAGATGTAGACCGAGAACAGGACCGCTCCGATCGTCACGTCGGGAGTGCCTTCGGCGGTTGCCAGTGCAGTCGCGCCGAGATCGGTAATGAGGGTAGTGATGGCGATGATCACCGCCATCAGCACGATGTAATTGAACACCTGTCCCAGCCAGCCGTAGAAGAAGCGGCGGGTTGTCTCAAAGAGCGAGAGCGCAATGAAGATCGGGCCGAGCGCGATCACCACGGCGAGCGCGACTTTTGCGAAGACAGTGATTGCAAAGCCGATCGCTGCCGATAGCCCGGCAAGACCGTAGATCAGGATCGCCAACGTCAGCAGGACGAGCTTCCACGGGTTGATATCGAGATATGTTTCGGCCTCGGTCCGGATGATCCGGACGATATTGTCGACCTGACCGAAATAGTCGTCGAACACGGCGCCCACGCTGGTGATGGTTTTGCCGGCAAGCGCTTGCGAGATCGTGTCCGGCATCCCGTGAAAGAGCGGGTTGGTTATCCAATCAGAATAGGCAACCGTGGTCGCCGCGACGTACAGGAGGCAGAGCTTCACCATCCGGTAGAAGAGTTCGCCCCACGGCTCACTGACGATACCGCGCATGACCATGTAACCGAACAAGGCGATATAGATCACGAGCCCCAGCGCCAGCGGTCCCCGCACAACGTCGATCACATTGTTAAGGCGCTCGTTCAGGAAAAGATCGAGCTTGCCGTCGATGTTGGTGTAGATATCCGCGAAGAGTGTGGACGCCATGACCGAGCCTTCGCCTATTTGGGACCAAGCGAGCGATCGAGTTTGTCCGCGTTCTCGATCGCCTTTGCGTTGCTGCACTCTTGCGTGTCGGTATGAGTGCCGTCCGCGCACGCCGCGAGGATCTGCGACCGAAGCTTAGGATCGGACTTCAATTCCGCCTTGCCGGCTGGCTGTCCACAGCCGGTGACCAGGATCGTCAGTAAGATCGCGGAGGTGCCGGCGGCACGCTTCATGGCCGGCTACCCAGGCTCTGTTCGAGCTTTGCCAGGCCAGCCTCACCTTCGCGCTGAGAGCGGAGCCGCGCTTCGGCCGCTTGCCGCATTTGGAGCGCCTGCAACTGAACAGCATCATTCTGGATGTGCGCGTTCTCGACCCCAATCCGGGCCTGGATATCCATCACGTCCTTGGCGTCCGATGCCGTGTCGAGCGACGATCGAAGCTCCTCCAGACCCGCTGTTCGCTTGGTAGTCACACCATAGGCCGCCTCTGCGATCGCGGCATCGCGCGCGGCCATGTCCCCGTTGCGCGAGATGGCATCGCGGTTCGTCCGTTCGAAGGCGGTGGCATCGGGGCGAAGGTCGGGCAATGCAACGCGGTTGCTGCTGCGGATCCGATTTGCTGCCGATCCGAGGCTGCCGAGCCCAGCCATGTCCGAGGACATCAGGCGCTGGATGTCGCGCGCCTCACTCGGGAGGAGGTGGCGCACCGCGTCGGTGTTCAGCGACGATGCGATCTGGTTGACGTTCGTCAGCTTGTTGACGCTGTCGAACATATCGGTCGCTTGGGAGATCTGCTGCTTGCCCTGCTCGATCATCGCAAGCGTGTTCTTCACCGTCGATAGCGTTTGCAGGAACGTGCTGGAGTCATAGACCGGGATACCCTGCGCATAAGCCGGCACCGACGCTGCCAGTCCGCTTGCGATCGCCAACACTCGAATTGCTCTCATGACTTTATCCTTTCCTTCGGATGGTAGCGCGACGACGCTCGTGGAAGATGGGCAACCATATGGCGGGGTCGTCGCCGTGCTCGCGCCGGACCTGATCGAGGATGCCGACAGTTTCCGTAGTGCCTGAAAGGACCGCGAGTTCGTCCGACAGCCCGCCGAGGTCGAGTTCGACGACGATGGAATCGTGACCCTGCTTGACGAGAAAGCGGCGGCTTTCCGGTATAAGATCGTTCCTGATCAGCTTGAATTCGGCGCGGGTGAGGCCGAGGCCGTCGATATAGTCCACCTCGCGGCCGTGAGGGTTCGGCAGGAGGATCTTGGTCGCGACCTGCTCCATGATGCTATGCGAGATGTCGGACCGCAGCGCGTCGGCCGGGCTTTGCGTGCCGAACACCAGGAAGGCATTCTGCTTGCGATAGGTCTTGAGGCCATCCTGGGCGAAAGCGCGGAACGCATCGTCGCCGAGCGCCTTCCAGAATTCATCGATGTCGATAACCAGGCGCCGGCCGTCGAGCAGCGCGTCGATGCGGTGGAACATGTACATCATGAGCGGGGTGCGGATCTCGGGATTGTCGAGAAAGTCCGTCATGTCGAAACCGATGAATCTGGCCTCAAGCGTCAGCTCGTCCCGGTCATTGTCGAATACCCAGCCGAGCGCGCCGCCCCGCGACCATTTTTCGAGCCGGGCGCCAATCCCCTCCGGATCGCGCTGTCCGAGCAGTTGGCGCAAGGCGAGGATGGACCGCTCGTCCGGGGGAAGCCGTCCGATCGAGAGGATTCCCTCGTCGATCATTCGCTCCTGCGTAACCCCGAGCTGGCTGCCCGCAGGCGTTACGAGATGCCGGATCAGCCGCCCCAAGAACACGATATTCCCGGGAGTCTGCTCGAGCGCGCGGAGCGGTGCGAACCCGGTGGGCACACCGTTCCTCAAGGCGAGGTAAGTGCCGCCCGACGACCGCACATAGATCTCGGCGCCGCGGTCCTTATCGATGAAGATTTGCTGCGCGCCGGTTTTTTCGAGCTGCGCCATCAGGAAATTCTGGACGACGGTCTTGCCGCCGCCCGAGGGTCCGATGATCAGCGTGTGGCCGAGATCGTTGACATGGAAATTGAAGTAGAAGGGCGACTGTGCCGCCGTTTTCATGAGCGCGATCGCCGCGCCCCAATGGTTGCCGTCGGGCTTGCCCGCGGGGAAGGTATGGAACGGGGAGAGGGCGGCGAAATTTCGCGAGGTGATAGCAGCGGGCCGGGCGCGCCACGCGAAGTTGCCCGGAAGCTGCGACCAGAACGCGGCCTCGAGTGCCGGGCCTTCCCGTGCCGCCACGAGACCGGCATCGGCTAACGCAGCCCGCGCCGTCGAGAGATTCTCGGCAAGACGCTTCTGATTTTCTCCGAAGACGGCGAGTGAGAAATGGTGCTCGCCCAAGACGAAACGATTGCTCTGCAGATCATCGGCGGCATCCGCCAGCTCGAGAGCCTGGCTGGCTGCGGCGTCTTCGGTCGAAGCCATTTGATTCTGGCGACGACGGAGGCGCTCCGACGCCCGCGCCTTTCCCATGAACGCGAAGGACTGCGTAACGACAAAGGCGAAGTCCTGCGAGAGGAGGGCGTTCATCTGGCCAGGGCGGGTCATCGCCGGATACTCGCGAATGCCGAACAGGCCAACGAAGCGGCTTTCATCATGCGCACGTACTTCCACCGTCTCTCGGCCGAAGATGACGCGCTCGCCGTAGATGGCGGAACCAAGATGACCGCGGACCAGCGGCACCCGGGCCGCGCGACCCATCATTACGAGTTCGAGCACCTCGAGTGGCTGCGAAAACATCAGGCCTTTATGCTCATAGAGGCTGAGGCGCTGGGGTCGGCATCGGGCCAGCAGCTTCTCGATGTCGCGGGACTTGTCCTCGAAACGGGCGAGTTCGTCCTCGTCGACCTCCTGACCTTCCTTTCGCGCTGTCGACAGGCGTCGAAGCAGGACGCCGGTGCGATCTGCCGAGCCTACCGAAGGACGCATGATCATCGTCAGGTATAGCTCGTTGACGAACAGGCGCTTGGCGGTGACGCGCGCCCTGTACTTTGCGTCCAAATCGGCTGCGAAGGCCGACCGGAACTCGCCTTCCGGGTAATCGGTGATGGGTCGGCGGACGATGTGCGTCCAGATTGCGAGGCGATCGTCCGCGATATTGCGCAGCGTGCCGTTCAGTTTCTCGTGCCAGTCGTTGAGATGCACGGGATCGGCTGTTTCGAAGGCGAGACCGTCGAGCTGGAACATCATCATGAGATCGCGGCCGTCGAGCGCGATCACGTGGTCGTTGATATGGCGAGCATAGGGCAGGTAGCGCGCGGGGTCGGCCTCGTTCTTGAGGATCCGCCAAGGCGTCCGGGCTGAAGCTCCGCCCAACGAGGAGGCGCGACTAGCCACGGGCAAATCCCCTACGCTTGGCGCCATCGACGGGCAGCGGTGAATAGGAGCTTCCTCCCCACCAACCGCGGTTGCGACAACGGGCCTTGGTCGTCGTCCATAGCCACAAGAGGCGAAACGCATTGGCGTCGTGGCGCACGATCAGCCTGGCGATCGCCAGAAAAGCGCCGGCCAGCGCCAATGCGTAGAGAGGGTTGCCGGTGATAATGAGGGTCAGGCACGCGGCCAGCGCGATGGGCAGCGACGCCTCGATCGGCACCCCGAGCCACATCGTCGGCCGCGTCACGGCGAGAAAGAGGGTCTCTTCCCTAAGCTTTTCGTCGTCCACCGCCGCGTACTCACGCGCCGCCGGTGATGGTATCGACGATCCACTGCGCGCTGAACACGATGAAGATGCCGACAATGACCGTGACTAACAGCCCGAGGCTTGCTCGACCCGTGAAGAACATGAAACCGACGATGACGACGGCGATCACCGCGATCGTCTTCGCGAACGTGCCGGTCAGCCAGGTCTTGATGTTCTCCGCCATCGACGTGATACCATCGGCTGATTGGGCATAAGCCGGATCGGTAAGCAGCAACGACACTGCGCAAACGGCGACGAACAGCGCGAGATATTGCGCGATCGAGCGGCGGCGCGGTGTGAGCCATGACCCTGGGGCAGTAGCTTGGGCGGTCATTCGACTTGTCCTTTCGGTGAAATGCTGGAGGCCCCCCCGAACACCATCAATGCCGCTGTCTGCGCGCCTGCAGTCGTGTCCCATGGCATCCGAGTGTCCGGGGTACGCGCAACCTCTGCCGCTGCCGCTAGCGTCACCGCGACCGGAGGATGGGCAGTCGACGGCCCTGTGACCTCGGTGACCCCATTCCGGATCGCCGGTACGACAATGCTCGATGACGCGTAGACACGGCTGACGTAGCCGTTGCCAAAGCCACGCGAACGGCTGCCCGTGTTGTACATCGACATGGCCGTCGCGATGGCCGCTTCGGTCGTAGGGCTCGACTGCGCGACGGACAGGTAGTTGCTCGAAAGCACGCGCGCGGAGGCGGCAAGGTTGCGGCAGGGATCGAAAGCGTCTTCGACAGAAAGTCCGAGCCATCGCAGGTTGGCGCTGTTGATTTGGCCAAGGCCGAGGTCGATGTTGTAGCCTCGGGCAATCAGCGATCGGGCGGCTGCGGTCGCCGAAAGGCGATCGACCGGGTGGGGCGCGTTCACCCCCTTGGCGTTGACGCCGATCGCGTAGGGATTGAAGCGGCTCTCGGTGTGGACCAAAGAAACTAGGGTCTCCACCGC
This sequence comes from Sphingomonadaceae bacterium, assembly GCA_947476735.1. Lineage (GTDB taxonomy): Bacteria > Pseudomonadota > Alphaproteobacteria > Sphingomonadales > Sphingomonadaceae > Rhizorhabdus. The sequence goes on from CANJRZ010000002.1 coordinate 43,607, forward strand.
AACCGATGGGGCGCATTGGCGCGACAAGGCGACCACGGTTGCGATTTCGAGGATCACTGTGGCGTGGTCCCCGGCTCAGTCGCGGCTGCCGGCAGGCCTTCGATGTTCGCCAACGAATATGTCTGCTGACGCCCGTCGTTGAACGTCATCACGACTCGGCGGCGGGTCGCGGAATCACGATCATACACTTTGGTCTTGGCAACGCCGCCACCCGAGCAACCGGGGAACGAGCCCCCGGTTGCCAGGCGTTGCCATAGCTTCGTCATGGGAGGAATGCAGGCGCCGTATTGCGTCGCGCCACCAGGATTGGAGAGGCACAACAGAACCTGGCAACCGAGATCGTTTGCCTGCGCAGGCGCTATCGGCAAGCAGATCGCCAACAAGGGCGCGGCTAAGGCGGGACGCCAGCGCTGCATCTTATCCTCCTTGTCGTAGCACCGTGCAAAGCAATGGCGGCGACGTTTATCCTCTGAAAATCACTACTCTTTTGAGCCCGGCGCGCGCATTTTGAGCAATCCCCCCACAAAGGGGGATGGCTACCAGCATCATGCGCCATGCAGAGCGGCGCCAATCTGGCGCTGCTCCTTCAGGAATTCGGCGAGCGCTGCCTCTTGGTCAGGGCGCAGGGCGTCCACCGCGCCCAGACGCTCCGGCGTGTTTGGGCTGAGCAGGATCGAGGGGCAGCGTCCTTCATAATTTCCCAGATTGGGCCTGTGTTGCTGGTATCCGACCAACGCCGCAAGATCAGGGGCGAATGTCCGCGCCACATTCGGGGGATATACCAGCCACTGGTTTTCATAGGGCTTGAGCCACCCAAGACAGTAGCTGACGATCATTCCCTGGCGCACGTTAGCCGACCGATTTCCACCGGCCCCGTGAAGGGTTGATCCGAGAAATACAATTGCAGATCCTGGACCACATTCCACTGCAACCGGCGCTTCCGGCGGATCGGATAATAACGCGTTTGCGCCATGGCTGCGCGGCCATATGAGCGTCGTGCCGTTGTCCCGCCGGTAGTCGGTGAACGGCCACATCACGTTGATTAGATACTCAACTTCGCCGGTCTGTCCGCGCCACATGTCCTGATCGCGGTGAGGAAACTGGGGGAGGGCACCGGGATGCAGCTCGAGGGCCTGAGCGAGGTTGAGCTGGATCGTATCACACCATGGGCCGAGTATCGTCTCAGCCAGCGCAATGATCTGTTGGTGCTGGATGAATCCGGCCGCATGCGGTGACCGCTTAAGCAGGCTTCCGAAGCGCTTTGTTCGACTGCCATAGAAGCCTCCTGAGCAAAAGGGCGTCGCCTCGAATTGCGGGGCCAAATCGTCAGCGAGCGACTCTATGTCGGCCAGTGGCTTGAGATCGGGCATGACGCAGAAGCCGTCTCTCAACAGCGCCTCGCAAGACCGCCGCTGGACGTCGGAACCGGGCGTCACGTATTTCAAGTTGGTAGGCATGTAGTGATCTCCGGTGTCTCAGGCGGCCGCACGATCCAGATCCATCAGATGGATCGGCTCGAATGTCCCGGATTGGCGAAGGAGGCGAGGCGTCTCCGGTGAAATATCGATCCGCATCGCCGATAGGCTGTGAGGATCGTTGACGCTCGGCAGCCCCAGCGGGACGCATACCCAACCGAAGGCGAGAATTTGTTGGAACCATGCCCACTCGGCGACGCCAGTATAGGCCGTGATGCCGTGACGCAGCGCATGCTGAACAAGAGCGGATATGAGGCGGTTTCGGGTGACGAGGCGGTCGCGCGCGCGCAACCGGCGCGCCAGACAGAAACGTGTGATCTCCCGAACGACCGGCCCCGCCGGCGGCCCATCCTCGCATAAATGAGGGAAAATTGTATCGAGAATGTGCGGTCGGTCGGTTCGAAGCAGCCGGGCAGATCCGCAATGTTCTCCGCTGTCGTCAGTAATGACGATGTAGACCGCTTCATCATCATCGAATTGGTCTATTTCGTATCGGCCGGCGAGGATTGGGATGTCCCATCCGAGCAAATCGACGAACACGCGCTTACGTTCTTCAAACATCGATCGGAACACTCGGTCGCCCAGTGCCTGTTCGATCCCATTTCCAGTAACAAACATGATCTACCTCCTTGTCAGAGGCGATCATTCGATCAGCTTGTCGTGGTTTCCGTTATCCCCAGAACTGGGGAGATCATCGCCGCAGGATATCGGCAAAGCTGATCGCTCCGTCGAACAACGCCCGGATCGCGAGCATTGTCCGCTTGGTCACGCCGTAGCGATCACGAGCGTCCTTCAGGTGTTGCGTAACGGTTTCCGCCCCGACGCCGAGAATTCTGGCAATTTCCCAATCGGTCTTACCGCGCGCCACGAGAGCTACGCATTCAATTTGGCGATCAGTGAGCTGCGGCACGGCCCGGATCGGCGCGGCGGCCGCGTGGGCAATCTTGCGAGCCGCTTCAAACGCGAAGCTGCCGATCAACTGGACGAGCGGTAGTTGTGCATCATCCATATCGTCACCTTCGCCCATGGCAAATGAACAGGAACCATTGGTTTCGCCGGGAATGTGCGCTGGAATCGTAAAGCCATTTCCAAGGCCGGCGATCCTGGCCGCTGCAAGCACCGCGCGATCTTTCGCATTGAGAGTGATCATGCTCGCAACTTTGGACCATGCGAAACCGACATTCGTCGTTTGGCTGGCGCGATGGATCGGGTCCGAAGCGTACAGGCGGCCCTCTTCGAAAGCCTCAGCCCATTCGTGGGGATAATGAACCAGGCGAATGCCCGTGCCGTCGGGCGCGAGGAGATCGATATGATGCACCAAGGCGAAATATCGAAATCCCATCCGTGCCGTTATCTCGTGGACAGCATGCATGAGGGTTTGCGGGGTCGAGGCGGCATTCGCCGCCGTGCAGAATGCCTGAACTTCGGCAAGAGTGATCATGGGCGGCCGAAATATTTGCTACACGAGGGCGTCAATATTGAGATGTCCGTCGCGGACGGCACGAAGCACCAATTGCGTGCGTCGGCGCACGCCATATCGCCTACGCGCGGCCTCTACATATTCGTGGACCGTATCTCGGCTCAAGCCGAGGATTTGTGCAATCTCCCAATCGCTCTTGCCCTGCGCGACCAGAGCTATGCAATCGATCTGCCGCGGGCTGAGCGGCACCGGCACATTCGAGAGTGCGTCAGTGTCGAGCAGATCACGGGCACGCTCGAACGCGGTGGTCCCAATCAGGCGGGCCGTCAGCATGTCTTCACCCGACAATGCATGACCAGATTGGCGCGCCACGGTAAACATCGCGTCAGGTTCGGCAGCCATCCTGATCGGCATCGAATAGCCTGAAGCCAGGCCATGGGCTCGACCCCGTTCAAGGATCGTTATCTGACGGGCAGTCGGCAGAATGAAGTCGCCGATCCGGTCCCAGGTCAAACCTGAGACCGATCGCGCGCAGGCCGCGTGAACCGGGTCGTCCATATAGAGCCGCGTCTCGATGATCTCCTCAATCCACCGCGCCGGATAGGTCGTGAGCATCAATGCGTTCTTGCTACGTCGCTTCAAATCAACATTGTGGAGCAGGGCAAACCACCGAAATCCGAACTGGCGAATGGTTGCATCAATCAGAGCAGTGAGTTGATCGAGGGTGGTTGCCGTTCGGGATTGTTCCTCGAAAGCGCTGATGTCGCCAAGGCGACCCTGATCCCGAGACATTCCCATCATGCGAACGTGGCGACGTTCGTATCTCCCTCCAGCCCCTATTCGATGAACCTATTGAAAAATGGGTCCAGTTGCCTCTCAAATGCCTTCCCTCGCAACCAAGGCTCCGTTCATCGCTTCGCGCCCGTCTCATGAAATGCTCAGCGTGACACTTTACCCCGAGCCAAAGTGTCACAGCCGACAATACGGGTACCGATGCCGTTTAGGGATTCACTTCAATCCCCATATGTGCTTGATTCATACCTGCTATGTTGCATGCCCCCGCCACCGAGTTTTCGCATTCCAACCTGGACCTGCCGTCCTTGCTGGAGGTGCTGGCGCGAACTTCATCGCGTCCGCGCTACGCTTTCATGGTGCTCAATTTGATAGCGCAGGTCGCCCGGAGCGATGGCAGCGCCGGGCCGCTTATCGCTAAAAAGGGTGCACTGATTCCACTACGCGAATGGCTGTGCGATGCACTGTCACCCATGGGTCAACGCGATCCTCGCAGACTGTCCCTCGAGCAGCGCGTGTACGATGAGCTTGCCGCCGCGGGATCCTTGCCGTCATCTCAAGACGCTGCCGCGGCAATGGTCGAGGACGAAGTGCGCCTGCGCGTCCGCGCATCCGGTAAAGCAAATATCAGCCGCGCTGTGTCGGAGCTGGTGAAAGCCGGTTTGCTCCGTCGCCACTATCAGGGATATCGCGTCGATCATCATAATCGCGGCGCGCAGCGTCAGGTTGTTTACAGCCTCACCACGGCCGCGAAGTCAGTGCTCATAGGTTCGCGGGCGGATAGCACTAGCATCGCACGGCAAGCCGAGTTATTTTCATAACCTATTGGAAACAATAGATAACTTAACATAAGATATATTATCAATCTGAGATACTGTAGGCGCTAAATAGAAATGTCCCATCCCGCTATTTAGAAATGTCCCATCTCGATGGGCGCTCGCGGGCCCCGGTGGCATGGTCATCCTTCGCTCTGGAGGATACGCTGATGACGGTGTTGGCGATGAGCCGAGGCGAACTTTCGCGGTTCGATAGGTTGATGCGCCTAGTGGTGAGCAGCGGGTTAACGCTCGGTCTAGTACTCGCGCGCCAGCGAATAGTGACCGCTTCCCGGTTCCTCAATTGCAACTCCAGTGCGATCGTTCCCAAGATATATAGGTCCGTTTGGTGTCTCCCGCGCTTAGCGCTTCATGCAGGCAATGATCGCCGACACGACTGCCGCGGTTTCCGCCACATCGCGGACCTTCACCGTATCCACGCCGATTCCGGCGGCGGGATAGTCGTTGCCGCCCGGGTAGATCGCGTCGCCGAGGAAAAGCATCCCGGCCAGCGGCACGCCGCTTTCTTTGCTCAATCGTTTCAGACCATAGCCTTTGTCGACGCCCGCGCGGGTGACATCGATCGATGTCGTGCCGCCTAGGTTGATCGCGAGGCCGGGCAGCGCTGCCCGTAAGATTGTCTGGAGAGCGGTTCGCTTGGCTCGATCGGGATCCCATCCCACCTTCGCCTCCAGCGGCGCGTCCTGGCCGAGGCCGGAAAATGTAATCTGGCTTCCGCGATCCTCGATCCGTTCCCCCCAAATGCGCTCGTCGGCGAGCCCCGCTTCCGAGAGCGCGCGGTCGAAGGCCGCGCGGATGCTCGCTTTCTCCCCGTCGTCAAACAGCTCAGCATAGACCCTGCGCCATCCGTCGTCGACGAAACGGTAGAGCTTCGTGCCAGTGGTCGGCATCAACCACAGCCGCTCCCGCGCTGCATCACCCGGTAGCCGAGAGGCGACTTGCCGGTCAAATTGCGGCCAGTCGCCGCCCGATATTATAGCCACGTCGACCACGGCGAGCAGGCCCCCAAGCATCGCCGCCATCTCGGCGGACAAGGGTCGCTTACTCTCCGCAAGCGTTCCATCGAGATCGAACGCGATAAGGCACTTCATGCCGACCCGGTCCGATCCTTAAAAGCAAGCAGGCGAAGGGCGTTGAACACAACCAGCAGCGTCGAGCCTTCGTGCATCGCCACCGCCGGGCCGATGCCCAGGCCGAGGATCGTCGCGGGCACAAGGAAAGCGACGACGCCGAGACTGACGAACACGTTCTGGCGGATGATGCTGCGGGTGTGGCGGCTTAAGCCGACCGCGAACGGCAGATGCGCAAGATCGTCGGCCATAAGCGCAACGTCGGCCGTTTCCAGCGCCACGTCCGAGCCCGCAGCGCCCATTGCGATGCCGACCGTCGCACTCGCCATCGCCGGCGCATCATTGACCCCATCGCCGACCATCGCAACCTTGTCCTCCCCGGCCAGTTTCTTGATCGCCGCCACCTTGTCCTCTGGCATGAGGTCGCCCCATGCCTCATCGAGACCCACATCCCTGGCGATGGCGTCAGCGACCTTCTGATGATCGCCCGAAATCATTATCATCCGGGTGATTCCCATCTCGCGCAGACGCTTCAGCGCGACCTTGGCCGCCTCGCGCGGCGTGTCCATCAGCCCGATCGCGCCGATGTCCCGATCGCCCTTGCGCACCACCATCGTGGTGCGCCCACCCTCGCGCAGGGTGGCGATGGCGTCGGTTGCGGCCGCGTTCAGCGTGGGGATGCCCTCCACGCCGAACATCTCGGCCTTGCCGATCCATACCGTCTCGCCATCGACGGTTGCGGTAACGCCGCGTCCCGTCAGGCTTTTGAGATCGGTCGCGGTCGGCAGCTCGCGCCCGCCCAGGCGCTCGCGTCCGTCCTTCACGATCGCCTGTGCCAGCGGGTGATCGCTCAAGCCCTCAACCGCGACGGCGAGCGCCAACAGATCCTCTTCGCTCGCCCCCTCGACAGGCACGACATCGGTGATGCGGGGCCGGCCTTCCGTTAGCGTCCCCGTCTTGTCGAACGCGATCGCCTTTAGCGAGCCGAGGTTTTCGAGCGGCGCGCCGCCCTTCACCAACACGCCGCCGCGCGCGGCACGCGCGACGCCGGACAGCACCGCGCTCGGGGTGGCGATCGCCAGCGCACACGGGCTGGCGGCGACCAGCACCGCCATCGCGCGATAAAAGCTGTCGCGGAACGGCTCGTCGATCACGACCCATGCGAACAGCAGGATGAACGAGAGGGCCAGCACCGCCGGCACGAAGATGCGTTCGAACCGATCGGTAAAGCGTTGTGTGGGCGACTTCTGCGTCTCCGCCTCGCTCACCATCTTCACGACCTTGGCGAGCGCGCTTTCATTGGAGCGGCGCGTCACCTCGATCTCGATCGCGGCTCCGCCGTTGATCGTGCCGGCGAACACCCGCGACGTCCCCTCGACAGAATCGGGCTTCGCACGGGCCGCTTCGACATCGGCGACAGGTTCCTTGTCGACGGGGATGCTCTCGCCGGTGACGGGGGCCTGGTTGATCGCACTCGATCCCTTGATGACGAAGCCATCAGCAGGCAGGCGCTCGTTCGGACGCACGATCACGACGTCGCCGACCACCAACTCCTCAACGGGCAGTTCCGTGGTCTGGCCGTCGCGGCGCACCGTCGCTTTGTCGGGCGCAAGTTCGGCCAGAGCCTCGATCGCGCGCTTGGCGCGCCCCATCGCGTAATGCTCGAGCGCATGGCCGAGGCTGAACAGGAACAGCAACAGCGCGCCTTCCGCCCAGGCCCCTAGCGCCGCGGCGCCCGCGGCCGCGACGAGCATCAGCGTGTCGATCTCGAATTTCTTGAGCCTCAGGTTGTCGATGGCCTCGCGCAGCGTGAAGAAGCCGCCAAAGACATAGGCGCCCACATAGAGGGCGGTTGGTAGCCAGTCGGGCGCGCCGGCAACTAGCTTCTCGAGTCCGAAGCCGATCGCCAGCAGCGCGCCGCCCGCGAGCGCGAAGATCAGCTCGGTATTAGGACCGAGGAAATTGGCATGCGCGTGATCGTGGCCATCACCCGGCCCATGCTTCTCCGCGCCTTCGGCATGGCTGCCATCGCCGTGATCGTGCCCGGTATGGTCGCCGGCCTGATCGGAGCCAGTCCGCTTGCCCGGCTTGACCTTGAGCTTGCCCAATGCCGCGAGGATCGCCGCCTCGTCGATGCGCTCCTTGTCATATTCGACGCGGACGCTGCCCGAGGCGCTGGCATCGGCCTGTAGCACGCCGGGCATCTGGCACAGGGTCTCGCCGACGGTGCGGGCGCGGCGTTCGTGGCCGATTCCTTCGACCTGCCATGTCGCATGACCGTATCGCCCGCTGATATCGGCGCCTGCCGCCCGCACCATGTCGCGCACGCGTGACAGCGGCAGCGCTTCGCCGTCGAAATGGATACACAGCTTCGCAGGCGTGTCGCCATCGGCGGGCAGGACGTGCGCGCGCTCGACGCCGGGCTTGGCGCTCAACGTCGAGACAAGGCGGCCCACACAGGCATCGGCCGCGTCTGAAACCTCCGGCAGGAGGACGGGAATATCGAGTTCGAGCTTTTCGGTCATCACGCCGTCTCCGCATTGGTCTTGGTTTCTGCCCGCGCATCGCGCAGGATTTCGATGCCGCCCTTGATCGCGATAAGTGCGTTAGCCAGGCCGACCAGAAGGTCGGGCCAGTTCGTCCCCAGCCAAAGCACCAGCGCGCCCGCGATCAGGATGCCGCCGTTGGAGATGAAATCGTTGTAACTGAAGGTGGTCGCCGCACGCAGATTTACGTCGGGCTGTTTGATCCGCTGGAGTAGGCGCAGGCAGACATAGTTCACGACGCCAGCGATCGCCGACATGACCATCATCATTGGCCCGATCGGGTCGCTGCCCTGAACATAGCGGCGGCCAACGTCGAGCAGGATACCGCCGGCGAAAATGAGTAGCATCACGCCGGACACCATCGCGGCCCGGGTCTTCCACGTGCGCCCGCGGCTGAGCGCGACGAGGCTCAGACCATAAACCGCAGTATCGGAGAGGTTGTCGACGCCGTTGGCGATAAGGGCGCTGGAATCGGCGATCAGGCCGGTGGCGAAGAAGCCGGCGGCGATCGCCGCGTTGAGCAGCAGCACAATCCAGAGCGTGCGACGCTCGTCTAACCCCTGCCCGTTCGGTGAAGCGGTCATGCCATGATTTCCTCAATCAGGAGGAGTGCCAGGAAGCCGACGAAAAACATCGCGCTGATGAGCGGTGAGTCCGGCTTCTCGTGCGCCTCGACCAGCAGCTCTTCGGTGACGAGGTAGAGCAGCGCCATCAGGCCGAAGCTCAGGAATCCGGTAATCCACACCGGCGTCAGCAGCGCCACCGGCTGTGCGATCAGCGCGCCGATCGGCACCAGCACCGCCAGCGCGCAGGTGAGGCCTATCGCCTTCGCCTTGCGATATCGGCCCGCCAGATCGTTGGTGAGGGTCAAGGCCAAAAACAGCACTTCGAGGGTCAGCGCGACGGCCAGCAGCGAACCCGCCTTCTCGCCGGCGATGAAGGCAAGGCCGAGAACCAGGCCGTCTATCGCCAGATCAAGACCGATCGCGGCGAGCAGCGCGACAGGCCCCTCAAACCGGCTTTCCGCCGCCTTGAGCCCCAACATCACGGCGACGCCCAGCGCCCCGCCGATCAGCGTCGCAGTCGGAGAACCGCCGTGCATCACCAGCGGCAGAATCTCCGTCGCAGCGGCGGCGAACACCACGCCCGCCGCGAGATGCTGCATGGCCGCGACCAGCTTCTCGCCGGGCGTGCGCCATCCGGCGATCAGCGCGCCGATCATGATCGCGAGCATGGGGATCAGGGAGAATTTGAGCGCTGCCATCGTCAGCGCTCCCCTGTGCCGGATCGATTGGTCACAGGTTCGTTGCCTTCCTGCATAGGACAGGACGCTTGTCCCCTTCCTCGATCTTGATTTCGTTGCCCGTGAAGGTCGCACTCATCGTGTCGCCGACATATTGCAGCCCAGGCGCGGGCGCGGTCAGGACAACCGGCACCGTGCCTGTGTCGCGCCGCAACTCAAGGGTCAGCCCCTCATCCTTGAAGTCGATGAGGAGCGGGCGATTATCGTCGCACCGATACGGGTGACGTCCGGGGGCTCCACTCACGTCCCCGCTATCGTCAGCGTGAATTTCCTGTTCGGTTCGAGGCGCCTTGCGAGGCTGCTCAGAACAGCCCGACGACGCCAGTAAGGCCCCCATGCCAATGATCCCGATCCGAAACGGTGTCATTTGCGCCTCCGTGTTTTCTTGGCGTCGCGACAAGCAGTCAGTGCGAGCGCTATCGGCCCAAGGCCGGTGGCGGGCATAAACTCGGTCATTGTGACCCTCGAAAATCTGATAATCACCCAAGCCATTGCGCAGCTCCGAGGACGATGGCGATCATGGCTATGACGCCAACCAGGAGCAGCTTTTCTTGGCGGGTATCGGCGACGTTGCGTATTCGCACCGCGACCTGCCAAGCAGGGCGCAGCGGGACGCGCCAAGACCCAGCCGCGATCCGGTCCAGCTCGGTATCCGAGAGATGGAAAAACGATTTCACGTCAGCTCGAGAGCGTCCCTTGAGACCTGTCACGCGAAAAACCGGGTCGGCCCAAGCCAGGTCGATGGCACTTGGGCTCGATGCCAACGGTGAGGTGTCGTCGCCCGCTGCCCATGACGGACGTAAAAGCGTGATAAGCTGATGAGGGTGGCGTTCGAACAGAGATGCCCAGCGCGCCAAGCGCGAACGACGGTCGTCGCTCGAAAGTGCAGACACGGGCTCGGATTGGGCTCCACTCTTCGGCCATCGCCATTTCGCGCGCGTGTCTGTGGGATGATTGTGCCTCATTGCCGGTCAACCGGCTCGCCCCGATCTTCGGAGGCACGCTTCAGCGGACGAGAGCAGTGCAACGTCAGAAAGGTCGTCAGGCTGAGAACCGCCGCGATGTCATAGAGACCATAGCCGACTGCGGCCCCCAGCGCTCCGGTCGCCCAGAGGCTTGCAGCGGTAGCGGTCCCAGAAGCCTTCCCGCCATGCTTCAATATGGCGCCGCCGCCGATGAACCCGACGCCGGTGATCAATCCTTCGAGCAGACGTGCTTGGGCAGGAGACGTGCGTCCTAGAATTGCGATGCCGACAAGCACGAACCCGCAACTGGCGATGGCGACCAGCGGAAAGGTTCGGATGCCAGCGCTGCGTTCGTCCTTCTCCCGGTCCCAACCAACCGGAAGCGCTAGCGCATAGGCCAGCGCGAGGCTGACGATATGGGAAAGGGTTTCCCACAGTGGCGGCATCATCATCATGCGGCCGACCCTGCGGCTTGTCCGCTTGCCACCTTGTCTGCTGACTCTCGATAGGCGAGCACTCTCTTGCAGGCCATGGCCCGCGCGCCGGGACGCTTGAGTGTAATCCGGTCGCCGCCTGAGATCGACACGTTGAGATTTGGGCCAACGTAGGTCAGCCCGCTTGCCGGCGAAGTCACTCGCACCGGGGTGGCGTTCGGTTTTGTCTTTATGTCGAGGGTCAGACCATCACCGAGGAAGTCGACATCGAGGCGTGAACCATCAGGACAGGCGTAGAAATGCTCACCAATGAAGTCGGGCATTTGCCGATCACGGGATGCTTCGGCCTCGCTCTCGCTGATCGATGGCGAGCAGCCGAGCAGGCTCGGCGCCAGAGCAAGCCCGGTTGCGAGGATAATCCATCTAACCGGGCCGCTCTTGGGTCGCCGAGCTGCCATCTCCCCATATTTCCATGATCTTTCGCCATGGGCGTTCAGGGGTGCACGCCCATGGCGCGGGCCGTTCTCACACGGACACCCGAAGGACTCGTTGTGCGGCGGCCGATCCACAGTAGTTCAGTCGAATAATTCGCGCAGGAAGCCCTTGCGGCGACCATGTTGGCCCCGCTCGTAGCCCTGCTTCCCGCCATGATCGCCATGGCCCCGCTCGTCGAACGCCCCGGTGCGACCGCCGCCCGATGGCCGCGCGCTGTCGTCGCCGGCGCTGCGCTCTATGATCTTGTCGAGTTCGCCGCGATCGAGCCAGACCCCACGACATTGCGGGCAATAGTCGATCTCAATGCCCTGGCGCTCGCTCATGACGAGATCGACCTTACAAGTCGGGCACAACAGACCTTGTGAAGTTCGGTTCTCTACCATGGTGACACACTTTCTTTTGGATTGGATGAGCAAATGACTATCGCGCTCATGCCGTCCGCGTTCGATGCAGCTACGTCAGTCATTGGCGGCATCCCTGGGGGGTGGCTTGATTGGTCGGCGACGTTGCCGCGTGGTCTGTCCTGGCAGCCGAGATTGGCGGCGCAGGAACGCGAGAAAGGCGGCATCGTGATGCCGCATGTTGCGGCGCAGCCCTTTGCGCATCAATCGGCCGATCAGGACGCCGACGATCCCCCTGCAGTCGATCGAATGATGAATGCGGACGCCGTTCGCGATGGGCTCGATCTCGTAGCGCTCGTCGAGCGTCAGGAAGCCCCGAACGCCCATCTGCCATCCGATCAGCTCGGATTTGACGAGCCTGTTGACGACCATCTGGGTCGTCAGCTTGCGATCGCCACCGAACAGGAGCCATGTCACGTCTATTTCGGCACCCGGCTCTGCCGCGCCGGCGATGCGATACATTGGATGCCAGCGCGCAAAGCCCTTGAGATCGGAAAGCAGGGACCAGACCCGGAGCGCCGACATGGTGAATTCGATCGTTGTTTCTTCTTTCATGGCTGCCTGTCCTGTCCGACCATGCCGCGGGCAAACCGGAGGCCGCGCACAGGCGGCCTCCCTCCCGCTTTGCCGGGCAATAGATGAGCGATGGCGGAGCGGCGGGGGGGCTTGCTTGGTGCAAGCCTCCCCGCGTGCCGGGCACGTGATCATCGGCTCTGGCTTTCCAGCATCTGACCGGCCTTACCGCCAAGCACCTCCACAGCCTCCAGGGTCATCAGTCCGATGCCTGGAATTTCGGAGAGGCCGTCGACAAAGGCGCGCAGATTCGAGTCGAGATCGACAATCTCGATCACGACCGCCCGATCGCTCTCAAGGACATGGCGTCGATGCACATGGGCTGATCGGCCGAACCCCACCATTGCCTCCAGGATGGTGGCACCCGCCATCTTCATGTCGCGGGCGCGAGAGGCGACAACCTCGAATACCTTGCGGTCACCGAAATACGCTGCCTCATCAGTGTAGATGCGCAGCAATTTTGCTTGTTCGCTCATGTTTATATCCTCTCTCAAACTGCTGCCGGGGGTGCGTCAGCGATTTCCCCGCCCTGCTGATGGTCAGAGCGGCGCCCGAAGCGCTCTCCGAGCCCGAGCACGACCTTGCTGATTGCAGGGAGCACAAGCAGGGTGAGAATTGTCGCCGCGATGAGGCCACCGATCACTACTGTCGCGAGAGGCTTCTGAACCTCAGCGCCTGTGCCATGCGCCAAGGCCATGGGTATGAAGCCGATTGCCGGAACGAACCCGGTCATGACGACGGCACGCATCTTTTCGCGGCAACCGTCGATGATTGCTTCGCTCAACTCGACACCGGCCTCGAGTCGCTCACGGATCGCCGTCATGACGACGAGCCCGTTCAGCACGGCCACGCCAGCAAGGCAGATGAACCCGACCGCCGCCGATACCGAGAAGGAGATCCCGGTCAGCCATAGCGTGTAGACGCCGCCTGCAAGACCCAGCGGCACCGCCAGGAACACAGCCGATGCGCGCGCGAGTCCGCCAAGCGCCATGTAGAGCAGTCCGAAGATCGCCAGGAAGCAGAGCGGTACGACGATCGACAGTCTGTCGGACGCCGCCTGCAGGTTCTGAAACTGCCCACCCCATTCGAGGTATGACCCGGTCGGCAAGGCAACCGCATCTACTTTTTTCTGCGCCTCCGCGACGAAGGATCCGATGTCTCGGCCACGCACGTTGGTCTGGATCACTACCCGACGTTTGCCATTCTCACGGCTGATCTGATTCAGTCCCTCGCTGAACCGGAACTGCGCGACCTGCGACAGAGGGACGGAGCCGCGAACCGCATCACCGTCTTGCGGGAGCAAGATCGGAAGCGCGGCCAGGGCGTCGAGACTGACGCGTGTCGATTCCGGCACCCGGACCGTTACTTCGAAGCGCCGATCGCCTTCGAACAACAGCCCGGCGTCGCGGCCACCCATGGCAGCCGCCACCGTGTCCGCCACCTCCTCGAGCGTGAGGCCATAGCGTGCGATGGCGCCGCGATCGAACTTCACGTCCAACGTCGGCGATCCGCTAGTCTGCTCGGCCTTGACGTCCGCGGCACCGGGTACCGACTGCAGTGCCCGGACAATCTGCTGAGCGGCAGCACCCATCTTGTCGAGATCATCGCCATACATCTTGATCGCCACATCACCGCGTACGCCCGCGATCAACTCGTTGAATCGGAGCTGGATGGGCTGGCTGACCTCAAAGGCATTGCCAATCTTAGCGCCGGACTTTTCTTCGATCCGCTTGAGGACGTCGGCCTTGGTCTTTACGCCTTCGGGCCACTCCTCCTGCGGCTTGAGGATGACGAAGCCGTCCGAAACGTTCGGTGGCATCGGGTCGGTCGCCACTTCGGCCGTGCCCGTCTTGGAAAACATCAATTCGACTTCGGGTAGGCTGATGACCGCACGCTCCACATCGCGCTGCATCTTGAGCGACTGTTCAAGCGAGACCGAGGGAACCCTTGTCGAAGCAAGTGCTACGTTTTTCTCATCCAGCTGCGGAATGAATTCCTGGCCGAGCAGGCCGAACACGAGTGCCGAAGCCGCGAAAAAAGCAAAGCCCGCCCCAATGAACGGCCAAGGCTTTGCCACTGCCTTTTCGAGCAGCGGCAGATAGCGGGCTTTGGTTTTCGCGATGATCCAGACCTCTTTTTCAGAGACCCGGCCCCGGATCAGGAGCGCGACCATTGCCGGCACGAAGGTCAAAGCCAGTATGAAGGCCGCGACGAGAGCGAGCATAATCGTGATCGCCATCGGCGAGAAGGTTTTGCCCTCGACGCCGGTGAACATCAGCAATGGTGCAAAGGCGAGCAAAATGATCCCCTGACCGAACACCGTCGGCTTGATCATCTCCTGGCTTGCGCGCATCGTCTCTTCAAGCCGCTCACGCAGCGACAGAAGCCGGCCCTCATGCTCCTGGCGATGCGCCAGGCGTGACAGGCAATTCTCGATGATGATCACCGCACCATCGACGATGAGTCCGAAATCCAGCGCTCCAAGGCTCATCAAATTGCCGGGCACGCGGAAGGCATTCATGCCGATCGCCATCATGAGGAACGAGAACGGGATAATCAGGACTGCGATGATGGCGGCGCGGGCATTGCCGAGCAGCAGAAAGAGCGCAGCCGCGACGAGGACAGCGCCTTCAATCAGGTTCTTCTGCACGGTGCCGACGGTTGCGTTGACGAGTTTCGAGCGGTCTAGGACTGTCGTAACCTTGATGCCAGCTGGCAGTGATTTACCGATGCCATCCAACTTTTCACCTACATTGCGTGCGACGACGCGGCTGTTTTCGCCGATCAGCATCAGCGCGGTGCCGATCACGGCCTCATGGCCATTTTGACTTGCGGCGCCGGTGCGAAGCTCGCCACCAATTTTGACATTGGCGATGTCTTTGACCGAGATCGGCAATCCACCCCGGGTCGCCACGATAGCATCCGCTATTTCATCGATGTCCCGGATACGAGCATCCGCGCGGACGAGGTAAGCCTCGCCGCCCTTGTTGAAGTAATTGGCGCCAACGGCGAGATTCGCCGCTTCAAGTGCTTTGGCGAGTTCCGAGTAGGAGATGCCGTAGGATGAGAGCTTAACCGGATCTGGCTCGACGACATATTGCTTTGCGTAACCCCCGATCGAGTCGATGCCGGCTACGCCCTGGACGGTCCGAAGCTGTGGACGGATGATCCAATCCTGCACCGTTCGCAGATATGCGGCGCGTCCCACTTCGTCCGTCAGGCGGGCACCCTCTGGAGTGAGGAAGCTGCCGTCCGATTGCCAGCCAGGCTGACCGTTACGGATGGTCGCGCCCTTGCCCCCGGGATTGGCGAAGTCGACCGAATACATCAGCACTTCGCCAAGGCCCGTGGTGACCGGACCGATCTGCGGCTGCACACCGGCCGGCAAGCTGTCGCGCGCCTGGGTGAGACGTTCGCTCACCTGCTGGCGGGCAAAGTAGAGGTCGGTCTTGTCGGTGAAAATCGCCGAGACCTGGCTGAATCCGTTGCGCGAGAGCGAGCGTGTGGTTTCAAGGCCGGGAATGCCCGCGAGGGCGGTTTCGATCGGGAAGGTTACGCGCTTTTCGATTTCGATCGGTGATAGCCCGCGCTCGATGGTGTTGATCTGGACCTGATTGTTAGTGATGTCGGGCACCGCGTCGATCGGCAGCTTGGAGAGTTGCCACCCACCGAAACCAGCGACGACGAGGAAGAGAAGGAGTACCGCCCAGCGTGCGCGGACGGAGAGCGCCATAAGATTTGCGATCATGGGTTCATTCCCCGGATCGTGCCAGCTACGTCAGCGGTTGGTGCGTAGGACACGGTGAGGTGGGAGACAGCGGCAGCGTCCGCGATCGGCAACCGCACGGCGTATGAACCTGTGCGTGAGCCTCGAGGGGCGATCCTGCTCCAACGGGTGTCGGCGATCACCTCGGGTCGACCGTCTGAAAAGCGGGCAACTACATGAAGATGCCCGTCGAGCATGCCACGTGCTAATGCGGGCCGCCGGACCAGTCCGCGAACCAGAACAGTGTCGCCGTCGTCCTCGGCATGGATGCTCCAGATCTTGAGCGATTTGCCCGAACTCGCTTCGGGCGTGATGGCGAGCGCTGGATTGTTCGCGCAGGCTGACGTCAGAAGGCCGGCGGCGCCTCCCGCAGCGATCTGCAGGGCTATGGCGCGCCTCATTCCTCTTCCCCCGCACCCTTGCCGAGTTCGGCTTTGAGCAAGAAAGCGTTGCGAGTAGCGATCGCTCGACCGGCTTCGAGGCCAGACGCGATTTCGATACGCCCGGCACTTCGCTGGCCCGTCGTTATCGGCGTCGCCCTGAATCCGTTAGCGGTCCGCACGAAAACGACATCGCGGCCGTTGACCGATTGCACGGCTTCCTCTGGGACGACGATTGCGTTGGTCGTGGCGCTTCGGCTGGGCATCATGCGCACCCGCACGGCGAGACCAGGCTGAAGTACACCGCCCGCTACGTCGAGCACAGCCGTCGCAGCGCGCGTTTCTCCGCTGAGCGTCGGCGTAACCGCCCGCACCCGCGCCTCGACGGTGCGACCGTCTGGGAGCTCCACGAGGGCCTTGTCACCCGCCGCAAGTCGCGATGCATCGGCGGCCCCGACTGCTGCATCGATCTGGATCTGACGTGGATCGGCGACGCGAAAAAGCTCGGTCTCCGGCTGAACAAAAGCGCCGAGACTGACCTTCATCGACGTCACGCGACCTGAGATCGGACTGGCAAGCACCACGCCGCGTCCATCCGATGTTATGTTAGCGGCGCCTGCCGCCACGCGCGCGCGCTGTGCCTCGGCAGCAGCCGAAGCCGCCTCAGCTTGCGCCTGTTCCAAATCCACCCTCGCCGAGACCTTCTGGTCATAGAGGTAGCGTTCGCGCGCGAGAGATTTTTGCGCCAGCACCGCTTTGGCGCCGGCCGCAGTCCGGTCCGCAGCGATCTGCGCTGCGTCCCGGCTTTCGACCACGGCGAGCGCCTCACCGGCACGAACGGGATCACCGAGACGTTTCAGGATGCGCGTCACCGCACCACCGGCGCGGGCAGTTACTATCGCTTCGCCCGTCGGTGAGGGGCTAACGATCGCCTGGCTCACAATCTCCGCACCAAGGCCACCGGCGGTGATGGTTTCTGTCACTACGCCGGCGTCCTTGATCGCGGCGGGTGTCATGACCAGCGTGTCAGCAGAGGCGGCATTCTTTGCTTCTTCGGGCTTGGTTGATGTCTCCGTGGCGGTGGGCGGTGTGTCCGCCGTGCATCGTGCCACGCCAAAGCCACCGAGGGCCGCAACCAGCACTGCGGCGGCAACACCGCCGTAAAGGCGCTTGTCCTGTTGAATCATAGGAACTCTCCGGAATGGGGTAGACCAGGGCATCGGAGCCCCTTGGTCGGAATCGGGGCAGCGGCCCTCGTGAATGGAAGAAATGTGCGTGCGCGCAGCGCAGCTGACAGAAGCGCCATGATCTATCGCCCTCCCAGTTCAGGAGCTGGTGCGGTCAAACGTTCAAGCCTCGCTTCGGCATCATGATAAGCAGCGAGCGCATCGGTGTACGCTGCGCGCGTCTCAGCCAAAGTCCGCTCCGCCTCCAGAAGATCAAGTTGGCTGAACTTACCCTGCGCGTAGCCGACACGTGCGATACGAGCAGCTTCGGATGCCGCGGCAAGACCGGGGCCGCCGGCCGATCGGGCGGTGGCACCAGCATTGGCCAACTCCGCCTGCGCGCTCGCAATCGCTTGCTGGGCCTCGATGATAGCGACGCGCCGGTTTGCATCAGCCCGGGTCTGCTCGGCGCGGGCCTGACTTACGGCCGCTGTGCCGTTATTGAAAAGTGGGAACGGGATAGCAATTCCCACCACTGCGGCGGTGTCGTTGGTCTGCGACAGTCGGCGAGCGCCCGCGCTGATCGTGATATCGGGAATGCGCTGGGATCTGGCGAGACGGACCTGTGCATTCGCGGTGTTGAGGTCCGCCTGCGCGGCGGCCAAAGCCAAAGTTCCGCTTGGTTCAACTGGCATCGTAGGCCCGTAGCCACCCACGCGGTCGAACCATCCAAGGTCAAGCGATCCGTCGATCGGCTGAGCCATGAGCCGTTCGAGGTTACCCCTTGCAACAGCAGCCTCTCTTATCGCACGCTCGAGACCGACCTCGGCGTTGACCCTTAGAACGTCGGCTCGCTGCTGATCGATTGGCGCACCAGCGCCCGCCGTCACGCGTATGCGGGCTGCCCTGAAAGCATTTCCCGCAATCTCCGCTTGTTGCCGCGCGACCTCGACCCTGCGTTCTGCCGCGGCGGCCGCGATGTACGTCTGCGAAATACGAAGATTGAGATCGGCGAGAGCGATCGCAGCATCGATTTGCGCACGCGCGCTCCGAGAGTCGGCGACGGCAATGCGTGCGGATCGCTTTCCGCCAAGTTCAATGGGTAAGGCAAGCGTAGCGGTTGTCTCCGCGCTGCGCGTGCCACGATAAAGACCGGATCCTGCGATATTCTCTGTCTGTACCTGGATCTCGGGATTGGGACGGAGACCGGCAATCGTCTGGCCGGCAGCTGCGGAGCGAACCCCTGCGGCGGCCGACTCTATGCTTGGAGAGCTCCCCCCGGCGATTGTACGTGCGCGTTCAAGCGTGAAGATGGATTGACTGGCAGATGGTGGCGATGGCGCCGTCTGCGCCTGCGCGATCGACGCGCAGGACGTGACGGCCAGTAAGGCCGCAATGACACGGTGCATAAACGATGGACTCCTGACGAACCTGGAAACCCCATCGGCATTGCCGACAGGTGTTAGGGATTCGTCAGGCTATCGGAGGGCGCAATCCTGGGTCGGACGGTGCTCGCGCCAGCCGGCTGTGATCGAACGGGCGAGGCAACACAGGTGCGATGCTGGTCTGATCGACAGAGGTCAGCTTGATGGGAACACCTATATGATGCCCATGGCATCCGCCGTGGTGATGCGGGTAGCCTTTCTCGGCATCGGCGGGCACTTGATCGCCATCCCCATCGACATGGGATGTGGCCGCGTCCGCCGCCGAGACTTCGATGCACGTCACGCCCTCGGCTGCATGCGCAACCGAGCCCAGCCCCAGCGAAAGGGCTACCGCGAGATACATCAAAAAGGCGGCGAAACGGGACATGCGATAAACCCTGTATCAGCTACGTGCCGGTTTGTAACTTCAAATGCGAGGTCTCATGAAACTTCGCAGGCACGGCTGCAATTACTTGAATTATTTCCATCATGTTGCTCCCAGGCAAGATGACGTGAAGGCGAGGGCTCACCTTTGTCGCCCTACAAGTGGCAAAACGGTCAGTCCTCGGCGCACTGGCTCAAGCAGTTCCTTGCGCGCCTGACTGACGATCTGCAGACCGCCCCAAACGCCCAGGCCCGCCATGATCAGGGCAACCGCGAGATCCGGCCAGGCGGTGCCTGTACCGACCACGCCCGCTGCCGCGAGCAGGACGGCAAGATTGCCGATCGCATCGTTGCGTGAACAGATCCAGACCGAGCGCATGTTCGCGTCGCCGCTCCGGTACCGATAGAGCATGAGTGCGACGCTGCCGTTGGCTATGAGCGCAATCACCCCGACGATCCCCATTGTCTCAGCTTGCGGCACGCCCCGGCCCAGCGCCGCAAGCACGGTCGTGATGAGAACATAGAGGCCGAAGGCGAGGATCGTCCCGCCCTTGAGCAAAGCGGCACGCGACCGCCAGCCTAGCGCCATGCCGGCGACCCCGAGGCTGATCGCATAGTTAGCGGAATCGCCGAGAAAATCCAGCGCGTCCGCCTGCAGCGAGCGCGATCCCGAGGCGATACCCGCGACGATCTCGCCCGCGAACATCGCCAGATTGATCGCAAGCGCGATCCACAACATGCGGCGCCAACGCGGATCGGGGGTCGGCGGCGCGTCCGACTGGCAGCTGTTACAGACCATGACCATGTACTCGCGCAAACATCATGAGACCCCTATGCACCCTCTAGTAACTAGAGGGTCAAGGCGAATATTGCGCGTCGGCGACAACCGCATCAGCCGGCTGCCACGGCGGATCGGCGCCGGTTGAGGAGGAATCCCGCGACCACCGCGACGAGCATGAGCAACTGGGCGGCCATCGACTGCCAGGTCGGGAAGATGCCGAGCATCGAAACGCGGATCCCGCCAACGAGCGGCGCGATGTCGATGATGCCGGCCTCCTGCAGCGCCGACACGCCCTTGCCGGCGAGCACGATGGTGAGGATTGCCATCAGCCACGCGCTATAGGCGAAGAATTTCGCGATCGGCAGGTCGCGGCTGTAGCGCAGCATGGCCCATGCGATGAGCCCGAGCAGCAGGACCGCCGAGCCAGCGCCCGCCAGCATCATGCCGCCGTTACGCTGGGTCCAGAGCGCGGCATAGAACAGTATCGTCTCGAATACCTCGCGATAGACGACGATGAACGCCAGGCCGAACAGGAACCAGGCCGACTGCCGCGACAGCGCGCGCGACATCTTCTCGCGGATATAGCGTTGCCATTGGTCTGCCTGCGCCTTGCCGTGCATCCAGATTCCCACGGAGAGCAGGACGACGGCCGCGAACAGCGATCCGAACCCTTCGGTAAGCTCCCGGCTCGCGCCGCTGATCCCGATCGCATAGGTCGCGATGGCCCAGGTCACGCCGCCCGCCCCCAGCGCACTGATCCAGCCGCCGTGAACATAGGTCAGCACTTCGGGCCGCTCGGCCTTGCGTAGGAAGGCGATCATCGCAACGACGATCAGCAGGGCTTCGAGCCCTTCGCGCAGCAGGATGGTGAAAGCGCCCAGGAAAGTCGATGCACTGCTCGCCGCGTCCGGGGACAATGCCGCGTCGGCGTCGTCGAACAGGCCGTCGAGCACCTGGACGCGCGTTGCAACCTCATCGGCGGGGCGATCTTGCTGGAGCGATGCCCTGAACTCGCCCATGGCGCCCTCGATATGCCCCATGAGCGTTGCATCACGCGCGGTCAGAATGGGCTCGAGCGGCTCGAATCCGTCGAGATAGGCCGACAGCGCCAGCTCCTGCGCGGCGTGGCGATTGCCCGCGCGATAGGCCGCGAGGCTCTGCCCAAGCTTCGCTCGTGCCACATCGAGTGAACCGGGCGCCTGCTGAACAACCGCTTCGGGGTGGCGGCGCAAATAAGCAATGATCGCATCGGCCTGCCCGGTCCCAATGCTCTTGGCGAGCGTTTCCGGAGTCAGACCCGCCAACGCCGTCAGGTCGGGAATCCGCTGACGGAGGCTGGGATGGGCTTTCCACAATCGTTCGCCCTCCTTTGCGGCGGCATCGGAAAACGCGAAGCGGCCGGCGTAGAAGGCCAGCGCCCAGCGATCGTCGCTCGGGAGGTTTGCGAAACTCTGCATCGCCGTGCCGTCGATACCCTGGTCGATGACCTGATAGAGCGCGAAGGGGCTGCGCTGACGCGCCCGCGCCATTTCGCTGAAAGCGATCGGCGGCGTCTTGAGCTTCGCGGCGTCGGGGCCATGCCCATCCCCAGCCATGCCGTGGCAGCTCGCGCAATTCTGCGCGAACAACGTAGCGGCCCGGGCCAGGTCGGGAGCCTTGCTCGGCGCGAGCGGCACCGGATAGGCCTTGAGCAGATCGGCGGCGAGGCCATGGGCGATGCGGGCGACTTCCTCGGGGGTGCCTTTCGCGGCAATCAAACCCTGGAGCCGGGTCGCGCCCGCGATCAACTGTCCGCGCGCCGGTGTGGGCGGCAGCGCGCCGAGGCGGGTGGAAACCGAAGCCGCAAATTCAGTCATTTCGGCATATTCGGAAGGACTTTTGACCCGACCACCGCTGACAGCACCGCCATAGTCAACCGCCACATAATCGAGCAGCCGCCATGCCGTCTGCACGTCGGCGGCATCGGCGCGGGCAATGCCACTGAACCCGACCAGGCAGAGGAATGCCGCCAGGACAGCAATGGCACGCCGCAGCGATGGCATCGGCGCACGCATCAAGGAAGGTCTGGAATGGCAAGATTCGTGAAGGTCTTGGCGGGGCATCCCCGCCTCATAAACCCTCTAGCAGCTAGAGGGTCAAGCAATTTTGCGACTTAGTTGCAATAGCGGATCAGGATTAGGTCACTCCGGGCGCTGGGCTTCCGGCGCCAATGTCTCGATGATGCGGCATTCGGAGATCGTGCCGTGCCCGCACTGGACGATCAGGCTGCTGAGTTCGGACCGGAGTGTCGCCAAATCCCTGAGCTTGCGATCGATCTCGGCGAGATGCTCCCGCGCAATCAGATCCACCGCGGAGCAGGATATGTCCTTCTGATCGGCCAGGCCGAGCAGCGCCTGGACCTGATCGAGCGAAAAACCTAACGCCCGCGCGCGCCGGATGAAGCTGAGCCGTGCGAGGTGCTGCGGCGAATAGGCGCGATAATTGTTCTTCGTCCGCTCCGGCGCGGCCAGCAGGCCGGCGCTCTCGTAATAGCGGATCGTCTCGACCTTCGTTCCCGTTGCGGCGGCAAGCTTGCCGATGCTGAGAGATCCCGACATCGATAAAACCCTCTTTTAGCTTCGACCTCCCTAGGTAGGCGTCAATTTAATGTTGATGCAACGTAGCTTCACGACGCTATGCAAAATGGCGCACCGGGCTTTATCCGCTCCAGCAA
>CANJRZ010000003.1 GCA_947476735.1 Sphingomonadaceae bacterium
CCGGCCGATCCGGGCCGTTGGGAGACGGTGATCGCGGGTTCGGACGGCGTCTATATCCGGGGCCTCACCAGCTTTGCGAAGCACCTGGCGCTGACCGAGCGGGTCGACGGCCTCGATCAGATCCGGCTGCGTGCCTATGACGGCAGCGAGCATCGCGTCGCCTTCCCCGAGGCGAGCTATACCGCGAGCCTGGGCAGCAACCCTGAATATGATCCGCCTGCCTATCGGCTCCATTATGCCTCGATGGTGACGCCGCAGACGGTGTTCGACTATGATCCCGCTACGCGAATGCTGACGACGCTCAAGGTTCAGCAGATCCCGTCGGGCTATGATCCCTCACGTTACGCGACTGAGCGGCTGATGGTGCCCGCGCGCGACGGCAAAATGATCCCGGTCTCGGTGCTCTTCCCGAAGGACTTCCCCCGTGACGGATCGGGCAAGCTCTTCCTCTATGGCTACGGCGCCTATGGCCACGCGATCCCGCCGGGCTTTTCGACCGTGCGTCTGTCGATGGTCGATCGTGGATGGGCCTATGCGATCGCGCATATCCGGGGCGGCGACGATCTCGGCTATGACTGGTACCTGAAGGGCAAGGCCGAGCATCGCTGGAACACCTTCCGCGACTTTTCCGATGCCGCGCGCGGGCTGATCGCGGCGGGCTTCAGCAGCGCCGGCAAGATCGCGATCAATGGCGGCTCGGCGGGCGGCGAACTGATGGGCGTGGTCGCCAACACCGATCCCGAGCTGTGGGGCGCGGTCGTCGCAGACGTGCCTTTTGTCGATGTGCTGAATACGATGCAGGATGAAAGCCTGCCGCTAACTCCGGGCGAATGGCCCGAATGGGGCAACCCGATCACCGACAAGGCGGCGTTCGAGCTGATCCACAGCTACAGCCCCTATGAGAATGTCGCAGCGAAGGATTACCCGCCGATGCTGATCACCGGCGGCCTGAACGATCCCCGCGTCACCTATTGGGAGCCGGCCAAATGGGCGGCGAAGCTGCGCGCGACCAAGACCGACGACAATCTGTTGCTGCTCAAGATCAACATGGGCGCCGGGCATGGCGGCAAATCGGGGCGCTATGATTCGCTGAAGGAAGATGCCGAAGCCTATGCGTTCGTGCTGACCCAGATGGGTGAGTGCTGAACCCCCTTTTCGCTGGGGGGGGACGATCTTTTAGTCCCGCCCAGCCTGCATTGCCGCCCCCGCCGCGAACGGCGCCATTGCGATCAAGGCCAGCGCAGTCGCGGCGAGTAGTTTGAGCGCGCCCATTCCGTCCTGTCCCAGTGCGCCGGCGCCGAAGATCAGCAGCGGCACCGCCAGAGGCAGCATCACGAGACCCGCCAGCGCGCCGGCGCCGCGCAGGCCGAGCGTCAATGCGCTGGTCATCACGCCGAGGGCAGCGAGGGCAGGGGTACCGATCGCGAGGCCGAGCTCGAGCCTCGTCAGCACATCGCCATCCAGCTTTAGAAGCGCCGCGGCAGGGAAGGCTGCGATCATCAGCGGCGGGCCGAAGCCCAGCCAGTGGGCGGCGATCTTGGCTGTGGCGATCCCCTCGTCGGAGAGGCCGCGCACCGCATATTGATCGAGCACGCCGCTTTCGGCATCGGGTGCGATCAGCCGGTCGACCGGGAGCAATGCCGCGAGCAAGGCGGCCATCCACAGCGCACCGCCGCCAACCCGGGCGAGCAGCGGCCCATCCGGGCCGACCGCGAAGGGGAAGAGCGTCGCGACCAGCAGGAAGAAGACGAGCGGGAGCATCGCGCCGCCGCCCTGATAGGCGATGCGCAGATCGCGCAGGACGATTGCCCCCCAGAGGTTCATCGCACCGTTCCCAGCGGGATCTCGACCGCTCCGGGCAAGGCGAGCGGCTGGTGGGTCGCTGCCATGACGATGCCGCCCCGCGCTCGATGTGCGGTCATAGCCGTTCCGAGCCGATCGAGCGCAGCGGTGTCGAGGCCGTTGCCGGGTTCATCGAGCAGCCAGATCGCAGCCCTGCCCGCTATTACCCGGGCAAGCGCGGCGCGCTTGCGCTGGCCGGTCGAGAGCATTCGCACCGGCACCTCGGCGAGGTTGGCGATCCCCATCGCATCGAGGGCGCCTACGACCTCGCTTCGGCCGACCCCGTCGAGCTTTGCCCAGAAGAGCAGCGCCCCGGCGAGCGGCAGCCGTGCATCGAGCGCCGCCGCCTCACCCGCGAAGGCGACACCCCCATCACGTTCGATCTTGCCCGCCGACGCCGCCAGCAATCCGCACGCGATCCGCATCAGACTCGACTTGCCGGCGCCGTTGGGACCCGTCAGCAGCGCCGCTTCGCCCTTGCCCAGCGCGAAATTCATGTCCTCGAACAGCAGCCGCTCGCCGCGTAGGCAGGCGACATGCTCGAATTTGAGCCGTGCCGGGATCAACCGGCCAGTTCCTCGAGCCGGCGCATGTCTTCATCGGACAGGCCGAAATGGTGGCCGATTTCGTGGATCACGACATGCGCTACCAGCGCTTCGAGAGTAACCCCGCTCTCGCACCATTCATCGAGGATCGCGCGGCGATAGAGATGGATCATGTCGGGCATCGTGCCGCTATGATCGACCGACTTGGCGCCGAGCGGAAGGCCGCGATAGAGACCGGTCAGTTCGAACGGGCTTTCGATAGCCATTTCTTCGAGGGTTTCGTCATCTGCGAATTCCTCAATGTGAAGGACGACATTGCCGAGGTGCGTGGCGAACTCGGCCGGCAGCTTCGCGATCGTCGCGCGCGCAATCGCCTCGATCCGCTCCGCGCCCGGCGCCAGGGTTTGACCTTCGCTCATCGAAGCGCGACATAAAGGCGAATATGTCATTCCGCCAGCGTGAGCGGTGACGATCCGATTGCATCGGATCGGCCGCTCACTTTCTATGTTGCCGCGATGTCCGAGTCGGCAGATGAACCATCTGCCTTGACATCGCTTTGGAGGATATCGCCATGCCGATCGAGCAACTCAGCGACGAGGAACGCGCCGACGCCCTGGATGGCCTGCCCGACTGGGATTATGACGAGGCCCGCGACGCGATCAGCCGCCGCTTCACCTTCCCCGACTTCTCGGCCGCCTTCGCCTTCATGACCCGTGTCGCGCTGCTCGCCGAGAAGCATGACCATCATCCCGAGTGGTCGAATGTTTGGAATCGGGTCGACGTTTTGCTGACGACGCATGATGCGGGTGGACTATCGCATCGCGACGTTGCGATGGCTGAGGCGATCGAGGGTCTGGTGGAGTAGATC
Source organism: Sphingomonadaceae bacterium (assembly GCA_947476735.1). Taxonomy (GTDB): domain Bacteria; phylum Pseudomonadota; class Alphaproteobacteria; order Sphingomonadales; family Sphingomonadaceae; genus Rhizorhabdus. Next base: position 3,256 of record CANJRZ010000003.1, read on the forward strand.
ATGATGTGCCGGAGCGAACGACTGCTTCCCCGCTCTTAGCGGGCTCAAGAATTAATCCCGCCGCCACCGCGCGAAAATAGCCGTCGGCAGTAAGAGCCCGCGCGCTTCCTCGCGCACCGCCATCTCGCCCACCTCCACCGTGCCGCCGAGACCGGCCATCGCCTGGCTCAGCAGCTCGCCGATCGCCAGCGCCGACATGCGGATCGCGTAGACGGTGAGAACGAGGAATTTGGAGTTCGCGTCGAGCAGCGCACGGCAGTCGGCGATCAGGGCGGGGAGATGCTCCTCCAGCCGCCAGACCTCGCCATTGGGGCCACGGCCGAATTTGGGCGGATCGAGGAAGATGCCGTCATAGCGGCGGCCGCGGCGGACTTCGCGGGCGGTGAATTTGGCGGCGTCGTCGACCATCCAGCGGATCGGGCGGTCGGCCATGTCGCTGAGGAAGGCATTGGCCCTGGCGGCGTCGACCGATTTCTTGGATGCATCGACATGAGTGAGCTTCGCGCCCTTCGCGGCGAGCGCCAGCGTGCCGACGCCGGTATAGCCGAACAGGTTCATCACCTCGTCGCCCTCGCCGGTGCGGTCGCGCATCCATTGCCATTGCGGCGCCATGTCGGGGAAGAAGGCGAGGTGGCGGAACGGCGTGTTCTGCGCGGTGAAGCGGACCTCCTCCCAGCGCATGTGCCAGCCGGCATAGGGCACGTCGCGCGACAAATGCCATTTGCCGCCGCCATCCTCGTCCGACGCGCCGATGAAGTCGCCATCGGCTTCCCAGTTGGACGAGGCGGGGGCCCACATCGCCTGCGGCTCGGGGCGGATGAATCGGAAGCGGCCATAGCGTTCGAGCTTGCGGCCATGGCCGGAGTCGACGAGGCCGTAATCCTCCCAGGGTTCGGTGACGAGGGTGAGGAGGGTCATTAGCCTATTCCGTCATTCCGGCTGAGGCCGGAATCTCAGGCGGCGGGGAGACGAGGGCGGGGCAGGAGCCGACCGAGATCCCGGCCTTCGCCGGGATGACGACCTGGGGGGAGCGCGAAGGCGCCCGCCCGCTCACGCCGCGGCCTTGAGCGCTGGCCCCACCGTCGCCAGCGTTTCGGGGCGTTCCAGCAGACGGGTGCCGACCGCGCGGACCTGCTCCAGCGTGCAGGCGTCGATCCGGGCCATGATTGTTTCGGTAGCAAGCGGGCGGCCATGGGCGAGGGTCTGGAATCCCATCCGGTCGGCGCGGCCCTGGACCGATTCGAGCGTCATCAGGATGGTGGCGCGGATCTGGGCCTTGGCGCGGGCCAGTTCCTGCTCGGTGAAGCCGGCTGCAGCTTCGCGCATCAGGTCGCGCGACAGATCGGTGGCGAACTGCGCCTCTTTCCGGGCCGTCGCAAGATAGACGGTGAGCATCCCGGTGTCGCGCCAGGCCGAGACCGAGCTGCCGATCGAGTAGGCGAGTCCGCGATCCTCGCGGACCGACTGGAACAGTCGCGACGAACTGCCTTCTCCCGCCGCCTGGCTGAACAGCATCAAGGGATAATAGTCCGCGTCGAAATAGCTCACGCCCTCATAGCCGAAGAGAATGTGGGCCGATTCGAGCCGCCGCCGTTCGACGAAGCTGCCGCCCGCGTAAGCGGCGGGCTGGGGTACGGGGCGCGGCGCGTGTTCCATGTCGCCGAAACGCGCGTCGGCAAGTTCGACAAGCTGGCCGACGTCGATCTTGCCTGCGGCCGCCAGCACCATTGCTTCGGGCCGGTAATGCTTGCGCGTCCAGCCCTGCAGATCGTCGACGGAGATGGTCGCAATGCTGGCCTCTTCGCCGAGGATCGGCCGGCCGAAGGCCTGGCCCGGCCAGGCGGTGCTGTGGAAATGGTCGTTGATGATATCGTCGGGCAGGTCACGGGCCTCGCCAAGCTCCTGCAGCACGACGTCCTTCTCGCGGGCAAGGTCGCCAGCGTCAAAATGCGGCTTGCGGACGAGATCGGCAATAAGTTCGACACCAAGGTCAAGATGCTCGGCGAGCAGCCTGGCCTGGAAGGCGGTCTGGTCGCGCGAGGTGAAGGCGTTGAGATAGCCGCCGACATTCTCGACGGCTTCGGAGATTTGCCGCGCGTTGCGGCCGCCTGCACCCTTGAACACCATATGCTCGAACAGATGGGCGAGCCCGTTGGTCCGCGCCTCCTCGTGCCGTGCACCGCAATCGACGTGGAGGCTGACCGCCAGGGTGCCGACGCTGTCCATCGGATCGGCAACGATCGTGAAGCCGTTGGCCAGCCGGTGGAGGTGCGGGCCATTCATGGGATCAGGCCTTGTCAGCTTGGTCGGCGATGAAGCCTTCGATTGCACCGATCTCGGCGGGCAATATGGTGTAGCGCTCCTGCCGCTCGAACAATTCTCCGATCCGGGACGGCAGGGTCGGCCGGATGCCCGTTGCCCGCTCGACCGCATCGCCGAACTTCGCCGGGTGGGCGGTCGCGAGGGTCACCACCGGGATAGAGGGATCGAGCATTGCGTCCTGTGCGGCCGCGAGGCCGATCGCGCTGTGCGGATCGATCGTTTCTCCCGCCTTGTCATAGGCCCAGCGCATCGCGAGCTGCATCCGGTCCGCGTCGACCCGGGTGCTGCTGAACAGACCGGCGGCCTCGTCGCGCATGCCTTGCGACAACTGGAGGCGCTTGTTCGTCTCGAAACCCTTCATCGACGCGGCGAGCGCGTCTCCGTCGCGGCCGTGGAGATCGAACAGCAGCCGCTCGAAGTTCGAGCTGACCTGTATGTCCATCGAGGGCGCCGCAGTCGGCGTTACCGAGCCGACCGAATAGTCGCCGGCAGAGAGCGCGCGGTGAAGGATGTCGTTGACGTTGGTGGCGACAATCAAGCGCTCGATCGGCAACCCCATCCGCGCTGCGACATAGCCGGCGAAGACATCGCCGAAATTGCCGGTCGGCACCGAGAAGGCGACCTTGCGATCGGGCGAACCGAGCTGCACCGCGGAATAGAAATAATAGACGATCTGGGCCATCAGCCGGGCCCAGTTGATCGAATTGACCGCCGACAGGTTGAACTGGCCGGCAAAGCTCTGGTGGGCGAACATCGCCTTCACCATCGCCTGGGCGTCGTCGAAACTGCCTTCGATGGCGATGTTATAAACATTGGGGGCGAGCACCGTCGTCATCTGCCGCCGCTGGACCTCGGACACGCGGCCCTTGGGGTGGAGCATGAAGATGTCGACCTTGGCGCGGCCGGCCAGCGCGTCGATCGCCGCCGAACCGGTGTCGCCGCTGGTAGCGCCGATGACGGTCAGATGGGTGTCGCGGTTGGCGAGGAAACGCTCGAACAGCAGCCCGAGCAGCTGGAGCGCCACATCCTTGAAGGCGAGGGTCGGGCCGTGGAACAGTTCGAGCAGCCAGTGGCGATGATCGAGCTGCTTGAGCGGTACCACCGCCGCATGGGCGAAACGGCCATAGGCGGCCTCGCACAGGCTCTTCAGCGCGGCGTCATCGAGCGCACCTGCGACGAATGGGCGCATGACGGCAACCGCAGTATCGACATAGGAGAGCCCGCGCAGCGCGGCGATGTCGGCCGTGCTGAAGCTCGGCCAGCTTTCGGGCACATAAAGGCCGCCGTCCGAGGCGAGGCCCGCGAGCGTGACGTCTTCGAATCCCAGGCGGGGCGCATGACCCCTCGTACTGACATAATGCATGACCGGCGGCCCTTAGCCGGGCAGGAGGGATGCGGCAAGGCGATCGGGCCTAGAAAGCGATGCCCACCGATACGCGCATGTCGTCGGCCGAGACTTCGCGATTCGGCTGGCCGGCGGGGATGGCGCGATACTTTCCGTAACTCGCGCCGACCGAGACCGGACCGGTAATGGCCGGGGCTCTGACGCCCAGCCTGTTCTGGTCGACGGCGGTCTCACGCGAGCTATACCGATCCCGGGCCAGTTCGTTGGGGCCCAGCGACATACTCGCGCGCGATGGCGGCGCGGGCAGCCCGGCGAGCCGCTCGCGTTCCTCTTCCGCCGCCTTTTGCTTCAGGGCATCGGCTCCGACATTCTTCGGCGGAGCATAGAGGCGGAACTGGTCTCCCCAGTCGAGGACGACCGGCTGCGGGATATGCGGAATGCTTTCGCGCGTCGCAGGCTGTTGAGCCGCCACAGGCGTGGCCAGGACGAGCAGCAGGGCACCCAGGAACCGCATGCCCTCCTCATAGCCGAATTCCGCCATTTCGAACAGCAACTGAAAGCCGTTTTCATGCCGATGCGACGAAGCGTTTGACGAGACTCGTACGACTTCACTATATGCGCGCTCCGACAGGCGGCCGGGATGGCCGCCTTTTTGCGTTTTCGGAGCTCGTTCAACACCGATCAGAAGGAAAGAGGAGTTTTTGTCATGACCATCACCCCGCTCATGCCGGTTTATCCGCGGTGTGGCGTGCGTCCGGTCCGAGGCGAAGGCTGCTACCTGATCGGCGAACGCGGCGAGCGCTATCTCGACTTTGCGGCGGGCATCGCGGTCAACATGCTGGGGCATGGCCATCCGGTGCTGGTCAAGGCGATCGCCGACCAGGCGGCGACGCTGATGCACACCTCCAACCTCTATGGCAGCCCGCTAGGCGAAGAGTTCGCCCAGAAGCTGGTCGATGCGACCTTTGCCGACACGGTGTTCTTTACCAATTCCGGCGCCGAGGCGATCGAGTGCGCGATCAAGACTGCGCGCCGCTATTTCCACGTCACCGATCGGCCGCATCGCAGCAAGATCATCAGCTTCACCAACGCCTTTCACGGGCGGACGCTTGGCGGCATCTCGGCAACCAACCAGCCCAAGATGCGCGACGGTTTCGAGCCGCTCCTGCCGGGCTTCGAGGTGGTGCCGTTCAACGATCTCGAAGCTGCGCGCGCTGCGGTTGATGATAGGACGGCCGGCTTCCTGGTTGAAACGGTGCAGGGCGAAGGCGGCATGACGGCGTCCACGCCTGAGTTCCTGCAGGGTCTCCGCCAGATCTGCGACGAACAGGGTCTGCTGCTGATCCTCGACGAGGTCCAGTGCGGCTATTGCCGGACCGGCAAATTCTTCGCGCATGAGCATTATGGCATCACCCCCGACATCATGGCGGTCGCCAAGGGGATTGGTGCCGGATTCCCGCTGGGTGCCTGCCTTGCTACCGAGGAGGCGGCGAAGGGCATGGTGTTCGGCACCCATGGTTCGACCTATGGCGGCAATCCGCTGGCAATGGCGGTTGGCTCGGCCGTCTTTGATGTCGCGGTCAACGATACATTCCTCGCTCATGTCACCGCGATGGGCGATCGGTTGCGCCAGAGCATCGAGCAGTTGATCCCGAATCATGACAAGCTGTTCGACAGCGTCCGGGGCCTCGGCCTGATGGTCGGCATCAAGCTCAAGGATGCCGCCGACGCGCGCGAGTTCGTCGGGCACCTGCGTGACAATCACGGCCTGCTGACAGTGTCGGCGAGTGAGAATGTCGTTCGCCTTCTGCCGCCGCTCGTCATCGAGGAAAGCCACATCGCCGAGTGCATCGAAAAGCTCTCGGCGGGGGCGCGGACGTTTGAGCCCGCCTCATGACCCGGCATTTCATTGATCTGACAGACGCAGGCAGCGCGAACCTCAGGCTCATGCTTGAAGCCGCCAGGACCCGCAAGGATGCCCGTAAGGGCTCGCCGAAGGGCACTGTCGATGCCGACGCGCCGCTCGCCGGCCATACTCTGGCGATGATCTTCGAGAAGAATTCGACCCGTACCCGCGTGTCGTTCGACATGGCGATGCGGCAGCTCGGCGGATCGACGATCGTGATGGATGCGGGCAGCATGCAGCTCGGCCGTGGCGAAACGATTGCGGATACCGCACGGGTGCTCAGCCGTTATGTCGATGCGATCATGATCCGGACCGACGATCATCAGAAAATCGTCGACCTCGCCCGCTACGCTGACGTGCCGGTGATCAACGGGCTGACTGATCATTCGCATCCCTGCCAGATCATGGCGGACATGCTGACCATCATCGAGCACAAGGGCGGACTCGGCGGCGCCTGGGCCTGGCTGGGGGATGGCAACAACGTCCTGCATTCGATCGTCGAGGCAGGCGCCTTGCTCGGCTTCCCGGTCCGTATCGGTTGCCCCGAAGGTTATGATCCGGACGAAGGCGTCATCGCGGAAGCTCGATCGCGCGGGGGACAGATCGAGCTGTTGCGCGATCCTCGGGCAGTTGTCCGCGGAGCGGATGTCGTCGTCACGGACACCTGGATCTCAATGGGACAGGCGCATGCCGAGGAAAAGCTCGCGGCGATGATGCCCTTTCAGGTTACAAAGGAACTGATGGCGCAGGCCGCGCCGGGCGCTGTCTTCCTGCACTGCCTGCCCGCCCATCGTGGCGAGGAGGTCGCCGACGCGGTAATGGATGGACCGCAGTCGCTGATCTGGGACGAGGCGGAGAATCGCCTCCATGCCCAGAAAGCGGTCCTGCTATGGTGTTTCGGGAAGATCTGACCTCACGCGTCATCCCGGCGGAGGCCGGGATCTCAGGAGGTTAGGTGCGCGTGAGTCTCCCGAGATCCCGCTCTCCGCGGGGATGGCGGAGTTTGGCGGGCTTGAATTCCTTCGCGGATGTGCTGACTTTGGCAACGACATGACTTCCAATTCCCAAAACCTCGATGTGGCCCTGGGCTTCACCATTCCCCAGCGGAACGCGCGCGGCCGGTTCGTGCGGCTCGGGCTGACGCTCGACCTGATCCTGGGTGCGCACGGCTATCCGTCGGTGATCGAGAAACTGCTCGCCGAAGCGATCGTCCTCGCTGCGCTGCTTGGCTCGACGCTCAAGGATGAGGCTGGGCAACTCACCCTGCAGGCACAGGCCGAAGGCGGTGCGGTCGAGCTCATGGTTGCCGATTACAAGGCCGGCGAGTTGCGAGGCTATATTCGCCACAGCCCCGAGCGGCTTGCCGAAATGCCGGCGGACCCCTCGCTTTTTGCGCTGTTTGGGAAGGGTTATCTGGCGATCACCTTCGATCAGGCAGTGACCGGTGAGCGCTATCAGGGAATCGTGCCCCTCGAGGGCGGATCGCTTGCCGAGGCAGCGGAGAATTATTTCGGCCAGTCCGAGCAGCTGCCCAGTCTTGTCCGGCTTGCCAGCACGCGGTTGCCCGATGGTCGGCACGTAGCTGGCGGCATATTGATCCAGCATCTTCCCGAAGGCGAAGAGGGCCGCGATCGTATTCATACGCGGCTCGACCATCCCGAATGGGATCATGTGCGCGCATTGGGCGAGACTATCTCGGAGGAAGAACTGACCGACCGCGGCCTTGCCCCCGATCGGCTGCTCTGGCGGCTTTTCAACGAGGAGCAGGAAGTGCGTACGATGCCGCAAGTGTCACTGGCGCGCGGCTGCCGTTGCGATCCGGGCCATATCCGCGGTGTGATCGCGAGGTTCCATCCCGATGAACGCGCCGAGATGGCCGACGAAAAGGGTGAGATACACGTCGATTGCGAGTTCTGCGCGAAGCGCTTTTCGCTCGATCTTTTGTCGATTGGATAAATCGCAACGATTGTCGGCTAACAATCGTAACTGCATCGAAGAGCGACATTCTTCCAAGATTTATCGGTCTTCGGATGTCGACCGATGGGCTAACCTGACTAATCTGAGTCGGCCGGTTGGGGAATCGGCTGTGCTCGCACGGGGGCATGAGGCAAACATGGCGTTGGCAGTGCGTTCGGCAGCAGCATTCATGGTAGTGGCCGCTTCCGTGGTTTGGGTAGCTTCAACCCTGGCCCAGGCTCCGCTCGCTCCGGCGACGGCGGCCGCTGTACCCGCTATGTCGCTCACCGCGCTCAAGGAGCTCGAGCCGGGATTGTGGCAGCTGGAGATCAAAGGCCATGCGCCCCGTCTCAGCTGCATCGCCGAGACGACCGCGCTTGTGCAGATCGAACATGATCAGCCGAATTGCTCACGCTTCGTGATTGCCAATGAGGCGAAGAGTGCGACGGTTCACTATAGCTGCCAGCGGGCCGGCTGGGGGCGGACCACGGTCCGCGTGGAAACCCCGAGCTCGGCGGCAATCCGCACCCAGGGAATCTCGCACAACCAGCCGTTTGATTATTCGGTCCAGGCTCGCCGGGTCGGTGCCTGCGGCGCGCAGCCTGTGGCGAAGCCGCGCTGATTTGAGAAAGAACCGGTTGGTTAATCCTTTGTTTAGGTCTGCCGGGTTAAAACCGAATCGTGGCTTCCCCTTTGGGCACACTTTCCTCCCTTAGCAGGCTTTCGAGCCTCACTGGGCCGCTCTCGAGCGGCCCATTTTTTTGCGCACGATGGCGGTCGCATCCGGGAGCGGGTGCGCCGCCTTACTTTGTCGGCTTCAGCTCGACGACATCGCTGTCATGCGTGCCTTTCACACTCTCCAGGAACGGCGGGTCGGGGATCTGAGTGCGGCCTTCGTTGAGGATGACCGACCAGCGATCCGAGAGCGCACGCATATAGGGATCCTGTGGCATGATGCGGTGCTTGATCGCCGGCAGTTTCGGATCGTTGCGGAAGATCATCACGTCGAAGGGCAGGCCGACCGACTTGTCTGAGCGGATCGTCGAATCGAACGAGAGCAGGGCGACCTTCACCGCTTCGTCGATCGTGCTGTCATAGGTCAGCGCGCGATCGAGGATTGGCTTGCCATAATGGCAGGCACCGATCTGGAAATAGGGGCTGTCCGACTGGCATTCGATGAAATTGCCAGCATCGTAGATGAGAAACAGTTTGAGCGGTCCGCCGGCGATCCGTCCGCCGAGCAGCAGCGAGATGCCCGACGAAACACCTGCGTTGTACAGCGCGGGCTTGAGCTGGGCACCGGCGGCCATCACAGCCTCGCCAACGAGCTGGGCCGCCTGGAACATGCTTGGCATGTTTTCGATCTTGCGGGGGCCGTCCTCGGGGTCGCGTGCCGGCAGGCCTTCGTTGAGCATGCCGAGGATGAGCTGGGTCACCGACAGGTTGCCGGCGCTCGCCGCCACCACATAGCTGTCCTTATTGTCGGCCAGCACATGGAGCTTGCGATAGATTGAGATATTGTCGATGCCGGCGTTGGTGCGCGTGTCAGCGATCATAACAAGCCCCTGTCGGAGCATAATTCCCACGCAATAGGTCATGACTTCCCCTCCTCGATCGGCTTCCCCTGCCGACCGGATCGATCATATACGATGATTGCCGAATGTAAGCTTCTTTTTTAGCGCGCTTCGTCATCTATACTGCGACCAAACAGGGGCCGGGCGGAGCTGGAGATTGGCAAAATGATGGGTTGTTTGCGTGGCTTGTTCGTCTTGCTGCTGTGCGCCGCTACCGCATCCGCTGCGCCGCCGAAGATGAGCGTTGCGCAATGGCGCGACGCCAACCAGGCTGTCGTCATCAGCCGGCTCGATCGGTTTGTCCGGCTGCCCAGCATCGCCGCGGATCCTGAAGGCCTGAATGGCATGGCCGAAATGCTGGTCGAGGAGTTGCGAATGCGCGGCTTCGAACCGCGCCTGCTGTCAGCGGACGGTAGCCCCAAGGTGGTTTTCGCCAGTCTCGATACGCCCGGCGCGAAGCGGACCGTCGTGTTCTACGCCCATTATGACGGACAGCCGGTCACGTCCGGAGCGTGGGCATCAGACCCTTTCGTCCCGGTCATGCGCGATATGAAGTCACCTTCGCCTGTTGCTGTCGACTGGCGTGCCGCGGGAGGGCGGCTGGATCCCGAATGGCGTCTTTTTGGGCGCGCGGCGGCCGACGACAAGGCTTCGATCGTCGCCTTTCTGTCGGCCTATGACGCGCTTGTGGCGACGGGCCGGAAACCGAGCGTCAACCTGCGGGTCTTCTGGGAAGGCGAGGAAGAGGCCGGTTCGCCACACCTGGCCGCGATCCTCGCCGCCAATGCAGAGCTGTTGAAAGCCGATCTGTGGCTGATTGGCGACGGCCCGGTCCACCAGTCGCGTACACCCAGCCTCTATTTCGGCGCGCGCGGTGTCCTCGGGCTGAAGGCGACCATCTTTGGGCCGCTCACGCCGCTCCATGACGGGCATTATGGCAATTGGGTGCCGAACCCGGCGACCATGGCCGCGCAGCTGATCGCGGATATGCGAGACGCGGAGGGCACGATCCTGATTCCGGGCCTTGCCGATGCGGCCCGTTTGCCCGGCCCCGCCGATCAGGCCGCGATAGCGGCGCTTCCCAAGATCGAGGACACACTGATCGCATCTTTCGGCATCGGCCGTACCGAAGGGCAGGAAGGGCTTGCCACGAGCATCATGCGGCCCGCACTCAATATTCGCGGAATTGCGGCCGGTGGGGTTGGAGCCGATGCCAACAGTGCAATTCCGGCCGAGGCCAGCTTCTCGATCGATTTCCGCCTTGTTCCCGACCAGACAGTGGAAGGCGTCAAGGCTAGCTTTGAGGCCTTCCTGTCCGAGAAGGGGTGGAGCGTGGTGCGTGAGGCGCCCGATCTCGCCCGGCGGCTCGAACATCCCAGGGTGATTCGTCTCGAATGGGAGCCCGGCTATCCCGGGTTCCGAACCGACATCAGCCTGCCGGTGTCGCAAGCGGTGATCGGCGCGGCCGGCAAGGCGGCGGGACGACCGATCGCGGTGCTGCCGATGATGGGCGGCAGTGTCCCATTGTACATATTCGACGGCGTCCTCAAGACTCCGCTGATCGGATTGCCGATCGCGAATCACGACAATAGTCAGCACGCGCCCAACGAAAATCTTCGCCTCCAGAATCTGTGGGACGGGATCGATCTCTATGCCGGCATGATGGGCGGGCTCGATTGGTAGACCCGGCGATCGATTTCGCCTAAGCGCACCGCCATGTCGGACATCGTGAACAACGCAGGCCGCCGCGCGATCGTGTTGCTGTCGGGCGGACTCGATTCGATGGTATCGGGCGCCATTGCGTGCGAACAGGGTTTCGCGCTTGCGGCGCTGACGATCGACTATAACCAGCGGCACCGCGTCGAACTGGAGGCCGCAAAGCGAATCGCGGCGGCGCTCGGAGTCGATCGACACGTCACCCTGCCACTCGACCTGCGCGCCTTTGGCGGCTCGGCGCTGACCGACGACATTGCCGTGCCCAAGCAGGGCGTCGAGCCCGGCATCCCGGTCACCTATGTGCCGGCGCGCAACACGATTTTCCTGTCGCTGGCATTGGGCTTTGCCGAAGCGACCGGTGCGCGCGATATCTTCCTTGGCGTCAACGCACTCGACTATTCGGGCTATCCTGACTGTCGGCCCGAGTTCATCCAGGCCTTCCAGCATCTCGCCGATCTTGCGACCCGGATGGGGGTCGAAGGGCAGGGATTCACCATCCACGCACCACTCCAGCACATGACAAAGGCTGATATCGCCCGTGAAGCAGCCCGGCTCGGGCTGGACGCAGGCATGAGCTGGTCCTGTTACGATCCCACTCCGGACGGGAAGCATTGCGGCCTGTGCGACAGTTGCCGGCTCCGCGCGAAGGGATTTGCGGAGGCGGGGCTGACCGATCCGACGGTCTACGCCTGATGGGCAGTTATGCGATCAAGGAAATGTTCCTGACCCTGCAAGGTGAGGGGATGCAGGTAGGTCGCCGCGCTGTTTTCCTGCGCTTTGCCGGCTGCAATCTGTGGAGCGGCCGCGAGGAAGATCGCGCGAAGGCCCAGTGCAATTTCTGCGACACCGATTTCGTCGGTATCGATGGCGACAATGGTGGTCGCTACTCCGGGGCCGAGGCGCTTGCCGAAAGGGCTGCTTTGCTTTGGGGCGATTTCGACAAGCCTTTCATCGTCATGACGGGCGGAGAACCGCTTCTCCAGGTTGACGAGGCTCTGATTTCAGCACTCAAGGCGCGCGGGTTCGAGACCGCGGTGGAGACCAACGGTACCCAGCCGGCACCGGCTGGCCTCGACTGGATATGTGTCAGCCCCAAGGCGGGCACTGAGGTAGTGCTGCGCAAGGGCAATGAGCTCAAACTGGTCTGGCCGCAGAGCGGCCTTGATCCGCAGGAGCTGCTCGAGTGGGATTTCGAGCATTATCTGATCCAGCCGATGGACGGAGCCGCCCTTGCCGTTGCGCGCGAGGCCGCAATCACCTTCATCCTCGAGAATCCGACCTGGCGCCTGTCGACCCAGACCCATAAGGTCGTTGGTATTCGCTAGAACAGAACTCGAGTGGGTTGAATCGGCAACTAACCTGGATTCATCCTTGTTTTCCGCATTTTCCGAAACGTCAGGTGAGCCGACCTGACTGAAAAATGCTCTGACTATTGCGCGCCGCTGACCTGGGCCGCGCTCGCAAGCTGTGGGCTATGGAGGGCACAACTCGCCTTCAGCTGATCCTTCTTGGTCCAGCATTGCTTGTCCATCGAAGGCAAGGCCGGTGCGGCGATCAAAATCGCGCGCTTGCTGTTGATCATATCCCCGGCGGGCACCAGGCTGTTGCGGAACTCTCTCATCCGCTCGAGCGCCAATTGGGTGAGCTTGCCGCGGCCGAGCTTGCGCGCGTCGCGGCCGATCTGGCTGGCCGTCTCGCAGAAGCCGAGTTGGGCGTGCATTGTCGAGAAGCCGTTGTACGTCCTGGTGGTGTAGGCGTCGAAATCTTTCTGCCAGCTCTTGGCATTCACCCGCTTGAAGTAGGCGCCGAGCGTGTTCTGTGCGGTCAGAAGCTCCCCGCCGTTCTTGCGGAGCAGGTCGTTATAATTGGGCACCGTCATCAGGATCGGCGAAAATTGGCATTGCAGCGCTGCCACATTGAGCCCGGCGCGCAAGTTCCACAGCATGTGGGCCCGGAGTTCAGCCGCCGTCGCCCTGGGCATCGGCAGACCGAGGCCCGGCTCGTCACCCTGGACCGGGGGGCCTGCAAAATTGGGCTGGCTCCAGAACAAATAGGCGGATGCAGGGGCAGTCAGACTGAGCGCCATTGCGCTCGCTGCCATCAACGCCAACCATCGAAACGCCATAGTAATTTCTCCCGAACTGAAGCGCCCCCGCCCGTTGTTCGATCACAAGCCTTACATCGCGTTGCTGGCATTCTCCGCAGTGGCTCCGTTGCCGGCGGCAGCGCCTGCCTGGTCGAGCGTAGCGCTTTCGACCACTGTCATGTCGTTCATCGATCCGTCGCTTGCGTTCATTTCGACGACGTTGGTTGCATCTCCCTCTTTCTTTCCGCAGCCGGAGAGACTGGTGGCGCCGATTATCAGGGTGCTGGCAATGATGATTGTGGCGCTGCGCTTCATACTGGGCTCCCTGACCGATTTATGGTCGCCTAGATACAGGCAACGACTCGCCCACTCAAGCGCGGCGCTCAGTCGCTACGAACAACGCAATCCGGCCAGCATCGCCGGGAAATGGCGGCGAAGCGTCCTATCAATGGCATCCATAGGCTGATTTACGCCGAGTTTTGCCATGCTCGTCACGGCGTACTCGCCGAGGCCGCACGGTACGATGCCCGAAAAATGCGACAGATCAGGATCGACGTTCAGGGCGAAGCCGTGAAAACTGACCCAACGACGCACCCGTACGCCGATCGCGCCTATCTTTGCCTCATCGGCGCCATGAGCCGTCCAGATGCCAACCCGGCCGGGCTCGCTGCGTGCCGTTATGCCGAAATCGTCCAGAGTGGCGATCAGCCATTGCTCGATGCCGGAAACGAAACAACGAACATCGCGGCCGCGCTTCTCCAGGTCGAGCAGCACATAGCCGACCCGCTGGCCGGGTCCGTGATAGGTGTAGCGCCCACCGCGCCCAGCTCGGAAGACCGGGAATCGGTCGGGCGTCAGCAGTTCGCGCTCTGCGGCGCTCGTGCCAGCGGTGTAGAGTGGCGGATGTTCGAGTAGCCATATCAGCTCGCGCGCGTCGCCCGCGCGGATAGCCGCGGCGCGCGCCTCCATTTCGGCGAGCGTTGCCGCGTAGTCGGAGAGGCCAGGTGAGACTCGCCACTCGATGTCGCGGTCGGCCGGGACAGCATCGTTCTTCATGCAATCGCATATTGCGCAAACTGGCCGCGGTTCAAGTGCAGTCGCGATTGCGCTCGACCGGCCCGGCAGGATAGGCGAAGCGTAACGCGCTGGTTGGCAGGAGCATCGATGACCGCTTTTTCGCTGGGTACGGTCTGGGAGGAGACAATCGCCTTCCTGCGTCGCGAAGCTCATCTCCTCGTACCGGTGGCGTTGGCGCTGTTCGGCCCGGCCCAGATTCTCGTGATGACCGCGATGGGGCCAAGCGTAGCCAGGCCTGACAGCGCGAACCCGCAATCCATCCTGGCTCTGCCGGGCCTGCTTCTGATCCTGTTCGGTAATCTGGCAATCACACGAATCGCGCTCGTCCCCGGCGCGAGTGTGGGTGAGGCGCTGTCGGGCGCCTTCAGGCGGATCCCGGTGGCGCTGGCGACATGCCTCGCGATCGGGTTTTCGCTGGTCGCGGTCGCCATCGTGATCATCATTGCCGCTGCCTTGGGCATGATGACGTCGGGGGGCTCTCTCGGGGCCGATGCCAAGGACCAGATATCGCTGCTGATCGTCATTCCAATGCTGATCCTGTTCGTGCGCCTGCTGATGCTGATGCCGGTTCTGGCGATGGAGAAGGGAGGGGTGATCGCTTCGATCCGCCGAACGTGGGATCTCGGTCGCGGCAACAGCCTTCGGTTTCTCGCCGTTTTCCTGCTGTCGATCGCGATCAATGTTACCTTCGCGATGATCAACTTTATCGTGATCGGCGCGCTCGCGGGCCTGCTTCGCATGCTTGTCGGTGGAGAGTTCGTTACCGCGCTCCAACTGCTTGTCACCGGTTTGGTGGGCGCGCTGCTGATGCTGGGCCTTACCGTCTACGTGGCATTTGCCTACCGAAGGCTCATCTCAGACTGATCGAGCAACGGTATATGCGGCGCGGCATCGCGCGGAAGGATTCCAGCCAGGCGCGGATCAAAGAAGGTTTCGATTGCGCGTTCGAACGGGACGAAGCCATGCCGCAGGTAGAACCGTAGCGCGCCCGGATGATCGAGCGTGCAAGTGTGAACCCACATGCGCTCGATGCTGCTGCGCCAGCCGATCGCGAGCGCCTGATCGAGCAGCCAGTTACCATGGCCCTGACCGGCCAGCTCTGGAACGAGACCCAGGAATCCCAGTTCAACCTCGCGGGCTTTGCGAAGATCCAGCTCCAGAAGGCCGATTTCGATGCCGCGCCGGTCTTCCACCGCATAGACTTCGACTGCGTCGTCATGGATGATCGCAGTCAGTTCCTCGTCCGTCATAACGAGCCGGGAAAACCAGAGCCAGGATTGCCCGACGCGGCGGAAGAGCGCGCGATATTTCTGCGGCGAGGGCGCCTTCCAACGGCTCAGCCGAAAGGGTGCGGCGGCCATAGGGCGCGGCTTCGGGCGTACGCGCATTTCGAGCGACGTAACGACAGTCGCGACCATGCCCGCCGGGACGGGCGTCAGCGGCATCCTATTCCCACACGGCTTCTGGCGGCAGGCTCATCAGGATCGCCTCGATATTTCCGCCGGTCTTGAGTCCGAACAGGGTGCCCCGGTCGTAGACGAGGTTGAACTCGGCATAGCGGCCGCGGAAAGTGAGCATGCGGCGGCGGTCTTCTTCGCTCGACGCAGTGCCCATCCGCGCTCGAACGATCTTCGGAAATATGTCGAGAAATGCCTCCCCGACATCACGGGTGAAGGCAAAATTCGCATCGAAGCCGCTTTCGCCCTCGCAATCGAGATGATCGTAGAAGATGCCGCCGACGCCGCGATGGACCTGGCGGTGCGGAATCCAGAAATAGTCGTCAGCCCATTTCTTGAAACGATCATAATAATCAGCGCCATGCAGATCACATGCGGCCTTGAGCCGCGCATGGAAGGCCTCGGTATCCGCGGCATAGGGGAGGGGAGGATTGAGGTCGGCGCCACCGCCAAACCAACGCTTGGTGGTGTTGAGGAAGCGCGTATTCATGTGAACTGCCGGCACATGGGGATTGGCCATATGCGCCACGAGGCTGATGCCGGTCGCGAAGAAACCGGGATTTTCTTCGCCTGCACCATGGATGGTCTTGGCAAATTCGGGCGAGAAGGCGCCGCCGACGGTCGAGACGTTGACCCCGACCTTCTCGAATATCCGGCCTTTCATCAGTCCCTGGCGGCCGCCTCCGCCCTTGCCTTCAGGATCTCCGTCGCGATTCCAGGGCTTGTATTCAAAGCGGGCGTCGCTGCCCGCTTCCGCCTCGATCGCTTCGAACTCGGCACAGATTCGGTCGCGCAGCGATTCGAACCAGCTGCGCGCCGCTGCCTGCTGTGCGTCGAGTTGTAATGTCATTCGGGCCATCCTCCGGTCTGCCGCAGCGCCTCGGCCAGCGCGATGCCAGCCGAGACCGCCACATTCAAGGACCGGAAGCCAGTTCGCATCGGAATTCGCACCCGCAGGTCCGCCGCTGCGTGGACATGATCGGGCACGCCGGCGCCCTCCGATCCGACCATCAAGATATCGCCGGCAAGGAATCGGGCGTTGACCAGTGTCAAATCGGCACCGGTCGTCAGAAGGACCAGCCGTCCGCGGCGCGAGTCATCAAACGCTGCCCAGTCGGCGTGGCGAACGACCTCGGCATTGGCGGCATAGTCCATCCCGGACCGACGCAAGGCGCGATCGGAAAAAGCGAATCCGCAGGGTTCGATGATGTCGATGGGCACGCCGATGCATGCCGCGAGACGCAGGATCGTGCCCACATTTCCGGCGATATCGGGTTGGTAAAGGGCGATCCGCATGGCCCCGCTGATAGGCGAATGCATCGCAACGCCGCAATATTCGGAAAATGGGATTGGCAAAGCCGATAAAGCGGCGCTATCAGCGCTCAGCCGCCGGGGAAATTGTGGGCGGTCGCGCATGCGCTAGGGGGCAATCGCGGTTCTCGCTGTTCCTCTCAACGCAGGTGCAAATCGTGGCAGCGCAAGGGTTCCGGAATGGCGACGCTCGAACATACTGAATCGCCCGGTCATGGTACCGAAGACGGCGTCCGTCGCCGTGATTTCATTAATATAGCTGCGGTAAGTTTCCCGGTGGCCGGTGCCGCGGCGATACTGGTGCCGCTGATCAATCAGATGAATCCTTCGGCCGACGTGCTCGCGCTGGCTTCGATCGAGGTCGATCTATCGGCGATCAAGGAAGGCCAGGCGATCAAGACGATCTTTCGCAAGCAGCCCTTGTTCGTGCGCCATCTGACCGCGGCTGAAATTGCCGATGCCGACAAGGTCGATGTGACGACGCTGCGGGATCCGCAGACGCTTGAGCAGCGCACCTCGGCCGGCAAGAAGCAGTGGCTGATCACCATGGGTGTCTGCACCCATCTGGGCTGCGTGCCGCTGGGCGCCGGCGAGGGTGAGAATCGCGGCGAGTTTGGCGGTTATTTCTGCCCGTGCCACGGCTCGTCCTACGACACCGCGGCGCGCATTCGCAAAGGCCCGGCGCCGAAGAATCTCGAAGTGCCGAAATATGCCTTCAAATCCGACACCGTCGTTGCAGTGGGCTGAGGTAGACCGATATGAGCTTCCCCTGGGCAAACCAATACGCGCCGAAGAATCCGTTCATGAAGTGGATGGACGAGCGGCTTCCGCTGCCTCGCCTTGTCTACAATGCGGTTGGCGCGGGCTATCCGGTACCGCGTAACCTCAACTATTTCTGGAACTTCGGCGTGCTCGCGGGCGCGGCGCTCGGCATTCAGATCATCACCGGCATCATCCTGGCGATGCATTATGCCGCCAATGGCGCGATCGCGTTCGACTCGGTCGAGCACATCATGCGCGACGTCAACTCGGGCTGGATGCTGCGCTACGCTCACGCGACCGGCGCGAGCTTCTTCTTCATCGTGGTCTATCTCCACATCTTCCGCGGCCTCTATTACGGGTCGTACAAGGCCCCCCGCGAGATGGTGTGGCTGCTCGGCCTCGTCATCTACCTGCTGATGATGGCGACTGGCTTCATGGGCTATGTGCTTCCCTGGGGGCAGATGAGCTTCTGGGGTGCCAAGGTGATCACGGGCCTGTTCTCGGCGATCCCGGTCGTCGGCACGCCGATCCAGACGTGGCTGCTCGGCGGTTTCGCGCCGGACAATGCCGCGCTGAACCGCTTCTTCTCATTGCACTATTTGCTGCCCTTCGTGATCGCGGGGGTCATCATCCTCCACATCTGGGCGCTGCACATTCCGGGCTCGAGCAACCCGACCGGTATTGAGGTGAAGGGGCCGCAGGATACGCTGCCCTTCCACCCCTATTATACGGCCAAGGACGGCTTCGGACTGGGCGTGTTCCTGATCCTCTACACGCTGGTGCTGTTCTATGCGCCGAACGCGCTTGGCCATCCGGACAATTATATTCCGGCCAATCCACTTTCGACGCCGGCGCACATCGTGCCCGAATGGTATTACTGGCCGTTCTACGCGATCCTGCGCGCCTTCACGTCGGACTTCATCCTCCCGGCCAAGCTGTGGGGCGTGCTGGCGATGTTCTCTGCGATCCTGTTGCTGTTCATCCTGCCATGGCTCGACAAGTCGCCGGTCCGCTCGGGCAATTATCGCCCGGCGTTCAAGAAGTTCTTCTGGCTTCTCGTCGCCGACGTATTGGTCCTGGGCTATTGTGGCGGTTCGCCGGCCGAAGAGCCCTATGTCATGATCAGCCAGCTCGCGGCGGCATATTATTTCGCCCATTTCCTGATCATCCTGCCGATCGTTTCGCGGATGGAGCGGCCCTTGCCGCTGCCCAATTCGATCACCGAAGCGGTGCTGGAAAAGCACGGCGAAGCCACGGCTTAAGGGGAAGAGATAACCATGGTTCGTCCCATCGCATTCCTCGCCGGCCTCGGCTTCGTCTTCGTCCTGCTTTTCTCGCTGGTGAACGGCGCGGTCGCCTATATCAGCGAGCCGCCCAAGCCGACGGTCGAGCATGAGTTCCACCTGCATCCGAAGGAAGTTCACTTCGCCTCGGACGGTGCGCTCGGCAAGTTCGACCTTCAGCAGCTCCAGCGCGGCTTCCAAGTTTACAAGGAAGTGTGCTCGGCCTGCCATTCGCTCAACCAGGTGGCGTTCCGCGACCTCGAGCATATCGGCTTCACAGGTCCCGAGGTGAAGGCGATCGCCAAGAACTGGGCGATTGAAGTTCCCTCGATCAACCCGGCAACGGGCGAACCGGCTACTCGCAAAGCGACCCCGGCCGACAAATTCCCGTCGCCCTATGCCAATGAGGTTGCCGGTCGCGCCGCGAACAACAATGCGCTGCCGCCGGATTTGTCGCTGATGACGAAGGCGCGTCATGACGGGCCGGCTTATGTCTACTCGCTTCTGACCGGTTACGCCGCGCAGGAGGGGTACAAGAATGATGCCGGCAAGGAGCTTCTCAAGGAGTTCCCGGACGCCAAGACCAGCCCGATGCTGCATTTCAACCCGTACTTTGCCAATCTGAACATCGCGATGCCGCCGCCGCTCGTGGCTGACGGTCAGGTCAGCTACGCCGATGGCACGCCCGCGACCGTCGACCAGATGGCCAAGGACGTCGCGGCTTTCCTGGTCTGGACCGCAGAGCCCAAGCTGCAGACGCGGCACGAGGTGGGGCTCTGGTTCACCCTCTATCTGCTGCTCGCAACCGCCCTGGCCTTCATGGCCTACCGGAACATCTGGTCGCGCGTGAAGCACTGAGACGCAACGCCACGCTGAGAAAATGGGCCGTCCGGGATGACCGGGCGGCCCTTTTCCTTTACCGATTCCCGATATCCCAGCTTTTGCAAGGGGTCCGAGTGATGAGGATTTGCCGGATATGTCTCATAACCGCCTTGGCCTGATCGGTGGTAGCGGGCTGTACCGGATGCCGGCGCTTGCAGAGGGCGATTGGATCGATGTCGATACAGCCTGGGGCAAGCCTTCAGATGCTCTCCTGATCGGGTCGATCAGCGGTCGCGAAGTGGCGTTTCTGCCGCGTCACGGCCGTGGTCATCGTATCGCCCCCGGTGAGGTGAACTATCGCGCCAATATCGCCGCGCTGAAGGCAGCCGGCTGCACCGAGATTCTCGCCGTCTCCGCGGTCGGTGGCTTTGATGAAGATGTGGCGCCCGGAAGCTTCGTGCTGGTCGATCAATTTATCGATCGGACGACACGTGGCGGACGCAGCTTCTTCGGGGACGGGATCGTTGCCCATGTCGCGTTCGGCCGGCCGACCTGCGGCCGCCTCGGTGAGGCGGTGGCACAGGCGCTTCACGATGATGGCGGGGCACACCGGATCGGCGGCACCATGCTGGTGATCGAGGGACCACAATTTTCGACCCGCGCCGAATCGGTCCTCCACAAGGGTTGGGGCTGCAATGTCGTCGGCATGACCGGCTTGCCCGAGGCTCGCCTCGCGCGCGAAGCTGAGCTTTGTTATGCCAGCGTGGCGATGGTCACGGATCATGATGCGTGGTCTACGAACGATGTCGATGTCGCTGTGGTGATCAAGACGATGGAGGCCAATGTCGCCCGCGCTCAGGCTCTCGTGACGGCGGTCGCCGGGGTGGCAAAAGGCGGCAGGGGCTGTCCGCAAGGTTGCGATCATGCGCTCGACGGCGCGGTTATGACGGCACAGGATGCCTGGCCGGCCCCAACGGTGCGACGGCTTTCGACATTGGCGCCACGGCTATTCGGCTAAACCGGTCGCCGCTTCTGGATGTTGGTGACCTTCATTGTCATCACCGGCTCGTCATGCTGGTTGAGTGCGGTGATCGAAAAGGTGATGAAGCCGAGCTCGGGCTTCGATCGCGGCGCGCTTTTCGAGAGGACCTCTGCGCGCACGCTCAGCACGTCGCCGGGATAGACCGGTTTGGTCCAGCGCAGCTCGTCGGCACCGGTGCCGCCGAGCGAGAAATAGCCGTCCTTGTCGGTCCAGGCGTCGGTCAGCATCCGCATGACCATGCCGCAGGTGTGCCAGCCGCTCGCCGCAAGCCGGCCGAATATCGGGCTGGTGGCAGCGGCGGCATCGTCGAGATGGAAGGATTGGGGATCGAATTTCGTGGCGAAGTCGATCACTTCGTCGCGCCTCACATGATAAGCGCCGAACCGCTCGATCCGGCCTTCCTCATATTCCTCGAAATAGGGCATCGGCGGAGCCTAGACGTTGAACCGGAACAGCATGATGTCGCCGTCCTGGACCAGATAGTCCTTGCCTTCCGAACGATATTTGCCCGCTTCCTTCGCCGCGGCTTCGCCACCCAGCGTGACATAGTCCTGATAGGCCATCGTCTCGGCGCGGATGAATCCGCGCTCGAAATCGGTGTGGATCGCGCCGGCGGCCTGCGGTGCCTTCGAACCTTTCTCGACCGTCCAGGCGCGCGCCTCCTTGGGGCCGACGGTGAAGAAGGTGATCAGGTCGAGTAGCTCATAGCCGGCGCGGATGACGCGGGCGAGGCCGGTTTCGCTGAGACCAAGGTCTGACAGGAATTCGGCGCGGTCGGCGGGATCGAGGGTGACGATCTCGGCCTCGATCGCGGCCGAGACGATCACCGCGCTGGCACCCTCCGCCCGGGCCTTCTCGAACACCCTGGCGGACAGCGCATTGCCCTCGGAAGCCGAACCTTCGTCGACATTGCAGACATAGAGCACCGGCTTGGCAGTGAGCAGTTGTGCCTGGGCGAAGATGCGTGCCTCGTCCTCGTCACTGGGCCTGGTCAACCGGGCGGGCTTGCCCTCGCGCAGCAAGTCGAGTGCCTGCCCGAGGACCGCCGCCGCCGCCTTGGATTCCTTGTCGCCTTGCGCGGCCTTCTTGGCGAAGGCGGGGACGCGCTTCTCGAGGCTTTCGAGATCGGCGAGCATCAACTCGGTCTCGACCGTTTCGGCGTCGGCGATAGGATCGATCTTGCCCTCGACATGGGTCACGTCGCCGCCTTCGAAACAACGCAGCACATGCACGATCGCGTCGACTTCGCGGATATTGCCGAGAAACTGGTTCCCGAGCCCCTCGCCCTTGGAGGCGCCGCGCACCAGGCCCGCGATGTCGACGAAGGCGAGCTGAGTCTCGATGATCTTGCCCGACTTCCCGATCGCGGCGATCTGCTGGAGTCGCGGATCCGGGACCGCGACCTGGCCGATGTTCGGTTCGATCGTGCAGAAGGGATAATTGGCCGCCTGCGCTGCCGCCGTCTCGGTCAGCGCATTGAAGAGGGTTGACTTGCCGACATTCGGAAGCCCGACGATACCACAGCGAAAACCCATATTCTCTCAAGCCTGTCTGGAGGATGCGCGCCCGATAGCTGCTGTTGCCCGCAAAGGCCAGTGCGGGGTGGCAAGAAAGACAAGGGGCCCCCGGAGCATAGCTCCGGAGGCCCCGGTACGCACTGGAGGTTGGTTTAAACTCGAGTGGGCGTGAAGGCCGCGTGTGGATTCGGCGCACCGACGGGCACGATCATCGGCGCGGGCCTCGCCGTCGGCATGACGACAGTCTGTGTCGCGGGATGCGGTGCGCGCGTCGCTGGCGCGATCGCCGGGGCAGGAGCCGCCTGTGCGCTGCAAGCGCCGGCGCTCGTGCGGATCACTTTCGGCTGGTCGGCGCCAGCGGCGCCATCCGAGCTGTAGCTGATGGTCTGGGTGCAGCCATTGGCGTCGGTCGAGCTTGAAACGAAACTATACTGCATGACGCCGACCGGCTGGCCCTGCGCGTTGGTCATGACCATGCCCTGACCACCCGGGCTCTGGCTCCCTGACTGCGTCATCGCAGCGTCCCGCATCATTGCTGCGGCCTGGGCTTCCATGGCAGCCGCCATGCGATCCATCTCGGCAAAAGCGGAATCGGGGCCGAAGGCAGTGGTGAAAAAGTCGGCGGGGGCTGCCGGTACGGCGACCAGCTGGACCTCGCTCACGGGAATATGTTCGACGGTGCCGTCGGGATGGGCGATCAGCATCATCTTGTTGTCATCACGAGCCGCAAGCGCGGCTCCGGCGAGCGCTGCCGCGGCGATTCCGGCAATGACGGCGGTACGAAAGAAATGCATCGTTTTGCCTCCATTGATGGTTCGAGCATATGCAGCCTAATCGGGCCTAGATGAACCTCCGATAAACGGATTCGCACCGATCATCCTGTCATGCCAACGGCTCAGCGCTAGCAATGCCAGGGCTGACCCCGCCAGGCACATCAGCATGTCCCATTGGGTGTCCCATATATCTCCCTGCGATCCGAGAAAGGCCTCGGCACCTGCGCCCAGTATCTTGGCGGCGGCGAATTCGATCAGCTCATAGAGCGCGCTGATCGCAAGGCAGATTGACAGGATGAGGGGCGCCAGAAGCCACCGGAACCTGAGCCAGGCGCCACGCACGAAAATCTCGCGGATCACGATCGCCGGAACGAAGCCCTGCATCAAATGGCCGAAGCGATCATAGGGATTGCGGTCGAGCCCGAACCAATCCTGTACGGCGTAACCGAGCGGAACGCGCGCATAGCTGTAGGCCCCACCCAGCATCAGCACGCAGCCGTGAAAGGCGATCAGTCCAAGCGCGAGCGTTGAGAAGGTGAAGTGGTTGCGCAAAGCGAACAGCACCGGCCAGGCGATCAGGACCGGCACAACCTCCATCCACCAGGTCGCACGATCATAAGGCATCCACCCAGACAGCAGCAGCCCCGTCCCCCACAGGCCGCCGAGCAGCAGGAGGTTCCTGGTGCTGCCTGTGGCCGGGATAGTCCCTCGCCTGTCCGTCACGACGGGCTGACCACCACGCGGTCGCGACCCGCTTGCTTAGCCTTGTAAAGGGCTGCGTCGGCGCGTCGCATCAGTTCGTCACGGCTAATTCCGGCAAAGGCCTCGGCGATGCCGCAGCTGATCGACAGGCGATGCTCGACCCCATCGCGCAAGATGATCGGTCTGGCCGCAATCGCGCTTCGAATCGATTCGGCTATGCCATGCGCGAGATGCTCACCGGCACCGTCCAGGAGGATGGCAATCTCGTCGCCACCCAGCCGACCGATAATGTCCTGGTCGCGCACAAGCGCGCGCAAGCGATGATGGATCTCGACCAATACGGCGTCGCCGGCCGGGTGCCCGTGCCGGTCGTTGACCTGCTTGAAATGATCGATGTCGATCATCACGAGCGTGAGATGATTGCCGATCAGGTGCAACAGCACATGCTCGAGATGGGTCATGAAGGCCGCATGGTTGAGCGCGCCGGTAAGGCCGTCGGTCGAAGCCGCCAGCGCGAGACTGATCTCGCGCTCCTTGCGCATCGTGATGTCCCGTATCGCGCCGATTGCGCCATAGGTGCGGCCATCCTGGTCGGTCAGCGCACGGATCGTGCATTCGAGCCAGTCATCGGGGCGGTGGCGCGGGCGGAACTCGCAGTAACTGACCTTGCCGGGATTGGCCAACGCCTCCGCGATCGAATGAACGAGCGATTCTTCGTGGCGCTCATCCGCCAGCGATGCGAGCAGGCTTCCCACCAGCGCGCGCGCGTCGACGCCAAGCAGCTTCGCGGTGGCACCGGAGGACTGGATACAATGGCCCTGCTCGTCGAGCCTCACCAGCGTGTCGGCGGATTCCGACGCGAGCAGGCGAAGACTCGCTTCGCTCTCCGCAAGCCGCCGCGCCATGGTTCGCCGGGCATTCAGAGCGGCGGTGACCGGCAGGGTCATCAACAGCAGAACGGCGAGGTAGAATTGCAGGAAGAGCGCCTGGCTGGGCTTGTCCGGGATCATCGCCGCGATCGGTCCATGGCCGTACATCGTACAGACGACGCCGATGACCGCCGCGATGATCAGGGAAATCTTGCTGCCGAACTGGCCGAGGCGAAAGGTCGCGAGCATCACGGGCGGAGCCATCAGGAACAGCATCGGATAGCCGACCACCAGAAAGGTGAAGAGACCGCACAGGATGACGAGCGCGAAGATCGCCGCCGTTTCGATCAGCGATGACCGGCTCATCTCGGCAACCCAGCGGGAAAACGCGCCTGATATGATTCCCAGGAAGAGCGGCGTGAAGATCACGAATCCCAGTGCGCCAGCGACATACCAGGTCGAATAGGAGTCCCAGAGGTGCTGGCCGAACAAATAGTGGGCGGTGAGAGCGCCGCCAACGCTGCTCACTGCGGGTGCAATGATGCCGCCGATCAGCACGAAGCGCACCACCGAACGAATATTCTCGAGCGGGTTGCCATAGGCATTGTCGCGCTGAAGCAACATGGCGGCGATGAATATCCCCGCCATGTTCGAGAGGCTGTACAGAGCGGAAGCAGTAACCCCGCCATAAGTGACCAGATTGGCGATCACGTTGCCGGCGAAGCCGCATGTCAGGAACATTAGCCAGCGACGGGGAGGGATTGGCAGGATCAGCGCCAGCAACAACGCATCCGCGGGCCAGATCGTCGAAATATATCCGCTGCCGGCGGTGAGCAGAATCGTCCCCCAGGCGAGCAGCAGATAGCCCAGCCCGCCGGCTGCCGGAGCCAGAAAATTCCGATATGCCCGGTCACCGCTCAGTGGTTTGGTCCCATTTTCAGCGTCTGGATTCTAGTCTCGACCGCTTTGCTGTACGGAACGGAAAGGCGCACAATAACGTCAATTCGGTGCCTATGTGCATTGATTCGCCAGATGGAACCAAGTCAAATTGACACAGGTCGCGCTGTGACCTGGGTCACCTCGGTTTCCCGGCATCCGGTATAGTGCCAATGGCACTATGTGGCCGTTCAGGAAAAAGCGATCGCGGCAAGCGGAGACGCTTGCAATCATCGACGAGGCGATCGTCTTTGCTGCCGACCGTTGGCACTTCTTCAGCCGTTCGGTTGCGGTCACACCGGATATGGACCTGCGTGAGCGCATTGCCCTGTTCGCACGGTCGCTGGAAGCCAGCCTGCACAGCCGTCACCCTGAACTGGCCGCTGCACCTGATGAAGTGATTGTCCTGATCGTAGCCAAAGGTGTCGAGCAGGCGGGAACGGCGCCGCGTCACGAAATTGAACGGGCACTCGGGATATTGTTGCCGCCCTGACCGGCTCGTGTCCCGTTCAGTCCCGATCCGCAAGTCTCAGAGCGATCTCGCTCATAAAGCGAGGATCGTCTCCCGCGGCGAGCCAGCCCGCAACGCTGGCGATCGCGCCCAGCATTTCGGCGAGCGGATCCAATTCCGCTTTAACATAATTGCCGAGGACATATCCGGTCACGCGATCCTTGTGCCCGGGATGCCCGATGCCGATCCGCACCCGGCGAAATTCGTTGCCGATATGAGCCTCGGCCGAGCGTAAGCCGTTATGGCCGGCGGTGCCGCCGCCAATCTTGACCTTGACCTTGAAGGGAGCGAGGTCGAGCTCGTCGTGGAAGACGGTGACGTCGCCGGTTTCGGCCTTGAAAAAGCGCGTCGCTTCGCCGATCGACCGTCCGCTTTCGTTCATGAATGTTGCGGGCTTGAGCAGCAGGATGCGCTGACTTCCGATCCGGCCCTGCGCCGCCCAGCCCTGGAATTGCTTCTTCCACGGCTCGAATTGATGGACCTCGGCGATCGTGTCGACCGCCATGAAACCCACATTGTGCCGGTGCATCGCATATTGCGCGCCCGGATTGCCGAGGCCGACCCAGATCTGCATGGCGTGCCTCTATCCGCTCACGGTCACAAAAAGAAGGGCCCCGGCGGATGTCCGACGGGGCCCCAATCTCTTCGATGGCGATTGGCTCAGCCTTAAGCGGCTGTCTCGCCACCTTCTTCAGCGTCACCGCCTTCGGAGCTCTTGAGCGCCGAAGGAGCAACGATCGTTGCGATGGTGATATCGGTGTGATCGACCGCAGTCGCGCCCTTGGGCAGGGTGATCTGCGAAAGGTGGATGTTCTCGCCGACTTCGAGGCCCTTGAGCGAGATAGCGACCTCATCGGGAATCTCGGCGGCATCGCAGATCAGGCCGAGATCATGAATGACGATATTGAGAACGCCGCCGCGCTTGATGCCGGGCGAAAGCTCTTCGTCGATGAAGTGGACGGGAACGTTCACGGTCACCTTCGAATGTTCGCCGATGCGCAGGAAGTCCGCATGGAGCGGCCGATCGCTGACGGGATGGAACTGAACGTCTTTTGGCAGGGTGCGGATCTTCTTGCCCGCAACGTCGAGCATGACGACGCTGTTGAAGAAATGCCCGGTGTTGAGCATCTTCATGATCACCTTCTCTTCGAGGTGGATCGCAATCGGTTCCTGCTTGTCGCCGTAGATAACGGCGGGGACGCGGCCTTCGCGGCGGATGGCGCGGGAGGCTCCCTTGCCAGCCCGCTCACGCACCTCGGCCACAAGATCGAGCACTTCGCTCATAACTTGCTCCAGTTCGCTTGAGTTTCACAAACCCGCCTGCCTCCAGGGATGACCAGACGGGATGGGCGCGCATAGAGGGATCGCGTGCTAAAGGCAAGCGAATGGCGCTTCGACCGCATTCAATTGCCGAGAGCGCCCGTGCGGTGCATGGGGACGCGATGCTCGACGAACATATCCTCTTCATTGATGGCGAAGCGATGGTGATCGACAAGCCATCGGGCCTGCCGGTCGATCCGCCGCGCGACGGCAGTATCAGCCTCGAGAATCATCTCCAGTCGCTGAGCTTCGGTTTCAAGCGCTGGCCGAGCGCGGTCCACCGGCTTGATCGTGACACCTCGGGTTGCCTGCTGCTCGCGCGCAATCCGAAGGCGCATAAGCGCTTCGCGCTCGCCTTCGAGGAGGGGCGGGTGGAGAAGACCTATCTGGCGATCCTCGACGGCATTCCCACAGAGATTGAGGGACTGGTCGATCTGCCGCTTGGTAAGACCTCGACGCGCGAGAGTGGCTGGCGGATGGTCGGTGATCCGCGAGGCAAGCCCGCGACTACGGCGTGGCGGGTGGTTGCGACCGAGGGGCGGCTTGCGCTGGTCGAGTTCAAGCCCACCACCGGACGCACCCACCAGATCCGCGTTCACGCTGCAACCGGTATCGGCGTCCCGATCTTCGGCGATCCGGTCTATGGCCGGGGCGGCGCCAAGGGGGTGACCCTGCTCCATGCGTCCCGACTCGTCGTTCCGCGCGGGGAGAAGCAGTGGATCAAGGCATCCGCACCGCTCCCCGAGCGCTTTACCGCGCTGGGCTTTGCCGATCCGGCCTGACGCCCGAGGAAAGCCGATGCCGCGCATCCCCGTCACCGATCATATTTCGATCGACTCCGACGAGATCGAGGAGCGCTTCGTCCGGGCGAGCGGGCCGGGCGGCCAGAATGTCAACAAGGTGTCGAGCGCGGTCGAACTGCGCTTTGACGCGCGGGGATCGCCGTCGCTGCCCGACGCGGTGTCGGCGCGGGTCCAGAAGCTGGCCGGTTCGCGGCTGACGCTGGACGGCGTAATCGTCATCCAGGCGCAGGAATATCGCGACCAGCCACGCAACCGCGAAGCCGCGCTCGAACGGCTGCTCGATCTGATCCGCCAGGCGACGATCGTCCCCAAGCGGCGCAAGGCCACCAAGGCGACCTATTCGTCGAAGGTCAAGCGGCTTGAGGGCAAGACAAAGCGTTCGACCGTGAAGGCGGCCCGGGGCAAGCCGAAGCTCGACTGATCGGGATCATATGCCGCTGGCATGATAAATGCCGACGGCGGCGATGAACCCCATGAGGAGGCCGCCAAGCGCTATCGAGGCGACGAGCGAGGTGCAACGAAGCTGCTTCTCGGCGAGTGCGGCCTGCCAGAGGGCGAGTGACAGCGGCAGATAGAGCAGCGTGCCGGTGACCAGTCCGGGCGAGTGGCGGTCATAAGCCACCACGCTGGCGAGGTGATAGATCAGGTTCCAGAACAGGTGCGCCGCTGCCCAGGCCAGCATCCAGAAGACGGCCGCCGGCTGCTGCGTCTTCGCCGTCCATTGGACGAGCAGCGCCATGATGACGATGAAGGCGAGGTTGCTGCCGAGGAATATCGACAACTCCATCGGGTAGCCGCTCACCTGGCCGGCATAAGCGGGATAGCCGGTCAGATACTCCTCGGCGACATGCATCAGGAATGCGATCGGCAATAGCCAGATCAGGCGATAGAAGGACAATGTCATGACCGGCCTCCCCCTTTTGAAGCGGGGACGATACGCCTAGCGGGTTGAAGCGCAAGCCGAGCCGGTCCAGACTAGGGGCGTCATGTACAAGTTCGACATCGATAAATATGGCGACAAGGCGGAGTTCTACGCCGACATGTGTGCTGCGCTCGCCGCGCTGACCGCCGACGAGCCCGATGCGATCGCCAACATGGCCAACGCTGCGGCGCTGATCTGGGAATATCTGCCTGATCTCAACTGGGCGGGGTTCTACCGCGCGGTTGGAGAGGAGCTGGTGCTGGGACCGTTCCAGGGCAAGACCGCCTGCATTCGCATCCCGTTCGGCAGAGGCGTGTGCGGGACCGCGGCGGCGACCCGCGAGCCGCAATGCGTGCCCGACGTTCACGCCTTTCCGGGGCATATCGCCTGCGACGCACTTTCGGCTTCGGAGCTGGTGATGCCGATCGTCCACGCAGGGCGGCTGCTCGGGGTCCTCGATCTCGACAGCCCGATCAAGGGCCGGTTTGACGAGGTCGACGTTACGGGCTGCGCTGAACTGATGGCGGTGCTGGGACCGAGGTTGGCAGGCTAATAGCTATTGAGCCCTCGCCCGTCCGCGGGCGAGGATCGGAGGCTTGGATCAGCTCAGCCGATCCAGAGCCTCTTCGCTCAACGAACCCGGCACGATCATTAAAGGGCAGGGGAGCTGGCCGGAGTCTGCGCCGGCGAAATGGCTGACCAGTTTGCCGGGATTGCCGCTCGCATGGGCACCAAGAACCAGTGCCGCGACATGCGGCTGCTCGGTGAGTAGTTCACGGACGATCGTGATCGGATCGCCCTGGCGCACGGTGATCGACGGCATGATGCCGGTTTCCTCGATCAGTGTGCTCGCTGCCTCGGCGATCATCGCCTCGGCGCGGAGCCGGGCTTCTTCCTCCATCGCCGCCTGTACAGCGCCCCACTGGACGAACTCCTGTGGAGCGACGAGCGCCAATATCTCGACGGCGCCGCCCGTCTTTGTGGCACGCCGCGCGGCGAAGCGCAGGGCAACCCGGGAAGCGTCATTATCGTCGATGACAACCAGATAGGTACGCACTGCGGCGTCGCTCCCCCGATATTTAACGGAACGGTGCGCCACTTGCCCGATTTGCGCAACCCTAGGCTATCCCACACTTGACCTCGTAACCATCAACGCGGATGAGGAATGCGCATCGACCCCAATCCGCCCGCAGGGGATTTACATATGCCGATCGAGTTGAAGATGCCCGCCCTCTCGCCGACGATGGAGGAGGGAACACTCGCCAAATGGCTGGTGAAGGAGGGCGATATGGTGCGCTCGGGCGACCTCCTGGCGGAAATCGAGACCGACAAGGCGACGATGGAGTTCGAGGCGGTCGACGAAGGCACGATCGCGAAGCTCGTCATCGCCGAAGGCACCGAGGGCGTGAAGGTTGGCGCAGTGATTGCACTGATCCAGGGCGAGGATGAAGAGGCTGCACCGGCAAAGGCTGTGGCCAAGGCCGAGGAACCCAAGAAGGTGGAAGCCAAGCCCGTACCGAAGGCGGAAACTCCAGCCAAGGCGGCCGAACCGGCGCCTGCACCGGCGCCCGCCGCATCGGGCGACCGGATCAAGGCGAGCCCGCTGGCGAAGCGGCTGGCGGCTGCGCAGGGCATCGACCTCGCGGACGTCGAGGGCACGGGCCCCGGCGGCCGTATCATCAAGTCCGATCTGGACGGGGCGCCGACAGGCGCCGCCAAGTCGCCGGCTGCTCCTGTCGCCGCACCACAGCCTGTCGCAGAAGCCAAGCCCGCAGCAGCAGCTGCGCCTGCGTCTGTCTCGATCTCCGACGACATTCCGCACGAGACCGTCAAGCTCTCGAGCATGCGCAAGGTCATCGCGCGTCGGCTCAGCGAGTCGATGCAGCAGGCCCCGCACATCTATCTCACGGTCGATATTCAACTCGACGCGCTGCTCAAGCTGCGCGGCCAGCTCAACCAGTCGCTCGAACCGCGCGGTATCAAGCTCTCGGTCAATGACCTGCTGATCAAGGCGCTAGCCGTGGCCCTCATTGAAGTGCCCGACTGCAATGTTTCCTTCGCGGGCGAGACTCTGATCAAATATAAGCGCGCCGACATTTCGGTCGCGGTGGCGATCCCGGGCGGGCTGATCACGCCGATCATCAAGGGTGCAGACACGAAGGGCGTAGCCGCGATTGCGACCGAGGCGAAGGACCTCGCCCAGCGCGCCAAGGAGGGCAAATTGCTGCCCACCGAATATCAGGGCGGCACCGCTTCGATCTCGAACATGGGAATGTTCGGCATCAAGCAGTTCACAGCGGTGATCAACCCGCCCCAGGCGATGATCATGGCGGTCGGTTCGGGCGAGAAGCGGCCCTATGTCATCAATGACGCTCTCGCGACCGCGACGATCATGACCGCGACGGGCAGCTTCGATCACCGTGCGATCGACGGCGCGGTCGGCGCGCAGCTGATGGCGGCGTTCAAGCGGCTGGTCGAAAATCCGCTCGGCATGCTGGCCTGAACATGTCGGCGGGGGAGGTGCAGCCACCCGCCGGCGCACCCGCCATCCGAGTGGTGGCGATGCCGGCGGATACAAATCCAAACGGCGACATGTTCGGCGGCTGGCTGGTCAGCATGATGGACCTCGCGGCGGGCACCATCGCATCGCAACGGTGCAAGGGGCGGTCGGCGACGATTGCGATCGACAGCATGATCTTTCACAGACCGGTGACGGTCGGCGATGTGGTATCGATCTATGCCGAACTTCTGGAGGTCGGGCGAACCTCAATGAAGTTTGACGTCACGGCCTGGCGCCAGTCGCGCAACGGGTTCGAAAATGAGCGGGTTACCCATGCGACGATGACATTCGTCGCAATCGATGACGAGGGCCGGCCGCGACCGGTTGATGGATAGAGGCAGTTGAATTGACGCGATGTCCGGGTCGTCGGGTGACGACACCTATTTGGAAATCGCGCTACTGAGGAGCAGACAGGTGGCGGAAACCTACGATCTCATCGTCCTCGGCTCGGGGCCAGGCGGCTATGTCGCGGCGATCCGGGCAGCCCAGCTCGGCATGAAGGTTGCGATCGTCGAGCGCGAGTTGCTGGGCGGCATCTGCCTCAACTGGGGGTGCATCCCGACCAAGGCGCTGCTGCGTTCGGCGGAAATCTATCATTACATGCAACATGCCGGTGATTTCGGGCTCGACGCTGTGGCGCCCAGTTTCGATCTCGCCAAGGTGGTGCAACGGTCGCGCAATGTCGCCAAGCAGCTCAACCAGGGCGTCACCGGGCTGATGAAGAAGCACAAGATCGCAGTCCATATGGGCGACGGTGTGCTGACCGGAAAAGGCAAGATCAGCGTCAGCAAGGACGGGCAGACGACCGAGCTCACCGCGAAAAACATCATCGTCGCGACCGGCGCCCGCGCTCGCAACCTTCCCTTCGCCAAGACCGACGGCAAGCGGATATGGACCTATCGCCATGCGATGACGCCGCCCGAGATGCCGACCAATTTGCTGGTGATCGGCTCCGGGGCGATCGGCCTCGAGTTCGCCAGCTTCTACAGCGACATGGGCGCCAAGGTGGCGGTGGTCGAGATGCTCGACCGCATCCTGCCGGTCGAGGATGAGGAAGTCAGCGCGTTCATGACCAAGGCGCTTACCAAGCAGGGCATGTCGATCCGCGCTGGTGCCAAAGTTAAGAAGCTCGAGGTTAGCGAGAAGGGCGTGTCGGCGCAGGTCGAGGACAAGGACGGCAAAGTCTCGACCGAGGAGTACAGCCATGTCATCGCGGCGATCGGCATCGTTCCCAATGTCGAAAATATCGGGCTCGAGACGGTCGGTGTCGAGGCCGATCAACGCTTCCACATCAAGACCGATGCGAATTGCCGCACCAACGTCGAAGGCATTTATGCGATTGGCGACGTCACCGACGGGCCCTGGCTCGCGCACAAGGCGATGCACGAGGCGGTAATCGCAGCCGAGCATATCGCAGGCCAGCATCCGCACGCGATGGACAAGCGCAACATCCCGGGCTGTACCTATTGCCGGCCACAGGTCGCGTCGGTCGGTCTCACCGAGGCGAAGGCAAAGGAAGCCGGCTACAAGGTCAAGGTCGGCAAGTTCCCCTTCATCGGCAACGGCAAGGCGATCGCGCTGGGTGAACCCGAGGGTTTCGTGAAGACCGTATTCGACGAGGCAACCGGCGAACTGCTCGGCGCGCACATGGTCGGCGCCGAGGTGACCGAGATGATCCAGGGCTATACGATCGGCAAGACGTTGGAGACGACCGAAGCCGAACTGATCGGCACCGTTTTCCCGCATCCGACGATCAGCGAGGCGATGCACGAGAGCGTCCTCGCGGCATTCGGGCGCACGCTGCATATGTGACGACCGGACGTTCCCCCGTAATTGGCGGCGGAAAGCTTGCCACGTCGTTCGTCGAAATATTGATGGTGTTGGTAGACGGAACCTGTCTGCGGAGCGCCGTGGCCGGCTAGGCTGCCCCCGGGAAAGGCGTCATACAGGGAGGCAGCCTTGGGCTTGGGGAAAATGTCGGTTCTGGCGGCCGTCATGACGCTGATCGCGGTCAAGGCACATGCGGTCGTCGCTTGCGAATTGAAACGGGCGCCACGATCTAATGCCGGCGACTTTGCCGTGCGGAAGCCGGCGAGGCCGAACGAGCTTGATCGGACCCGTGTCGAACGTCGCGAGTCACTTCATTATGCGCCTGCTCCGAGCCGGCGGATCATTTTGCAATAGACAACGGGCCGGCTCGCAGGAATTGGCCAACGGCGCTATTGGCAAATTGAGGGGGGCTCATGTCGGGACCCCGACTTGGGAAGTCGCATGCGGATATATCGTTTCCTCACCGGGGTCGACGACTCCGCCTTCTGCCACAAGGTGACCAAGGCGCTGTCAGAAGGGTGGGAGCTTCACGGTTCGCCCGCCTATGCGTTCGATGCGGTTAAACAATGCATGATGGCGGGGCAGGCGGTGACCAGGGAGGTGCCCGATCAGCCTTATGATCCGGACAAGAAGCTGATCGATTACTGAAGAACAAAAGACGGGTCTTCCGACCCATCCTATTTTGCCAACACCCCTTGCCGTCATTGTTCAGCGAGGGACTCCGAAGCCTTATTCGCCGTCGCCTTCCTCAATATCGAGGTCGGTATATTGAGGTACCTGGCGGACGCTGCGGTTTAGGGAGAAGCCTGCGCTGGCGAGCAGCGCCGGCATGTCCTCGGTGCCGCCATTGCGGCGGATGCTGAGCGCGGTGAAGCCTGAGTTGAGCATCGCGGTGATGTCGCGGTTTCGCTGCCAGCCCGATGGCGAGCCGAGCACGACGGCGATCAGGCGGCGTCCGTCGCGGACCGCAGAGGCGGTCAGGGTGAAACCGCTGTCGTTGGTGAAGCCGGTCTTGATCCCGTCGAGACCGGGTACGACGCCGAGCAGCTTGTTGTGGTTGGCGAGGCGGAGGCGGCCATAGCTGTAGCTCTGCTCGGCGAAGCAGCGGTAATGGTCGGGATGATTTTTGATCATGGCGGCCGAAAGGATGGCGATGTCCTGGGCCGACGAGAAATGTGCGGGATCGGGCAAGCCGCTGGCGTTGGCAAACACCGTCTGGCGCATGCCGAGCGTGCGCGCCTTGGCGGTCATCATCTTGGCGAAATTGGCTTCGGTGCCGCCGACCCGCTCGGCCAGCGCAACCGCGACGTCATTGGCAGACTTGACCGCGACAACGTTGATGGCCTCGTCGACCGAGAGCGACTGGCCTACGCCAAGTCCGAGCTTTGACGGGCGCTGCCGGACGGCGTTCCAAGACATGACGACGCGGTCGTCGGGGCGGAGCTTGCCGCTCTGCAGTGCGTCGAACACCAGATAGAGTGTCATTACCTTGGTGATCGAGGCCGGGTGACGGATTGCGCTGGCCTGTTCGGCATATAGTATTTCGCTCGTGTCGGCGTCCATCAGGACGGCCGCAAAGCGCGGCGCGCCGAGTGGGCTAATGGCCTGGGCCGGCGCGAAGGGGACAGCGATCGCCGCTATCGCAACCATCAAACAGGCAAGCCAACGACCGAAGACAGATCCAGCCACGTATCCAGTCTCCTTTTTATTGACCAGATACGTTTGAATCTAAAGCATTTTCCGGAATAACGACAGCCGGTCGACCGGTGCAGATCATGCGTTTCGACTCATTTTAGGCACGGTCGATCTTGTCGGCGTAAATCAGGCGGCCGGGCCCGAGCCGCACCATCACGTCTGCAAGATCCTTCTCGCCGAAAGCAAAGCAGCCCTCGGAGCGGCCCAATTTGCCGTGCTGGGAGATCATGTCGCGTTCGGCGTACCAGGCGCCGTGGATCACCACGGCACGGGCTCGCGCGTTGCTGTTGGTCGTGTCGAGGCCGTCGATCCGCCGCGAACGGCCATGCTGGCCAAAATACTCCTCGGCGGTGACATAGGCGCCACTCGACGATGCTGCCGACCCGAAGTCATTGGAAAAGCGCTTGAGCCAGCCGGTGTGGCCCGGATCGGATCCGCGGCCGTGCGCGACAAGCAGGCTTTCGACCTTGCCGGAGGCCACGTCGAGGAGGTGGAAGCGCGGAGTCGATGAGGGGTCGTCGAAATCGCAGATGCCGATCAGGTCGCGATGACTGATCCTGCCGATGTTGCGGCTCATTGCGGCGAGCGCTCGCTCGCGGACTTCAGGACGCAGACGCGCCGCCGGAAGAAGTGGTGTCGCAAGCGAAGGCGTGCTCGACGCCAGTCCCAATCCACCTAGAAGAGTTGCCCCCAGCAATCCGCGCCGGCTGACCGGCGTGTCGATGATATCCAGCAAAAGCCCAACCCGATCTGTAAACTAACAAGCCGGCAGCCTTACCAGACCCGGTTAACCATTTCATTCCAAGAGTGAGTGATTGTTCCCGCACCGGTCGTGGCTGAACGTTTTCCGTACACGGTTCATCGCGGCTTGTTGTCGACACCTACATGTTCGGCCGGCCGTGCAGGGATATCTTGCGGAAATGGTTCGCGGTTCGGTCCCTTTTCCATATCGGCGGCGTTTCGACGTGCGAGATCAGTGAGGGCGCTGCATGACCGAACCGCCTGAAAGCCGGCTGACGCTTTTCGCAGCGCTCGCCGCAAATTTGGGGATCGCGATCGCGAAGTTCGTCGCTGCGGCGATCTCGGGATCGTCGGCGATGCTCACCGAAGGCCTCCACTCTGTTGTCGACAGCCTCAACCAGCTTCTCCTGCTCCATGGCCAGAGGCGCTCGATGCGCCCGCCAGACGAGCGCCACCCGCTCGGCTATGGACGCGAACTCTATTTCTGGAGCTTCGTTGTTGCGATCCTGATCTTCTCCACCGGGGCGGGCCTTTCGATTTACGAAGGCGTCCGCCATATCCGCGCTCCTGAGCCGATCCGTTCGCCGCTGATCAACTATGTCGTGCTGGCAATTTCGCTGCTGCTCGAAGGAGTAAGCTGGTTCATCGCGATGCGCGAGTTCAGCGAGGCCAGGGGCGAATATGGCTGGTGGGAGGCGATCCGCCGCTCGAAGGACCCGCCAAGCTTTGTCGTCCTGTTCGAGGACAGCGCGGCGATCTTTGGCCTGTTGATGGCGGGAGTGGGCATCACACTGAGCGTTGTCACGGGCGATCCTCGCTGGGATGGTGCCGCCTCGGTGGTGATCGGCATCGCGCTGGCCGGGGTCGCGGTGGTCCTCGCGCGGGAATCGAAGGGACTGTTGATCGGCGAGGCGGCCGATCCGCTACTCGAGCAGGCGGTAAGGGCGGCGATCGACCGACGCCCCGAGGTGACTGGCGTCAACGAGATCACGACGATCCATATCGGGCCGCGCAATATCTTTGTCGGCCTCTCGGTCGACTTCGAGAACCGCGTTCCGGTCGGCCGGATCGAGGCAATGATCCCCGAGGCCGAGACGGAGTTGCGCGCACGCTGGCCCTCGATCCGGGCGATCTATATCAAGCCTCAGGCGAAACCATGAAGGGTGGAGAGACCATGATCCTCATCATCACCAGCTGCGGTTCGCGCGAGGAAGCCGAGCTGATTGCGACTGCGCTGGTCGAGGCGTCGCTGGCGGCCTGCGTCCAGATATTGCCCGCGACGAGCGTCTATCGCTGGAAGGGCAAGGTCGAACGCAGCGAGGAATATGTCCTGCACATTAAGACGCGTGACGCCCTTGCCGAGCGTGTCGAAGCGACTGTATGCGAGTTACACAGCTATGAGTTGCCCGAGCTGCTGATGATCACGATCGCCGGGGGTTCAGCGGACTATATTGACTGGATGCGGTCCGCGACGACCATCTGACAAGGCCGGGCCGCGGGGCCGGCCGTAAAATTCGCCGGACTACGCCGGTTGACCCCATCCGACTCCTTCTCTATAGGCGCGCCCTGCTTCGGAGCGGTCCGCTGTGCCGGGGCAAGCTTGAACATTGCTGATGCGTGTGAGGGCCTGGGAGGTCAGGAATGACCGCCGGGGCTTTCGTGCATTCCCGCATGTCCGGATTTCCGGATGAACGGGAAAGCAGGTCGGGCATCGGTAAAGTAACACTCTTTAGAGGTGAAGGGCTTCATGCCAACGATCAACCAGCTGATCCGCAAGGGTCGCGAACCGCAGAAGGCCAAATCAAAGGTCCCTGCGATGGAAAAGAACCCGCAGAAGCGCGGCGTCTGTACGCGCGTCTACACGACGACCCCGAAGAAGCCGAACTCGGCGCTGCGCAAGGTGGCCAAAGTCCGCCTGACCAACAGCCGTGAGGTGATCAGCTATATTCCGGGTGAAGGCCATAACCTCCAGGAGCACTCTGTGGTCCTGATCCGCGGCGGCCGTGTGCGCGACCTTCCCGGTGTGCGCTATCACGTTCTTCGCGGCGTGCTCGACACGCAGGGTGTCAAGGATCGCAAGCAGAGCCGTTCGAAGTACGGCGCCAAGCGTCCCAAGTAAGAGGTAGATCGAAATGGCTCGTCGTCGTCGCCCCGAAAAGCGCGAAATCCTTCCCGACCCCAAGTTCGGGGATGTCGTGCTCTCTAAATTCATGAATAGCGTCATGCTCGACGGCAAAAAGTCCGTCGCCGAAGGCATTGTCTATGGCGCGCTGGAAACGATCGAAACGCGCGCCAAGCGTGAGCCGATCGGCGTCTTCCATGACGCGCTCAACAATGTGAAGCCGGGCATCGAGGTCCGTAGCCGCCGCGTTGGCGGTGCGACCTATCAGGTCCCTGTCGAAGTCCGTCCGGAGCGTTCTCAGGCGCTGGCCATCCGCTGGCTGATTACCGCTGCGCGCTCCCGGTCGGAACACACAATGGCCGGACGCCTGTCTGGTGAGTTGATGGACGCCGCGAATAATCGCGGTAACGCCGTCAAGAAGCGCGAGGACACGCACCGCATGGCGGAAGCGAACCGCGCCTTCTCGCATTACCGCTGGTAACACTGACCGGACTCGAAAGAGTCACACTTCATTCCCATATCGTCGGGGACGGGCTTCGGCCTTTCCCCGACATCGGAGTCTAAGATCATGGCCCGCAGCCACCCGCTCGACAAATATCGCAACATCGGCATCATGGCTCACATCGATGCCGGCAAGACGACGACTACCGAGCGCATTCTTTATTATACCGGCAAGTCCTACAAGATCGGCGAGGTCCACGAGGGCACGGCCACGATGGACTGGATGGAGCAGGAGCAGGAGCGCGGCATCACGATCACGTCGGCTGCGACGACCTGCTTCTGGAACGATCACCGGATCAACATCATCGACACGCCAGGCCATGTCGACTTCACCATCGAAGTAGAGCGCTCGCTGCGCGTGCTCGACGGCGCGGTTGCCTGTTTCGACGGTGTTGCCGGCGTCGAGCCGCAGTCCGAGACTGTCTGGCGCCAGGCCGAGAAGTACAAGGTCCCGCGGATGTGCTTCGTCAACAAGCTCGACCGCACCGGCGCGAACTTCGAGATGTGCGTCGACATGATCAAGGATCGTCTGGGTGCGCGTCCGGCGGTGCTTTATCTGCCGATCGGCATCGAGGGCGGCTTCAAGGGCCTGGTCGATCTGGTCGAGAATCGCGCAATCATCTGGCTCGAGGAGAGCCTGGGTGCGAAGTTCGAGTTTCAGGACATCCCCGCCGACCTTGCCGACAAAGCCGCCGTTGCCCGCTCCGAGCTGATCGAGATGGCCGTCGAGCAGGACGATGACGTCATGGAGGCGTATCTCGAAGGCACCGAGCCCGATGTGGCGACGCTCAAGGCGCTGATCCGCAAGGGCACGCTGAACTTCTCGTTCGTGCCGGTGCTGTGCGGCTCGGCGTTCAAGAACAAGGGCGTGCAGCCGCTGCTCGACGGGGTCGTCGATTATTTGCCGAGCCCGCTGGACATTCCGCCCGTCGAGGGCCTGAAACTGGACGGCGAGACCGTGGACACGCGCCCGGCCACCGACGAAGCGCCGATGTCGGCGCTTGCGTTCAAGATTATGAACGATCCGTTTGTCGGCACGCTCACCTTCGCCCGGATCTATTCGGGCAAGATGGATGCGGCGACCACCGTGCTCAACTCGGTGAAGGACAAGAAGGAAAAGATCGGCCGCATGCTGCTCATGCATGCGAACAGTCGTGAGGACATCCAGGAGGCCTATGCCGGCGACATTGTCGCCCTGGCCGGCCTCAAGGACACCACGACCGGTGACACGCTCTGTGCGCAGAACGCCCCGATTATCCTCGAGCGGATGGAATTTCCGGATCCCGTCATCGAGGTTGCAGTTGAACCGAAGACAAAGGCCGACCAGGAGAAGATGGGCGTTGCGCTCAATCGTCTGGCGCGCGAGGATCCGTCGTTCCGCGTCACGTCCGACATGGAAAGCGGCCAGACGATCATTAAGGGCATGGGCGAGCTCCATCTCGAGATCCTGGTCGATCGCATGAAGCGCGAGTTCAAGGTGGAAGCGAATGTCGGCGCTCCGCAGGTCGCCTATCGTGAATCGCTCGCCCGCAAGGTCGATATTGATTACACCCACAAGAAGCAGTCTGGCGGCTCGGGCCAGTTCGGGCGCATCAAGTTCACGGTCGAGCCGGGCGAGCGCGGCCAGGGCATCATCTTCAAGGATGAGGTCAAGGGCGGCAATGTGCCGAAGGAATATATCCCCTCGGTCGAGAAGGGTATTCGCGAGATCGCCGCTTCGGGCTCGCTGATCGGCTTTCCGATCATCGACTTCACCGCCACGCTGTATGACGGCGCCTATCACGACGTCGACTCGTCGGCGCTGGCGTTCGAAATTACCGGTCGCGGCGGCATGCGGGAAGCCGCTCAGAAGTCTGGCATCAAGCTGCTTGAGCCGATCATGAAGGTCGAAGTCGTCACCCCCGAGGATTATCTGGGAGACGTCATCGGAGACATGAACAGCCGCCGCGGCCAGATCCAGGGCACTGATACAAGGGGCAACGCCCAGGTTGTCGAGGCGCAGGTACCGCTCGCGAACATGTTCGGCTATGTGAATCAGCTTCGCTCGTTCACCCAGGGTCGGGCCCAGTATACGATGCAGTTCTCGCATTATGACGAAGTGCCCGCCAACGTTGCCGAAGAGGTCAAGGCAAAGCTGGCGTAATCGGAAAATTGTGGTTATGGGCGCGTCCGCATCGGGCGGCGCGTCCCGGGATTGATTCGAAAAGAAGAGGCAAAAAATGGCTAAGGCTAAGTTTGAGCGGAACAAGCCGCACTGCAATATCGGCACCATCGGCCACGTCGACCATGGCAAGACGTCGCTCACGGCCGCCATCACCAAAGTTCTCGCCGAGACCGGCGGCGCTACGTTCACGAGCTATGACAACATCGACAAGGCTCCTGAAGAGCGCGAGCGCGGCATCACGATCTCGACGGCGCACGTCGAATATGAGACCGCGGCGCGCCACTATGCGCACGTCGATTGCCCGGGCCACGCCGATTATGTGAAGAACATGATCACTGGTGCCGCCCAGATGGACGGCGCGATCCTGGTTGTCTCGGCTACCGACGGCCCGATGCCGCAGACCCGCGAGCACATTCTGCTCGCCCGTCAGGTCGGCGTGCCGCAGCTCGTTGTATTCATGAACAAGGTCGATCTGGTCGACGACGCCGAGATCCTCGAACTCGTCGAACTCGAAATCCGCGAGCTTCTCTCATCTTACGATTTTGACGGCGACAACATCCCGGTCATTCCGGGTTCGGCCGTCTGCGCCCTCAACGGCACCAAGCCCGAGATCGGCCACGACGCCGTCCTCAAGCTGATGGAAGCTGTCGATAGTTTCATCCCGCAGCCCGAGCGTCCGCTCGACAGGCCGTTCCTGATGCCGATCGAAGACGTTTTCTCGATCTCGGGTCGCGGCACGGTCGTCACCGGCCGCGTCGAGACCGGCATCGTCAAGGTTGGCGAGGAAGTCGAGATCGTTGGCCTCAAGGATACCCGCAAGACCGTCGTCACCGGTGTGGAAATGTTCCGCAAGCTGCTTGATCAGGGTCAGGCCGGTGACAACATCGGCGCGCTGATCCGCGGTGTAGGCCGTGAAGAGGTTGAGCGTGGCCAGGTTCTCTGCAAGCCGGGCTCGATCAAGCCGCACACCGACTTCTCGTCGGAAGTCTATGTGCTGTCGAAGGAAGAGGGTGGCCGTCACACGCCGTTCTTCGCCAACTATCGTCCGCAGTTCTACTTCCGCACGACCGATGTGACCGGCACTGTCGAGCTGCCCGAGGGCACCGAGATGGTCATGCCCGGCGACAACATCCAGCTCGGCGTCAAGCTGATTGCTCCGATCGCCATGGAAGAGGGGCTTCGCTTCTCGATCCGCGAAGGTGGCCGCACCGTCGGCGCCGGGGTTGTCAGCGCGATCTCGAAGTAATATAGGGCGGCTCCGCTCGGCTCCCCAGGGAGTCGGGCGGAGCGCTCTGATTGATATTTTTGCCTCCCCCGGAGGGATAGTCGGCCCATAGGGTCGTCTTATCTTTGGCGAGGCGCGGCTCTTTCGCATCGGTGCAGGACATGGAAACGCAGAATATTCGTATTCGTCTGAAGGCTTTTGATCATCGCGTTCTTGATCAGGCCACCGGCGATATTGCAGACACAGCTCGCCGTACCGGTGCGCTCATCCGTGGTCCTATCCCGTTGCCGACCCGCATTGAGAAATTCACCGTGAACCGCGGCCCGCACATCGACAAGAAGTCGCGCGAGCAGTTCGAGGTTCGCACCTACAAGCGGCTGCTGGACATCGTTCAGCCCACCCCGCAGACGGTCGACGCACTGATGAAGCTCGATCTTGCAGCGGGTGTTGATGTCGAGATTAAACTGGCCTAAGAGGCCGGCTCCGCGCGGGATCGAATCGGTCCCGCGTTCGTCATTTTCTCTCCCACCAGGGTATCTGGCGTGATTGAGGATTGACGGGAAAGATAGGGATACCGACCGGCCTAGCCGGTGCCCTGGTCCCCGCCTTTTCGCAGTAATGCGGAAAAACCGAGCCCGGGCGGGGGCTTTGCTACATTGGGCTGGAAGCTTCGGTTGATGCCGGGGTGTTTTTCGTTGGCACGCTCGCCGCTAACGCGAGCCTCTGTTGTGGAAGGAACAGATCATGCGCACTGGCGTGATCGCGAAGAAGATGGGGATGACCCGCCTGTTCCAGGATGATGGCCGGCATGTGCCGGTAACCGTCCTGGCGCTGGAAAATGTTCAGGTCGTCGCTCGTCGCGAACAGGACCGTGACGGCTATGTTGCGGTTCAGCTCGGCGCCGGCTCGGCCAAGCCCAAGAATCTCACCAAGCCGGAGCGCGGCCATTTCGGCAAGGCCGAGGTCGAGCCCAAGGCT
The DNA here is from genome assembly GCA_947476735.1 of Sphingomonadaceae bacterium. Lineage (GTDB taxonomy): Bacteria > Pseudomonadota > Alphaproteobacteria > Sphingomonadales > Sphingomonadaceae > Rhizorhabdus. The sequence continues at coordinate 46,084 of CANJRZ010000003.1, forward strand.
TTCGTAGCTGAATTCCGCGTCTCGGAAGACGGTCTGCTCGAGGTCGGCGCGGAAATCTCTGCCGATCATTATGTCGCCGGCCAGTTCGTGGACATTCAGGGCAGCACCCAGGGCAAGGGTTTTCAGGGCGGTATGAAGCGCTGGGGCTTTGGCGGTCTGCGTGCAACCCACGGTGTCTCGGTCTCGCACCGCTCGCTCGGTTCGACCGGCCAGCGCCAGGATCCGGGCAAGGTCTTCAAGAACAAGAAGATGGCCGGACATATGGGCGACAAGAACCGCACCCAGCAGAATCTCGAAATCGTCCAGACCGACGCCGAGCGCGGCCTTCTCTTCGTCAAGGGCTCGGTGCCCGGCTCGAAGGGTGGCTGGTTGCTGGTGAAGGACTCGGTGAAGATCGCCGCTCCCAAGGACGCGCCGTTTCCGGCCGGACTGAAGTCAGCGGCTAACAGCAACAACGCGCCTGCCGAGACGCCTGCGGAAGACACCGCGGCTCCGGATGGCACTGAAGGCCAGGAGGGCTGATCATGAAGATCAAGGTTCAGACCCTCGATGCCAAGGCATCTGGCGACATCGAACTCAGCGACGAGATTTTCGCCGTAGAGCCTCGCGCCGATATTCTTCACCGCGTCGTTACCTGGCAGCTTGAGAAGCGTCGCGGCACAGCCCGCGGTGCCCGCGAGCGTTCGGACGTTGCCCGCACCGGCAAGAAGTTCGGTCGCCAGAAGGGTGGCGGTACGGCTCGTCATGGCGATCGCCGCGCCCCGATCTTCATCGGCGGCGGCAAGGCTCATGGTCCTCGGGTTCGCGACTTCAATCCGTCGCTGAACAAAAAGGTCCGCGCGCTCGGCCTCAAGATGGCGCTGTCGGCGAAGGCCAAGGACGGCAAGCTGCTCATCCTCGACACGCTTGCGGTCAAGGAGTCCAAGACCAAGACGCTGCTCGCGCAGATCGGCAAGCTCGGGTTCGGCAACACCACCCTCGTGATCGATGGCGACATGGTCGACAATGGTTTCGCGCTGGCGTCTTCGAACATCCCGAAGCTCAACGTGATGCCTGCTGTCGGCGCCAATGTGTACGACATTCTGAAGCATGAAACGCTGGTGCTGACGCGCGCCGCGGTCGAAAAGCTGGAGGCGCGCTTCAATGGCTAAGAAGGACGGCGTGGTGGACAACCGCCACTATGACGTGGTGCTCAAGCCCCACATCACCGAAAAGACGACGTTGCTCTCCGAGCACAACGCCGTGGTTTTTCAGGTTGCCGGCGATGCCAGCAAGCCTGAGATCAAGGCTGCGGTCGAAGCGCTGTTCAACGTCAAGGTGACCGGCGTGAACACGATGGTCGCGAAGGGCAAGACGAAGCGCTGGAAGGGCACACCCTACAAGCGCTCCGACATGAAGAAAGCGATCGTGACGCTGGCCGAAGGCCAGTCCATCGACGTGACGACAGGAATCTGACGCCATGGCGCTGAAGCATTATAACCCGACGAGCCCGGCCCGCCGCGGCCTTATCCTCGTCGACAAATCTGCACTGCACAAGGGCAAGCCCGTTAAGGCGCTGACCGAAGGCAAGCGCAAGAGCGGCGGCCGCAACAATCAGGGCCACGCGACCGCGCGTGGCATCGCGGGCGGCCACAAGCAGAAGTATCGGATCATCGACTTCAAGCGTCGCAAGTGGGATCAGCCTGCGACCGTCGAGCATCTCGAATATGACCCGAACCGCTCGGCATTCATTGCGCTGGTCAAGTATGAGGATGGCGAACTCGCCTACATCATCGCGCCGCAACGCCTGACCACCGGTGATGTCGTCGTCGCCGCGAAAAAGACCGATACCAAGCCGGGCAATGCGATGGAAATCGGCCAGGCTCCAGTCGGCACGATCGTCCACAATGTCGAAATGAAGCCCGGCAAGGGTGGTCAGATCGCGCGCGCCGCTGGCACTTATGTGCAGATCGTTGGCCGTGACAAGGGCATGGTGATGGTTCGTCTGAACTCGGGCGAACAGCGCTATATCCGGTCGGACTGCATGTGCACGGTCGGCGCAGTGTCAAACCCTGACAACGCCAACCAGAACCTCGCCAAGGCGGGCCGCAACCGCTGGCTTGGCAAGCGACCGCTCACCCGCGGTGTCGCCAAGAACCCGGTCGATCACCCCCATGGCGGTGGTGAAGGCCGGACCTCCGGCGGTCGCCACCCGGTTACCCCCTGGGGCAAGCCGACTAAGGGTGCCCGGACCCGCCATAACAAGGCCACCGACAAGTTCATCATCCGTTCGCGTCACGCGAAGAAGAAGAGGTAATCCATGGCCCGTTCCGTCTGGAAAGGTCCGTTCGTCGATCTCCACCTTCTCAAGAAGGCGGAAGGCGCTCAGGACAGTGGCGCTCGTGCCCCGATCAAGACCTGGTCGCGTCGTTCGACGATCTTGCCGCAGTTCGTTGGGCTCACGTTCAACGTCTACAACGGTCGCAAGTTCGTGCCGGTCTCGGTCAATGAGGACATGGTCGGTCACAAGCTGGGTGAGTTCGCGCCGACGCGTTACTTCCCCGGACACGCCGACAAGAAGGGTAAGCGCTGATGTCGAAGCCCGCATCCCCGCGCAAGGTCGGTGACAAGGAGGCCCTTGCGGTCGCCACCACCGTCCGCGGCAGCCCGCAGAAGCTCAATCTCGTCGCGGCGCTGATCCGCGGCAAGAAGGTCGGCGACGCGCTCAATATCCTGACCTTCTCCAAGAAGGGCATGGCCATTGACGTCCGCAAGGTGCTGGCCTCGGCCATTGCGAATGCCGAAAACAACCACAATCTCGACGTCGACGCGCTCGTCGTGAAGGAAGCTTCGGTCGGCAAGTCGATCGTTATGAAGCGCTTCGCTACTCGCGGCCGCGGCAAGTCGACCCGCATCATCAAGCCGTTCGCGCGTCTTCGCGTCGTCGTGCGCGAGCAGCAGGAAGAGGCTGAATAATATGGGTCAGAAGTCCAACCCGATCGGTATGCGGTTGCAGATCAACCGTACCTGGGACAGCCGCTGGTACGCCGACGGCGCCGATTATGGTCGTCTGCTGCTCGAGGATCTCAAGATCCGCAAGCACATCATGAAGACCATCCCGCAGGCCGCGATCTCCAAGGTCGTGATCGAGCGTCCCGCCAAGCTGTGCCGCATCTCGGTCTATGCCGCTCGTCCCGGTGTCATCATCGGCAAGAAGGGCGCCGACATCGAGAAACTTCGCCGCACGCTTGGTAAAATGACCTCGTCGGAAGTCTCGCTGAACATCGTCGAGATCCGCAAGCCCGAGATCGACTCGAAGCTCGTGGCGCAGGGCGTCGCCGATCAGCTCGAGCGTCGCATCGCTTTCCGCCGCGCCATGAAGCGCGCGGTTCAGTCGGCGCTGCGCCTCGGTGCGGAAGGCATCCGAATCACCTGTGCAGGCCGACTCGGCGGCGCGGAGATCGCGCGGACGGAATGGTATCGCGAGGGTCGTGTGCCGCTGCACACGCTGCGCGCAAATGTCGACTATGCCGAAGCCGAAGCCCACACCGCCTACGGCGTGTGCGGTATCAAGGTCTGGATCTTCAAGGGTGAAATCCTTGGTCACGATCCGATGGCTCAGGACCGGCTCATGATGGAAGCTCAGACGTCGGGGGTCCGGCCGGCGCGCTAAGGGGTCTCCCCTTACTGCGTCGCCTGATCGACCGGACAATCGGTGTCAGAAGGCGATAGAAAATGCTGCAACCAAAGCGCACCAAATTCCGCAAGGCCCATAAGGGCCGCATCCATGGCAACGCGCCCGGCGGCGCGACGCTGAACTTCGGCGCGTTCGGCCTCAAGGCCCTCGAGCCGGACCGGATCACTGCGCGTCAGATTGAGGCGGCCCGCCGCGCGATCACCCGGCACATCAAGCGCCAGGGGCGCTTGTGGATCCGCATCTTCCCGGACGTTCCGGTTTCGTCGAAGCCGGCCGAAGTCCGCATGGGCTCGGGTAAGGGTTCGCCCGAATTCTGGGCCGCCCGGGTCAAGCCCGGCCGCATCCTGTTCGAGCTGGACGGCGTTCCCGGCCCGCTTGCCCGCGTCGCTTTCGAGCGCGCGATGGAGAAGCTTCCGATCAAGACCAAGGTGGTCGCTCGCTTCGGCGAGTCCATCTACGAGGACGCATAAGATGGCCAAGATTGCCGATCTCACTACCAAGACCGACGATCAGCTGTCCCAGGACCTGGGTGAGCTGAAGCGGGAGCAGTTCAACCTGCGCTTCCAGGCTGCGACCAACCAGCTCGAGAAGCCGAGCCGCGTGCGTGAGGTCCGCCGGACCATCGCGCAGATCAAGACCCTGCAGACGCAGCGCTCCGCTGCGGCCGCGAAGTAAGGAGCGCCAGCCATGCCGAAGCGCGTGCTGACCGGAACGGTGGTCTCCGACAAGACCGACAAGACCGTGGTTGTGAAAGTCGAACGGCGCGTGAAGCACGCGTTGTATGGCAAGATCATCAAGCGGTCGAAGAAGTATCACGCCCATGACGAAGCCAATGAGTTTCGTGAGGGCGAGACGGTGCGGATCGAAGAGACCAAGCCGATTTCGAAGCTCAAGACGTGGAAGGTGATCGAGCGGGTTGATACCCACGCGACGCCGTCCCACGTTTGATTAGTGGAAGGGTCTGAACAATGATCCAGATGCAGACGAACCTCGACGTCGCAGACAACAGCGGCGCGAAGAGGGTGCAGTGCATCAAGGTGCTGGGCGGTTCGAAGCGTCGTTTTGCGACCGTAGGCGACGTCATCGTCGTCTCGATCAAGGAAGCGGCGCCGCGCGGCAAGGTGAAGAAGGGTGACGTGCACCGCGCGGTCATCGTTCGTACCGCAAAGGACATCCATCGTCCGGATGGTTCGACGATCCGTTTCGATGGTAATGCCGCCGTTCTGATCAACAAGAACAGCGGTGAACCGATCGGTACCCGCATCTTTGGCCCGGTGGTCCGCGAGCTCCGTGCCAAGAACCATATGAAGATCATCTCGCTCGCGCCTGAGGTGCTGTAATGTCCGCGCTGAAGATCAAGAAGGGTGACCGCGTCGTCGTCCTGTCCGGTAAGGACAAGGGGAAGACCGGAGATGTCACCAGGTCCTTCCCGAAAGACGGCAAGGTGATCGTGTCGGGGATCAATATCGCCACGCGTCATCGTAAGGCTAGCCAGGCGAACCCGCAGGGTGGGCTCGAGCGGATCGAAGCGCCGTTGCATGTCTCCAAGGTCGCGATCGCGACCGCGGACGGCAAGCCGTCGCGCGTTCGGTTCGAGATCAAGGATGGCAAGAAAGTCCGCGTCGCGGTCAAGACCGGGGAGACGATCAATGGCTGATGCCTACACGCCGCGGGCCAAGAAGCTGTATGACGACAAGATCGTCGCGGCGATGACCGAGAAGTTCGGTTACAAGAACCGCTTGGAAGTACCGAAAGTCACCAAGATCGTCCTGAACATGGGCGTCGGTGAGGCGACCCAGGACAAGAAAAAGGTCGAGCAGGCCGCTCAGGAGATGACGAAGATTGCCGGCCAGCGGGCGGTGATCACCAAGGCGAAGAAGTCTATCGCGCAGTTCAAGCTGCGCGAGGGCATGCCGATCGGTGCGAAGGTTACCCTCCGTCGCGAGCGCATGTACGAGTTCCTGGACCGGTTCGTCACTATCGCGCTTCCTCGCGTCCGCGACTTTCGTGGTCTCAATCCCAAGTCGTTCGACGGCCGCGGCAACTATGCCACGGGCCTGAAGGAACAGCTGATCTTCCCGGAGATTAGCTATGACTCGGTAGACAAGATTCGCGGCATGGATGTCATCATCGCCACCACGGCGAAGACCGATGATGAGGCGCGTGAGCTGCTTCGTCTCTTCGGCTTCCCCTTCCCGGTGGAAAATCAGGATCAGAAGCAGGCCGCGTAAGCGGTCTGCCGGATAAAGGAAGAACTTAAGTCATGGCGAAACTGAGTTCGATCAACAAGAACGAGAAGCGCAAGAAGCTGGTCAAGGCTTATGCCGGCAAATATGCGCGTCTCAGGGCGATTGCGGACGATGAAGGCAAGGACGAGACCGAGCGGCTGATCGCTCGCCTCAAGATGGCCGAGATCCCGCGCAACGCGAATCCGACCCGCGTACGCAACCGTTGCGAAGTGACGGGTCGTCCCCGCGCTTATTATCGCAAGTTCCGGCTTTGCCGTATTCAGCTGCGCGATCTGGCCAACAAGGGTCTGATCCCCGGCGTTACGAAGTCGAGCTGGTAAGGAAGATATAGATGGCTCTGACCGATCCCCTGGGTGATTTGCTCACCCGCATCCGCAACGGGCAACGCGCCCGCAAGGACAGCGTGGTTTCCCCCGCTTCCAAGCTGCGTGCCCGTGTTCTCGACGTGCTCCAGCGCGAAGGCTACATCCGTGGCTACAGCGAGGAAGATGTCGCCGGCCACAATGGCTTGCGCATCGAGCTGAAATATTTCGAAGGGCAGCCTGCAATCCAGCACGTTGCCCGCGTCTCCAAGCCGGGCCGCCGCGTTTATTCAGGTTCGAAGGACCTGCCGCGCGTCCGCAACGGCCTGGGCATCACCATTGTCTCGACGCCAAAGGGCGTTCTGTCCGACGCGGAAGCGCGCGAACAGAATGTTGGCGGCGAGGTTCTCGCGGAGGTCTTCTGATGAGCCGCATAGGTAAGAAGCCGGTCCCGGTGCCGGCGGGTGTCACCGCGACGATCGAGGGCAAGACGCTTTCGGTCAAGGGCCCCAAGGGCAGCCTCAGCATGGGCCTGGTCGATGAGGTCACCTATTCTGTCGAGGACGGCCAGATCCAGATCCAGCCGGCCAACCAGACGAAGCGGTCGCGCTCCTTCTGGGGCATGCAGCGTACGATGGCGCAGAACCTGGTGACAGGCGTGACCGAGGGTTACACCAAGACCCTCCAGATCACCGGCGTCGGCTACCGCGCCAATGTCCAGGGCAAGAATCTGAAGCTGCAGCTCGGCTACAGCCACGATGTCGATTTCGCGATCCCCGAGGGGATCACGATCGCAACGCCGGATCAGACGACGGTGAACATCTCTGGCATCGACAAGCAGCAGGTCGGCCAGGTCGCCGCTGAAATCCGCCGCTGGCGCAAGCCCGAGCCTTATAAGGGCAAGGGTATCAAATATGCCGGCGAGTATATCTTCCGCAAGGAAGGGAAGAAGAAGTAATGGGCAAGTCTCTCTCTCTCTTCGAGCGCCGCCGTCGGCGCGTCCGCACTGCGCTCCGTGCCAAGGGCGGCATGCGTCCGCGGTTGTCGATCCATCGCTCGGGCCGGCACATCTATGCCCAGGTGATCGACGACGAGGTGGGCCGCACGCTCGCTTCGGCTTCGACTCTCGACAAGGATCTGCAGGGCAAGACCGGTGCCACCGCCGAGGCTGCGGCCACGGTCGGCAAGGTCGTTGCCGAGCGCGCCAAGGCCGCGGGCATCACCAAGGTGGTGTTCGATCGCGGTGGCTTCCTGTTCCATGGCCGCGTCAAAGCGCTGGCTGATGCTGCCCGCGAAGGCGGATTGGAGTTCTAAATGGCTGACGAAACCGAAATCCAGGCGGCTGCGCCTGCTGAAGCCATTCCCGGCGGCGAACCTCAGGGCGAACGCCGCGGTCGCGGCGGCCGTGGCCGTGGCGGCGGTGGCGGTAACGATCGTGGCGGCGGCCGTGGCCGTGACGGCAACAATCGTGGCCGTCGTGACGATCGCAACAAGGGCGGCGAGGATCAGGGCGAAGAACTGATCGAGAAGTTGGTCCACATCAACCGCGTCTCGAAGACGGTGAAGGGCGGCAAGCGCTTCGGCTTTGCGGCGCTGGTCGTCGTCGGCGATGGCAAGGGCCGTTCCGGCTTCGGCCATGGCAAGGCGCGCGAAGTGCCCGAGGCGATCGCCAAGGCGACCGCCGCTGCCAAGAAAGCGATGATCCGCGTGCCGCTTCGCGAGGGCCGGACGCTTCACCATGACGGGAATGGCCATTTCGGAGCCGGCCGCGTCACGCTTCGCACCGCACCTCCGGGTACTGGCATCATCGCCGGCGGACCGATGCGCGCTATCTTCGAGAGCCTGGGTGTTCATGACGTGGTGACCAAGTCGGTCGGTACCTCGAACCCCTACAACATGATCCGGGCGACTTTTGAGGCGCTCAAGGAACAGACTTCGCCCAAGTCGGTATCGCAGCGCCGCGGCAAGAAGATCGCCGACCTTCTGGGTCGCGGCGGTGTTTCGGCTCCGGTTGCCGAGGCCGAAGCCGCGGCGATCACGGAGTAATTGATCATGTCTGCCAAGACCATCAAAGTGACTCAGACCGGTTCGCCGATCCGGCGTCCCACCGATCAGCGCGCAACGCTGATCGGTCTCGGGCTGAACAAGATGCACAGGACCCGCGAGCTTCCTGACACGCCCGAAGTGCGTGGCATGATCGCCAAGGTCCAGCATATGGTGAAGGTGAACGAGGCGTAAGCCTCGGACATCCTGCCCTGGGTCAGGATCTCCGCCGCGGAGGACTATCCGCGGGCATAAGGCCCTGGCTTTTACCGGGGCTGCGGCATGATCGTAATGGTGCGACCATGCCATGCGCGACAAAAGCGAAAGCGAGTGCAGGACAATGAAACTCAACGAACTTCGTGACAATGCCGGCGCCCGCAAGGGTCGGGTCCGCGTCGGACGCGGCATCGGCTCGGGCCTGGGCAAGACTGCCGGACGTGGCCAGAAGGGCCAGACGAGCCGCTCGGGCGTCTCGATCAATGGTTTCGAAGGCGGCCAGATGCCGCTCCACATGCGGCTGCCAAAGCGCGGCTTCAATAACATCTTCGCCAAGGATCATGCCGAGGTAAATCTCGGTACGATCCAGAAACTGGTCGATGCCAAGAAGCTCGATGCCAAGGGTCTGATCGATCACGATGCGCTCAAGGCGGCCGGCGTGGCGCGCGGCGGCAAGGACGGCGTGCGAATCCTGGGCAAGGGTGAACTGACCGCGAAGCTGTCATTCAAGGTCGCTGGCGTTTCGGCGGGTGCCAAGGCCGCGATCGAAAAGGCCGGTGGTTCGGTCGAGGTGATCGAGGTGGTCGCTGCCGCGGACAAGGCCAAAGCCAAGCACCGGACAGTCCAAAAGGCGCGCGCTGCCGACAAGGAAGCCAAGAAGGCCGCTGCCAAGGCCTGACGCCGCTCATCGCTTTGGGCTTAGACAAGCCGGAAGCACACACTATATGAGGCGGCGGCGGGACCGATGAGGTTCTTCCGCCGCTTTTATTTTCGGGGTCAGAAATCAACATGGCATCCGCAGCCGAACAAATGGCAGCCAATATCAGCCTGGGCCAATTCGCCAAGGCAACCGAGCTCAAGAAGCGTCTGTGGTTCACGCTCGGTGCGCTGATCATCTTCCGCCTGCTCAGCCATGTGCCGCTGCCCGGGCTCGATCCACGCGCGCTAGCCTCGCTGTTCGATACGACGCGCGGCGGTGTGCTCGATTTCTTCAACGCTTTTTCCGGTGGTTCGCTGACCCGCATGTCGCTGATCGCGCTCGGTGTGATGCCTTACATCACCGCCTCGATCGTGGTGCAGTTGGCGACGTCGCTGTCACCCACCCTGGCTGCGATCAAGAAGGAAGGCGAAAGCGGGCGCAAGAAGCTCAATCAATATACCCGGTATGGCACGGTCGTCCTTACCGGTATTCAGGGCTATTTCATCGCAGTCGGGCTCGAAACCTGGGGCGCCAGCGCGGGCATGGAAGCGGTGGTCGTCGATCCGATGCTGTTCCGCTTCACCACAGTGATTTCGCTGATCGGCGGCACTATGTTCCTGATGTGGCTTGGTGAGCAGATCACCAGCAGGGGCATTGGCAACGGCGTCTCGCTGATCATCATGGCAGGCATTGTCTCGCAGCTTCCAACCGCACTCGCCAACCTGTTTGAGGGTGGCCGCACCGGCTCGCTGTCGGCGATCTTCATCGTCGCCGCCGTTATCGGTGTCGTGGCTTTGGTGGCCGGGATCGTCTTCATGGAGCGCGCCCAGCGTCGGGTACTGATCCAATATCCCAAGCGGCAGACCGCCAAGGGTATGATGCAGGCGGACAAGAGCCACCTGCCGCTCAAGATCAACACTGCCAACGTGATCCCGCCGATCTTCGCTTCATCGCTGTTGCTGATGCCGTTGACGGTCAGTCAGTTCGCCGGGCAGCGGACCGCAGGCGAAAGCATGTGGGGCGATTTCGTCATCGCACTTAACCAGTACCTGCATCACGGCACGCCGCTTTACATGGCGCTTTATGCGTCAGGGATTATCTTTTTCTGCTTCTTCTACACAGCCGTCGTGTTCAATCCTGAAGAGACTGCGGATAATCTCAAGCGATATGGCGGCTTTATCCCGGGCATCCGTCCCGGCAAGAACACAGCCGATTATCTTGATTATGTCCTGACTCGGATCACGGTGATTGGCGCGGCCTATCTGACCTTCATCTGCCTGGTGCCCGAATATGTCACCTCGCATTATGGTTTGGGAATCGCGCTTGGAGGCACCAGCCTGTTGATCGTGGTCAACGTCACGATTGATACCGTTACGCAAATACAGAGCCATCTGCTCGCCCATCAATATGGCGACCTTATCAAGAAGGCCAAGCTTAAGGGGGGACAACGTCGGTGATTTTCCACGGCTTCGTAACGGGCGCTGCCACGTGAACATCATCCTGCTGGGGCCGCCCGGCGCGGGCAAGGGGACGCAGGCTTCAAAGCTTGTGGCCGAACGCGGCATGGTGCAGCTCTCGACCGGCGATATGCTTCGCGCAGCGGTAAAAGCCGAAACACCGGTCGGGCTCAAGGCCAAGGCCGTGATGGAAGCTGGCCAGCTCGTCTCCGATGAGATCGTATCGGGTCTGATCGGTGAAAAGCTCGACAGCATGTCGGCCTCCGAAGGCGCGATATTCGACGGTTATCCGCGTACCGAGCCGCAGGCCCGGGCGCTCGACGAGATCCTTGCCAGCCGCGGGCGTACGCTCGCCCATGTCATTGAGCTTGAGGTCAACGAGGATGCGCTCGTCCAGCGCATCACCGGTCGCTTTACATGCGCCAGTTGTGGCGAGGGCTATCACGACACGTTCAAACAGCCCCGCGTCACAGGCAAGTGCGACGTCTGCGGTTCATCCGAATTCAAGCGTCGTCCCGACGACAATGAGGAAACCGTCCGCACGCGGATGACCGAATACCGCGCCAAGACTGCGCCTATCCTTCCTATCTACGAAGCGCGGGGCCTCGTGAAGCGGGTCGACGGCATGGCTGAAATGAACGCCGTGTCGGCGGCGATCGCCGGGATTTTGGATAACTGATCCACAGATTTGAAGCGACCGGTGTATGGACACCTTAAAGCCACTTTGGCTTTAAGGTGATTTCGTGCATTCTCGCAGCGCAATGGAACAGCAACCGGTCAGGCGGAGAAGACGACGGCGCCGCCGCTCTGCGGCCGCCAAGAATGAGACTATCGCCTGGCTGACTTA
>CANJRZ010000004.1 GCA_947476735.1 Sphingomonadaceae bacterium
AAATGGCTCCCCGGGCCTGATTCGAACAGGCGACCATTCGATTAACAGTCGAACGCTCTACCGCTGAGCTACCGGGGATCATTTCGTCGCCCTTAGGCGAGGCGCGCCTATAGCAGTGCCTTCTCCGGCCATGCAAGCCCTTAGATCGCCGACCTCTCAGACCGCGAATTGCTCCATCGTTATCCGGTCATCCAGCGCATGTTCGGGGTCGAACAGCAGAGTGAGCGGGCTGGTTCGGTCGATGCCGATGCTGACCTCTGCGACATCGCGGACCTCGCGCTGGTCCGCCACAGCGCTGACCGGGCGCCGGATCGCATCAAGGACACGGAAAGAAATCGCATTCTTGTTGGGGAGGATTGCCCCGCGCCAGCGGCGCGGGCGGAAGGGGCTGATCGGTGTCAGCGCCAGCAACGAGGATTCGAGCGGCAGGATCGGCCCCTGCGCCGAGAGGTTGTAGGCGGTCGATCCGGCCGGGCTCGACACCAGCACGCCGTCGCATACCAGCTCAGGGAGGACTACGCGGCCATCGACCAATATCTCGATCTTCGCGGTCTCGCGAGTCTCGCGGAGCAGCGACACCTCGTTGATTGCCGGCATCGTCAGCCTCTGCCCGTCAACCGTCGTCGCGTTCATGCGCAGCGGCAGCACCGTGATCGCCTTGGCATGCTGCACACGGAGCTCCAGCAGATCGGGCTGCCAATTGTTCATCAGGAAGCCGACCGTGCCAAGGTTCATCCCGAACACCGGAAGGACGCGGTGCCGATCGAGCATCGCGTGCAGAGTGCGGAGCATGAAGCCGTCGCCGCCCAGCGCAACGATCAGGTCGGCGCGTTCAATCGGGTGCCATTCGTAAAGCCTGCGGAGTTCGTTCACAGCCGACTGCGAAGCTTCGGTGGGGGACGCGACTAGCGCCATCCGCTGTTCGCTCATCCGCCGGTCACGCTCATATGGCGCGCGACGGCGGGCGCCGCTCCGGGTTGATCGATGCGGAAGCTATGGCGCTCGGGCTTCATGCGCATGGCCTTGTCGAGCAGCCGATCGAACTCTCCCGGTGGGCCTTCTCTCAGTGCCTTGCGCAGGTCGAGCCGGTCTTCATGGCCGAGACACATGTAAATCTGACCCGTAGCGGTCACCCGAACCCGGTTGCAGCCATCGCAAAAATTGTTGGTCAGCGGCGTGATCAGGCCGAGCCTCGAGCCGAGCTCCTTGACGTGCAGATACCGCGCCGGTCCGCCTGTCCGATAATCGGCAGGCGTGAGCGTGTAGCGCGCTTCCAGCGCGCGCCGCACGCCGTCGAGCGGCAGGTAGCGGTCGGTCCGGTCGTCCTCGATCTCGCCGAGCGGCATCGTCTCGATCAGGGTGAGGTCGTGGCCCTCGCTGGCGCACCAGCGCAGCATCGGTTCGATTTCATGCTCATTGAGATCCTTGAGTGCCACCATATTGATCTTGACGGCAAGCCCCGCTTCGCGCGCCGCGGCAATCCCGTCGAGCACTGTAGCGAGTTCGCCGCCGCGGGTGATGAAGCCGAAGCGATCGGGATCGAGGCTGTCGAGGCTGACATTGATCCTGCGGACTCCCGCTTCGGCCAGCGCCGCTGCGTGCTCGCGCAGCTGACTGCCGTTGGTCGTCATGGTGAGTTCGTCGAGCCCGTAACCGATCCGGCCGCCGAGCGTGCGAATCAATGTATCGATGCCCTTGCGTACCAGGGGCTCTCCGCCTGTCAGCCTGATTCGCCGGATACCACGAGCAATGAATGCGTCGGCGAGGCCGGTAAGCTCCTCGAGCGTCAAAATCTCGCGCTTGGGCAGGAACTGCATCCGCTCCGTCATGCAGTAGCGGCAACGGAAATCGCACCGGTCGGTTACCGACAAGCGCAGATAGGAAATGCGCCGACCAAAGCTGTCGGCCAGCCCGCCATCTTCCCTGTCCCGCTGCTTTTGTTCCGGCGTCATTGGCATATCCTAACAGGCTGTAACTGCGAAGCATAGCGACGCCAACTATTGGGCCAACACGTCGGGCTTCATCATTGCTTTGCGATTGGCGCGAGCCAGACGATCGGGTATCAGGCGGGCTATGAGCGGGGTGTTTGGGTGAGCGGAGCGGTCGGAATGGGCGCCGCAATGGCGAAATTGCCCGTTTTCCTGCTGTCCTTTCGCTATCGTAACGATCTTGCCAACATGGTCGAACGGGCTGGCTGGCAGGTTATAGCGGCGCGCCGATCGCAGGGGCTTGAACGGCGCTTCATCGCCTCGGGCGCCGCCATTGCCATCATCGATGCACGCCACGCCGCAGACGAAGCACTCGCAGCCTGCGAGACGATCGGTTCGGCAATCAGCTTGTCGGGATCCGCCCTGATGGTGATCCTCGACAACAAGGATGATCTTGCCCGTTTCCATTCTGCCGGTGTCACCCATTATCTCGCTGCGCCGTTCGAAGAACTCGAGCTCAAGGCCGTGCTCGACTTCGCCGACCGCTTCGTCGAGCGAGTCGCGGGTGGGGACCGGGCGGCTTTCGAACGGGCATCGCTGCGGCTGGCCGAATCGGAGGCCTGGATCTGGCAGCCGGGCGCGCGGTTGGTGACGATCAGCCCTGCGTTCGCCGAGCGCATCGGGGTCGACGGGGACAGCGTGTCGTTGGCGACACTGTTCCGCCTGATGGATCATTCCAGCCGGCGGCTGGCGCGCGAAGCGATCGACCGATTGCTTGCCAGCGGACGCCCTACCGCGTTCGCTCATCGCAGCGTATTGCACGGCGATCGGCTCGCGCACCATATCTCGTTCGATGAACGCCGCGGCGCCGTTGTCGCCTGGGTCGAATCCACACGTTACGAACCCGAAGCCGAGGGAGACGACAATGACCGGCTCACTGGTCTGTCTTCACCGGATCTGATCAGGCGCTGGGTCGGGGAACGCCTCGCCGACGAGTCCGCGCTAGATCCGCGCTGCTCACTGCTGATGCTTGGAATCATGCGCTTCGGTCTGGTCAACGCAGCGTTCGGCCGAACCACTGGGGATGCCGTCTTGCAGGGAGTGGCGCGCCGGATCGAACGGGTGATCGACCGCCTAGGCCTCGGCAATGCGATGATCGCTCGTACTGCCGGCTCGGAATTCACAATCGCGCTCGGTCCACCCGTAACGGCGGACAGTGCTGACCTGATTGCCAACAGGCTCGTGGAAAGCGTGTCCTGGCCGTTCGTGTCTGGCGAATCGCTAATTCCGCTCTCCTGCCGGGTCGGCATCGCCGCGATCGATGCGGATGGGCGCCGTGACGCCGGCACGTTGTTCCAGCGGGCGGCGGCAGCGCTTGCGGCGGCCAAACATGGCGATGCCGGACTGGTCCGCGCGCTCGATGCCGACAGCGAGGCGGAGGCGCATCGGCGCAACCAGCTCGAGATTGACCTGCGCCGTGCGCTCGACAATGACCAGATCGATATACTCTTCCAGCCGCAGGTTGATATCAGCACCGGGCTCGTCATGGGCGTAGAGGCGCTCGCGCGCTGGCGCCATCCGCTACTCGGCGAATTGGGTGCCGTGCCGTTGTTCGCGACGGCAGCGCGTTCCGATTTCGTCGTTCAGCTGTCCACCCATGTCCAGCAGCGTGCCTTGAAGCTAGCCGCCGAATGGCCCGAATCGATGAGTAAGCTGCGCGTTTCAGTGAACGTTACCGCTGGCGATATCGCCCGGCCCAACTTTGTTGACGATTTCCTCGACAGGGTCGACGAAGCAGGTTTCCCTCGCGACCGGCTGACAGTCGAGGTGACTGAGAGCGGATTGATCGCAGATCTGGCGGGCGCTGCCGGGCTGCTCGCGCAGCTTCGCAGCGCAGGCCTTCGTGTTGCCATCGACGATTTCGGTACCGGCTATTCGAGCCTCGCCTATCTGAAGGCGTTGCCGCTCGATTATCTGAAGATCGACAAGACGCTTGCCGAGGACATCACCGGATCGACCCGCGACCGAATCGTGGTCCGCGGGGTGATCGATATGGCCCGCTCGCTGGGTCTGTCGGTCATTACCGAGGGCGTTGAGACCACCGCCCAGCTCTCGCTCCTCGCGCGCGAGGGCTGCAATTACTATCAGGGCTACCTCTGCTCGCCGCCCGTCGACAGCGCGACCCTCGAGGAGATGCTGCGCGAGAACAAGAAGCTGATGCGGCCGGCCGAAGAGCCTCTGATGTGAGATTCCTCCCCCTCAAAGGGAGGGGTAAGGAGTGGATTGGTGCACCCAGCGCTTCGCGTCGTCGACTAGCTGAGTATCTTCGCCAATCCCCGCGATAGCTGCAACACACCGTTTAGTCGCGATTTCGGGTCGGGCCATGGCCGTGTGATCACGAGCTTGCTGTCGGGGCGCAACTTGGCACCAATCCGGTCGACATAGCTGAGCAGCCCGGTCAGGTCGGGGAAGCTGTCATTGTGGAAGGCGACAAGCGCGCCGCGCGGGCCTGCGTCGAGCTTGGCTACGAAGGCCTTGCGGCAGTTGAGCTTGGTTTCGATCACTGTCAGCAGGTTTTGGGTTGCATCGGGGAGCGGACCGAAGCGGTCGATCATCTCGGCGGCGAAGGCCTCGATCTCCTGCCGGTCCTCCACTTCGTTCATGCGGCGATACAGGCCCATGCGCAGGTCGAGATCGGGGACATAATCGTCGGGAATCAGGATCGGCGCGTCGACATTGATCTGCGGCGAGAAGGTCTCGCGCTTTTCCTCCAGGCCACCCGCCTTGGCTTCGAGGATCGCCTCCTCGAGCATCGACTGGTAGAGTTCGAATCCGACCTCCTTGATGTGCCCCGACTGCTCGTCGCCGAGAAGGTTACCGGCGCCGCGGATGTCGAGATCGTGGCTCGCGATCTGAAAGCCCGCGCCCAGCGTGTCGATGTTCTGGAGGATGTGGAGTCGCTTTGCCGCGGTCTCGGTGAGGTTGCGTTTGCCGGTCGTCAGATAGGCATAGGCGCGCACTTTGGCTCGCCCGACCCGGCCACGCAGCTGGTATAGCTGAGCCAGGCCGAATTTGTCGGCGCGATTGATGATCAGCGTGTTGGCCGATGGTATGTCGAGCCCGCTCTCGATGATCGTGGTCGAAACGAGGATGTCAAACTTCTTGTCGTAGAAGGCCGACATCCGTTCCTCGACCTCGCTCGGTGCCATCTGGCCGTGCGCTACGACGTAGGAGACTTCGGGCACCTCCTTGCGCAGATATTCCTCGATGTCGGGCAGGTCCTTGATCCGCGGCGTGACGAGGAAGCTCTGACCGCCGCGATAATGTTCCCGCAGCAGCGCCTCGCGGATCACCACCTCGTCCCAGGGTGCCACATAAGTGCGCACCGCAAGCCGGTCGACCGGCGGGGTCTGGATCACGCTGAGCTCGCGCAGCCCCGACATCGCCATCTGCAATGTCCGCGGGATCGGTGTCGCGGTGAGCGTCAGCATGTGGACGTCGGTCTTGAGCGCCTTCAGCCTTTCCTTGTGAGTAACACCAAATCGTTGTTCCTCGTCGACGATGACAAGGCCGAGCCGCTTGAATTCGATAACCTTAGCAAGGAGGGCGTGGGTGCCGATGACGATGTCGACTGATCCGTCGGCTAGGCCTTCCTTGACCTTCTTTGCTTCGCCCGATCCGACCAGCCGCGACAGATGGCCGATGTTCACGGGGAAACCGTGGAAGCGATTGACGAAATTGGCGTAATGCTGGCGCGCGAGGAGCGTCGTTGGGCAGATCAGGGCGACCTGCTGCCCCGCCATCGCCGTGACGAAGGCGGCGCGAAGCGCGACTTCGGTTTTGCCGAAGCCGACATCGCCGCACACCAGACGGTCCATCGGCTTGCCAGCGCCCAGATCCTCGATCACGTCGGCGATCGCGCGGTCCTGATCCTCGGTCTCCTGATAGGGAAAGCGGTCGACGAACTCGTTGTAACCGCCCTCGGGCGCCACCACCTCGGCCGGGCGGAGGGCGCGCTCGGCGGCGGTCTTGATCAGTTCGCCGGCGATCTCGCGGATCCGTTCCTTCATCCGCGCCTTGCGGCTCTGCCAGGCGACGCCGCCCAGCTTGTCGAGCTGGGCGCCCTCGGTCTCCGAGCCGTAGCGGCTCAGAACGTCGATATTCTCTACCGGCACATAGAGCTTGTCGCCGCCGGCATAGGACAGTGCGACGCAATCATGCGGCGACTGGCCGACCGGGATCGAGGTCAGGCCCTCATAGCGGCCGATGCCGTGATCCATGTGGACGACGAGATCGCCGGGGCTGAGCGTGGCCAGCTCCGCCAGGAAGGCGTCGGCCGATTTCTTGCGCTTCTGCCTCCGGACGAGGCGGTCGCCGAGCATGTCCTGCTCGGTGAGGAGCGCGATGTCGCCGCTGGTGAAGCCATGACCCAGCGGCAGCACCGCGAGAGCGACCCTGCACATACCGCTGCCGAGCGACTTCGCCGGAGCGGCCTGTCCAAGCGCTTCCTGCCAGTTTGCGACCAGCGCCGTCTGCTCCAGTCCATGCTCGGCGAGCAACCCGGCGAGTCGCTCGCGCGATCCCACCGAATAGCTGGCGAGGACCACGCGCTTGCCGGTCTTGCCCAGCGCTTCGACATGCTCGACAACGGCGTCATAGAGGTTGACGCTCTGGCTGCGTTCGGGAGCGAAATCGCGCGCTGCGTCGACTCCGAGATCGATCACCCGCGCACTCTCGGGCTCGTCGAACGGCGTGACGAGATGAATCGGTCGGTCGGCGGCTACGCTCTCCCACTCGTCGGCAGACAGGTAAAGTTCATGTGGCTCTAGTGGCCGATAGCTGCCCGGATCGGCGCTGCGCGCTCGGACCCGGTTGGCGTGATAATCGGCGATCGCCTCGAATCGCGCTTCGCCGGCCTTGATTGAGCCTGCTTCGCGCAGAATCACATCGTCGGTCGACAGATGGTCGAAGACCGTGGTCAGCCGTTCCTCGAACAAGGGCAGCCAATGGTCCATCCCGGCCAGCCGACGCCCGTCGGACACCGCCTGATAGATCGGATCGCCGGTCGCGGTCGCGCCGAAGCGCTCGCGATAGCGGCCCCGGAACCGCTTGATGCTGTCCTCATCGAGCAGCGCCTCGGAGGCGGGCAGCAAGGTGAATCCCTTCATCGTGCCGATCGTCCGCTGATCAGCGGCGTCGAACTGGCGGACACTTTCGATCTCGTCGCCGAAAAAGTCGAGGCGCAACGCGTGCGGCTCGCCCGCCGGGAATAGGTCGACCAGCCCGCCGCGGACCGCATATTCGCCGGGATCGGTGACAGTGTCTGTGCGGACATAGCCGTTGGCTTGAAGCAGCGCGGCGAGCCGGTCGCGATCGATCCGTTCGCCCGGCGCGAGCTTTGCGACGAGCTGGCGAATCCTGAAGGGTGTCAGCACCCGCTGGGTGACCGCATTAATGGTGGTCAGCAGCAGCAGCGGCCCCTGCGGTTTCGTTTGTACCGCGTGGAGTGTCGCCAGCCGGTCGGATGTGGCGCGGAGCGCCGGGCTCGCCCTGTCATAGGGCAGGCAGTCCCATGCCGGGAACTGCAATATGCCAAGTTCGGGAGCGAAAAAGGCTGCAGCATCGGCAACGGCCTGCATCGCCAGATCGTCGGCTGCGACGAAGACCAGCCGGCCATTCCGTGCCGCTGCGGCACGCGCCAGATCGGCGAGCAGCCAGGGCTGGAAGCCCGTCTGGGCTCGCGCCAAAGTCAGCGGCCCGGAGGCTTTGAGTATGCGGTTCAGGTCAGTCATTGGTCTCGTCATTTTTAAGATCCTCCCTGCCCAAAGGGCGGGGAGGGGGACCATGCGCAGCATGGTGGAGGGGTAATATACACATCGGACCGAGGTGGCTTACGATGGACGGATACCCCTCCACCGGCTTCGCCGGTCCCCCTCCCCATGCTTTGCATAGGGAGGATTTAGGTCAGCTCACCGCGGGATTTCGACGTAATCGACCTGCTGCATCCGCTCCATCATAGGTCCCTGCCATTGGGGCGGTACGGGGATGGAGCCCATCACCCAGCCCAGAATATCGGGATCCTCCTGGCTCAGCAGTCGCTCGAACCAGTCGAGCGCCGTTTCGTCCCAGCCCTGATGGAGGCGGTCGAAAAATCCGCCCATCATATAGTCGGCCTCGCGGGTCCCACGGTGCCAGGCACGGAAGCGGAGGCGCTTCAGGCGGTCGTCGCTGCTCATAAACTTCCAATGCAAAATAGCCGGCGGGCGATTGGCAAGCCCGTCGGTGGAACGTTAAGAGGCATCTAGTCATGCGCCCCGATATACTCAATCCGTTGTTCGCCGAAGTGGAGGCGCTGAAAGGTGTCGGGCCGACGCTCGCCAGGCCGCTCAAGAAATTGCGGCTCGAGCGGGTGGTCGACATACTGTTCCATCTGCCGACGGGGACGATCGAACGAAAGCCGGTCGATACCGTCGAAATGGAGGATGGCGGGCGGATCGTCACGGTGCGGGTGGTACCGATCAGCTATCGCGCCTCGGGCGGGCGCGGGCCGTTCAGGGTCGGCGTTACCGATCAGGCGGGCAATGTGCTGAGCCTGGTTTATTTCGGCGGCAATCCGGGCTGGGCGAAGAAGCTTCTGCCGATCGGCGAGCCGCGTGTCATCTCTGGAAAGCTCGAAATATACGGGCAGGAGCTGCAGATGGTCCACCCAGATCATGTCCTCCCGCCCGCCGAAGCCGCGGACCTGCCGTCACGCGAGAGTGTTTATCCGCTTTCGGAGGGGCTGACGACGCGGCGGATGGGTCAGCTCGCCGAGCAGGCGATGCTGCGCGCTCCCGACCTAGCGGAGTGGATCGAACCCGGCCTGATGCAAGCGCGTGGCTGGCCGGGCTGGCAGGAGGCAATCCGGCGTGTCCATGCCGATCCCCAGGATGAGCTTGCCCGGGCACGCCTCGCTTATGATGAACTGTTTGCCAACCAGCTCGCCTTGATGCTGGTTCGCGCCTCGTCGCGGCGGCGCAAGGGCCTCCCGCTTGCCGGCGACGGACGTCTCCGCGATGCGCTCAAGCTGCCCTATGCCCCGACCGGCGCGCAGCGGCGCGCGGTCGCGGAGATCGAGGGGGACATCGCCCAGCCGGTACCGATGACGCGCCTGCTCCAGGGCGATGTGGGATCGGGCAAGACGCTGGTCGCGACGATGGCGTTGCTCACGGCTGTCGAGGCGGGTGCGCAGGGCGCATTGCTGGTGCCGACGGAAATTCTGGCGCGCCAGCATTTCGATACGCTGAGCCGGACGCTGGCGGGCATCCCGGTCAACGTCGCGATCCTCACCGGGCGCGAAAAGGGCAAGGCGCGCGAGGCGACGCTGATGGGGCTCGCCGACGGCTCGATCGACATCCTCGTCGGCACCCATGCGATCTTCCAGGAGAAAGTCGGCTACCGCAACCTTGCCCTCGCCGTGGTCGACGAACAGCACCGTTTCGGTGTGGCCCAGCGCATGCTGCTCCAGAACAAGGCCGAGCGTCCGCCACACCTTCTGGTGATGACCGCGACCCCGATCCCGCGGACGCTGACCCTCAGCCATTATGGCGAGATGGACGTCAGCCGGCTGGACGAGATGCCGCCCGGGCGGCAGCCGATCGAGACGCGGGTGATCGCGGGCGACCGGCTCGATGAAGTCGCCCAGGCGCTCGGCCGCCATATGGCGAAGGGTGGCCAGGCCTATTGGGTCTGTCCGCTGGTCGAAGAGAGCGAGCAATCCGACCTCGCCGCCGCCGAGAGCCGCGCAGCAAGCCTGCGACAGCTGTTCGGCGAGCAGGTCGGGCTGGTCCATGGCCGCATGAAGGGGCCGGAAAAGGATGCGGTAATGGCCGATTTCGCGGCGGCCCGTACCAGTGTCCTGGTTGCCACGACGGTGATCGAGGTCGGCGTCGACGTGCCCAACGCCACGTTGATGATCATTGAGGGGGCCGATCGCTTCGGCCTCGCCCAGCTCCACCAGCTCCGCGGTCGGGTCGGGCGGGGGGATCAACATTCGGTGTGCCTGCTGCTGCGGGGCAAGGCGCTGTCCGAAACCGCACGGGCCCGGCTGGCGCTGATGCGGGAGACCAATGACGGCTTTCGCATCGCCGAGGAGGATTTGCGACTGCGCGGCGCTGGCGAGATATTGGGAACGCGGCAGTCGGGAGAGGCGGAGTTTCGACTGGCCGGACCGGAGAGGACGGCGGTTCTGATCGAAACCGCGACCCAGGATGCGCGGCTGCTGGTCGATCGCGACGGCGGGTTGGAAGGCGAGCGGGGCAAGGCAGCCCGGACGGCGCTCTACCTGTTCGAGCGCGATGCGGCGGTGGGGTTGTTGAGGGCGGGATGAGCAAGCGGCGCGGCCGGGGGAACCGCGCCGCCGGCTCCTCACCCCATCGGCCAGCGCTGGCGCTTGGCTTTTGCGGCGTTCAGCATCGCGGTATAGGCATATTCGTCAATCGGCTTGATGAACTCGGCGCCTAGCCGGCCGCCGAGCGACCAGACGACCCGCGCCGAGACCTGGCCAAGTCGGGGCAGTGCGAGCCTCACAAGCGTCCCCTTTGGGGTCTCGCCATATTCGCGGACCATGAAGCCATGTTGTGAGATGTTCACCAACAGCACATCGCTGCTGCGCTGTTCGTGGGTAAACATGCGGGTTGGCAACGCCACGTCGTCGCGTCGCGAGCGGCGCTGTTCGACAAATCGGGCTTCGTTGTCGACAGTGACTTCGCTGTCGGTTTCGGCCGGTAAATTTTTCACTAGCTGGCGCATGGTGTCATGTCCTTGTTCCGACATGAGAATTGCCCAGCGGCATTGCCGACACCTTACTCATTGTGGTTAGCAATCGGTTAAGCGGCTTTTCACGGGCGCCACGCGATCGCTCAGCGCCGGAGGTCTGTGGGCTGGGTCGGCTGCGAGATGATCGCCTCCATCCGCTGCCAGCGCGCCGACGGCGCGACACCCGATCGTTCCAGATCGGCGGCGACCATGTCTTGTCCGAGGCCGTAGTTGATCACATAACTGCGATATTGCTCGGTGAAGCGTAACGTCTGTTCGGCGCGCTTGCGGCTGACGAGCTGGTATTTCTGGAGCAATTGCAGTGCCGTCTCGCGGTCGATGCGGCCGTCGAGATAGTCTGCCGAGATTGTCATCCGTGCTCCGGCCAGCTCGTGCAGCAGGTCGAGCAGTCGGCCATAGGGCGCCGCGCTGTCCGGATCGAGCCCAGCAAGCGGATAGAGTTTCGCTGCCTCAAAGGCGGTCCGCTGTGGTCCTGGAAAGGCGAGATCGATCCCGGCATTGGCCGAACCCTCGGCGATGAAGCTCTGCGGGCTGAACAACGGGTAAACCATATATTCTGCCCAGCCCTTTGCCAGGGCGAGGTCGCGTTCGAGCAGCATGTTGAGGACATGGTGTCCGGGATAGCCCTCATGGCAGCCGAGATCGACCGCGCGAGCGACCCGCACCGGCAGATCGGTGTTGACCTGGATCAGGCTGTGCGCGTCGCCCTTGTACCAGTTGTATCCGGACCAGCTCTTGCCCTTGACCAGCTCGAGTTCGAACCGTTCCTGCTTCGGAAGAGCGATATGCGTGACGGTGCGGGCGCGGCATTCGGCGGTGGCGGCGCGCAGCACCGCTTCGAGCTTGTCGGTTGGGATGATATAGCGGTCCTGGAAGGCGTCTACCCGCTGCCAGAGCGGGCCCGGGCCTGGCACCAGCGCTTCGATCTTCGCCAGCACCGGATCATAGGCGGATAGCGGCTTGAGCACAGGTCGCACCCCGAACAGACCGTCCGCCTCGTCGGCGAAACTGAACTTCGCGCCGGCGATCATCGCGAGGCGTGTCTCGGCGGCCTTGAGCTGGCCGGCGAGCATTGCCTTGCGGCGGTGGTCATCGGGGCTCAATTCCTGCGGCCGGACGGTGTTGAGCCGGGTCGCGAGAGCGCGTGCATCCTTGCGCAGCGTCGCCACGTCGCGGGGTTTGGCCTTGGCGGCGGCCTGCCATTCGGCCGGGCCGTAATAGGCGTCGACATATCCGTCCTCGCGTTCGCCGGCTTCGAGGGTGAGGTGGACATAGGCCTCGGCGATCGCATCGAGCGGCGAAGGCGGACGCTTTGCGCCGGTGGCGAGGATCAGGGCGGCGGCGAGGAGGAGGATGCGGGTCATAGTTCGCAGCCTAGTATGAACCATACCCGTCACTCCAGCGAAGGCTGGAGTCCATGTCTGCATTCTCATCAGATGCCATCTGGTTGGCGAGAGAGATGGATCCAGTGACGTTCAGATCAAGGTTGTCCATGCCCACGGCATGGATAAGGGGTTGCCGGGGGAATTCCCGACCTTGAGCTGATCTCACTCTTCGCTGGGATGACGGCTAGTTGGTGAGCAGCCCGTGCTTCTTCTTGCCGAGGCTGATCTTGAGCGCGGTGGCGCCGACCTCGATCTGGCGATCGTCCTTCTCGGGCTCGCCATCGATACGAACGGCGCCTTCCGCCAGCTTGCGCTTCGCTTCGCCCTTCGACGCGGCAAAGCCCAGTCCGACCAGTGCGTCGATCAGCGAGATACTGCCGCCGGTCGCGAGGGTCGGCAGATCGCCACCCGCCTGGCCTTCCTCGAAGGTCCGCCGCGCCGTCTCCGCCGCCGCCGCCGCCGCGTCGGCACCGCGGCACATCGCCGTGGCTTCGTTGGCGAGAACGATCTTGGCCTGATTAATTTCCTGACCCTCAAGCGCTTCGAGCCGCGCGACCTCGTCGAGCGGAAGATCGGTGAACAGTCTCAGGAAGCGCCCGACATCCTTGTCGTGGCTGTTCCGCCAGAACTGCCAATAATCATAAGCGGGCAGGCTCTCCTCGTTGAGCCACACCGCGCCCGACATGGTCTTCCCCATCTTGCCGCCGTCGGCGGTGGTGATCAGCGGGGTGGTGACGCCATAGACCTCGACCCCGAGCATCCGCCGGCTCAGTTCGATGCCGTTGACGATGTTTCCCCATTGGTCCGATCCGCCCATTTGCAACCGGCAACCGCTGCGCTTCGCCAGCTCCATGAAGTCATAGGCCTGCAGGATCATATAATTGAATTCGAGAAAGCTCAGCGACTGCTCGCGATCGAGTCGCAGCTTTACCGAGTCGAAGCTCAGCATCCGGTTGACCGAGAAATGAACACCGACTTCGCGCAGAAACGGGATATATTCGAGCTTGTCGAGCCAGTCGGCATTGTCGACCATCACCGCGTCGGTCGGGCCATCGCCGAACGTCAGGAACCTCTCGAACACGCGCTTGATCGACGCGACGTTGGTCGCAATCACCTCGTCGGTCATCAGCTTGCGCGCTTCGTCCTTGAAGCTCGGATCGCCGATCTTGCCGGTGCCGCCGCCCATCAGCACGATCGGCTTGTGCCCGGCCTGCTGCATCCGCCGGAGCAGCATGATCTGGACGAGGCTGCCGACATGGAGCGACGGCGCGGTCGGATCGAAACCGATATAGCCGGGCATCACCCCCGATGAAGCGAGCTTGTCCAGCCCCTCCGGATCGGTGATCTGGTGGATATAGCCTCGCGCGTTGAGCAGGCGCAGCAGTTCGGAACGATATTCGGTCATGACGGGCGGGCCGTTAGCATGGCGGGTCCCGGCCTGTCATGCCCCTTGCGCGTCCGGCACATCGCCTTCAATCAGGCAGCATGACCAAGATGCTAGCCGTAGGCCTGATGTCGGGTACTTCGCTCGACGGGATCGACGCCGCCCTGATCGAGACCGACGGCGCCGGCCATATCCGCCCGATCGCTTTCCGCTCCGATCCCTATAGTGCCCAGGCGCGCGACCAGATCCGCGAAGCGGCGGCGCTTGCGCTTAGTTTCGAGCGGCCCCGGGCCAGCCCGAAGATCGTCGAGGCGGAACGGATGCTTACCAACCGTCATGTCCTCGCGGTGCGCCAGTTGCTCTCGGTCGCAGGGATCATGCCCGAGCAAGTCGATGTTGTCGGCTTCCACGGGCAGACAATCGCACACCGCCCCGATCGCGGCTGGACCTGGCAGATCGGCGACGGCGCGGCGATGGCGCGGACGCTCGGCATCCGCGTGGTCAACGATCTCCGCTCGGCGGACGTCGCGGCCGGTGGGCAGGGCGCGCCCCTGCTCCCCGTCTATCACCGCGCCCTGACCGCCGGGATGGACGGACCGGTCGCCGTGCTCAACCTTGGCGGAGTCGCCAACATTACCTGGCTGGGGGCGGGTGAGCACGACCTGATCGCCTTCGACACCGGTCCCGCCAACGGGCTGATCGACGACTGGATGCTGGCGGAAACCGGCTCGCCTTTTGATGCAAACGGAGCGTTCGCGGCGCGCGGGACAGTCGACCGGACCGTGCTCGACACGATGCTAGACAATGGCTGGTTTGATTCCCTGCCGCCCAAGTCGCTCGACCGCGCCGATTTCACAATCGCAGCGGCGCGCGGCCTCTCGGCGGCGGATGGTGCCGCGACCCTGACGGCTTTCACCGCTGAGACGGTGGCGCTTGCGCTGCGCCATCTGCCCGAGTCACCACGGCGGCTGATCGTCGCGGGCGGCGGGCGGCATAATGCGACGCTGATGCGGATGATTTCAGACGCGACGAAGATCGCAGCCGAGCCGATCGAGGCGCTCGGTTGGGACGGAGATGCAACCGAGGCGGAGGGCTTCGCCTATATGGCGGTGCGGGTCCTGAAGAGCGAACCAATCAGCTTTCCAGGAACGACCGGGGCGCCGGGACCGATGACCGGTGGGGTTGTGCACAATCCCTAGCCGTCGTGCCCTTTGTCCCTCTCCCGCTTGCGGGCGAAAGAGGAAGAGAAGCCTATTTCTTCCGACCCAAAGTCCGCGTCGCATCTTCGAGCCCTGAGAGGGTTAGCGGGAACATGCGGTTGTCCATGATCTCGCGGATGATGCGGGTCGACTGGGTGTGCATCCAGTGCTGCTGCGGGGTCGGGTTGAGCCACACCGCCGAGGAATAGACATTGGTCAGCCGCTTGAGCCAGACTTCGCCCGCTTCTTCGTTGAAATGCTCGACTGATCCGCCCTGATGGACGATCTCATAGGGGCTCATCGCCGCGTCGCCGACCAGCACCAGTTTATAGTCATGGCCGAATTTATGGAGGATGTCCCAGGTCGGGGTCCGTTCCTGATAGCGGCGGCGATTGTCCTTCCACAGGCCTTCGTAGACGCAGTTGTGGAAGTAGAAGAATTCGAGATGTTTGAACTCGGCGGTCGCGGCCGAGAACAATTCCTCGCACAGCTTGATATGTGGATCCATCGAGCCGCCGACGTCTAGGAACAGCAGGAGCTTGACCGCATTGCGCCGCTCGGGCCGCATCTGGATGTCGAGAAAGCCGCGCCTTGCGGTGCCGTCGATCGTGCCGTCGAGATCAAGCTCGTCGGCGGCGCCCTCACGCGCGAAACGGCGTAGCCGCCGGAGCGCGACCTTGATGTTGCGGGTACCGAGCTCGACGTCGTTGTCGAGATTCTTGAACTCTCGCTTGTCCCAGACCTTGATCGCGCGCTTGTGGGTGCTCTCGCCGCCGATCCGCACGCCTTCGGGATTATAGCCCGAATTGCCGAACGGCGAGGTGCCGCCGGTGCCGATCCACTTGTTGCCGCCCTGGTGCTTGCCCTGCTGCTCTTCGAGCCGCTTCTTCAGCGTCTCCATGATTTCTTCCCAGGAGCCGAGTGCCTCGATCTTCGCCATTTCCTCGGGGCTGAGGAATTTCTTGGCGATTGCTTTCAGCCATTCCTCGGGGATCTCTTGCCCTTCGGTCGGGGCGTCGAGCACGCCGCGAAACACCTTCGAGAAGACCCGGTCGAAGCGGTCGAGATGCGCCTCGTCCTTCACATAGGTGGCGCGGGCGAGATAATAGAATTCCTCCGGGCTCCAACCGATCACGTCGCGCTGCAAGGCCTCGAGCAGGGTGAGATGCTCTTTCAGGCTCGCGGCAATGCCCGCGCTGCGGAGCTCGTCTAAAAAACCGAGGAACATCAGTGGACCTTAGCGTCGTGGTGGCGAGTCCACCAGAGCGCGGCGAGGCTGAGAATCGCCGATCCGCTCAGATAATAGCCGACATAGCCCAGTCCGCCATGATCCGAGAGATATTGCGCCACCGCGGGAACCGGTGCGGCGCCGAGGATGCCGGCGATGTTGAAGGTCATCGACGCCCCGGTATAGCGCACCATCGGCGGGAAGAGCGACGGCAGAAAAGCGCCGAGCGGTCCGTAGACGAAACCCATCATGAACAACGACAGGCACAGCCAGATTGCGATCACCCGCAATTCGCCGCTCAGGAACATCGGGCCCAGCAGGAAACCGGTGACGATCGTGCCGATGCAGCCAGCGATCAGCACATAGCGCGGGCTCTTCAGATCCGACCACCAGCCGGCCAGGATGATCCCTGCCGCCATGAACAGGATCGAGATGAGCTGGACGCCGAGGAATGTCTCCTTGGCGATGCCAAGCGTTTTGGTCCCGTAGCCGAGCGCGAAGGCGGTCGCGAGATAATAGGTGGCGAAACAGGCGACGGCGGCAAAGGTGCCTGCGATCGTCGGTACCAGATGGTCGCGGAACAGCGTGGCGATCGGCACCTTGGCAGGCTCATGCTCGGCCATCGCCGCCTGGAAAGCCGCAGTCTCGGTGAGCTTGAGACGGACCCACAGGCCGACGCCGACCAGCACGGCCGAGCCGAGAAAGGGCAGCCGCCAGCCCCAGTCCATGAACTGCTGCTGGGTCATGGCGAGGCCAAGGATCATGAACAGCCCATTGGCGGCAATGAAGCCCACCGGCGCGCCGAGCTGTGGGAACATGCCGTAACGGCCGCGCTTGCCGGGCGGCGCATTTTCAACCGCGAGCAGCGCGGCTCCGCCCCATTCGCCGCCGAGGCCGAAGCCCTGGCCGAATCGCAGCACCGCGAGCAGCAGCGCGCCGAGCCAGCCCGCCGCTTCATAAGAGGGCAGGAAGGCGATCAGCAGGGTCGACAGGCCCATCACCATCAGTGAGGCGACGAGAGTTGACTTGCGGCCGATGCGATCGCCGAAATGACCGAACGCCCAGGCGCCGAGTGGACGTGACAGGAAAGCGAGACCAAGCAGCGTGTAGGACCAGATCAACTGGGTCTGGGGGGCGAAGCCGCCGAAGAAGAGCGGGCCGAACACGAGGCTCGCGGCGGTTGCGAAGATGTAGAAATCGTAAAACTCGACCGACGTGCCGGTGAGGCTCGCCAGCAAGATGCGGCGCGTCGATGGTTGTTCAATGTTCGCTTCGGCCATTTGCCCGTCCTCCCCGCCGCGCCGGATTGGCGCGGTGGGAGGTCGGGGTCAAGCGGTACGCAATGCGGTGATAGCCAGCGTACCGGTACGCAACGCAACTCATACTGTCGTGGGACCGTCGGACGGGAAGGGGGAAGTCCTTAGCGGCAGCGTGCCTCGCCGCGATCGATCGAGCGCCCGATCAGGGCGCCGCCGCCGGCGCCGAGCAGGATGCCGAGCGACGACGACCGGCCGTTGCCAAGCGCGTTGCCGAGCATGCCGCCCGCCAGCGCGCCGATGATCAGGCCGGTGGTGCCATCCGAACGACGGCAATAATAGCGGCCGTCATTGCCGCGATAGATGCGGTCATTGCGGGTCAGGCGGCGCTCGCCATAGCTGCGATCGTTGCGATAATAGCGCGCGGCGTCATAACGGTTGCCATAGCGGGGATCGGGGCGGTTCCAGTCGTACCGATTATAGCTGCGCCATTGCATCTGCTGACTTTGCTGGCTTTGCCGATACGCAACGCGGTTGTCCTTGCGTTCCTCACGGGCATCGCGACGATCGTCGCGACGGTCTTCGCGGTCGGCGCGGCGGTCATTGCGGTCATCGCGGCGGTCCTGGCGATCGCCGCGCTGGTTCTGTGCGGCTGCCGGTACGGATATCGTTAGGGCAGGCGCAACGGTGACGGCCAGAGCGGCCGCGATGATCAATCTGCGCATTGAAAGTCTCCTGGGGTGGTTCAGGGGACGTAACAATCGCCGCGGCGCTTAAGTTGCATGAACCGAAAGCAACCGATTGTTCATCGGCCCGGCCCGCGCGACGGGGGTCGGGGAAGACGATCTTATTTGCAGCCCGCTGCCGCGCGCTTCTTCTCGATCTCGCGGCCGAGCAGCGCACCGCCGCCGGCGCCGACCAGCGTGCCGAGCGTGCGCTTGTTGCCGCCGTCGATCACATTGCCGAGCAGGCCGCCCGCTACCGCGCCGAGGATCAGGCCGGTGGTGCCGCTGGTCTCCTTGCATTCGCGGCCGAGGTCGGTGCGTCGCGCGCCGCGGTCGCCTCCGGCCAGCCGGTCGTCGCCTTCGGCGCCCTTCGCCGTGCCGCTGTCGGCACTGGTTGTGGTGCCGTCGAGATTAGCGTCGTCAAGCCAGTCGGCCGGCAACGCGCGAACCGGCTGGGCCGCGGCGGGCTTTTGCGGCGGCGCAGGCGGCGCCAGTGCTGCGGCCGGGGCCGCCATCACGGTCAGACAGGCGGCAAACATCAAAATGCGCATGAACACCTCCGCGAAATTGCGCGAATCATCTTCGCGAACCTCTTCGTCGTCAAGGGTTACGCGCCATCGCGGTGCCGGGTTGCGATCGCCGGGGGCGGAACAATCAATCTGCCCGAACGTCTGTGTGCCAGGGGCAGCTTTCGCAGATCCCAGGAGACACATCATGCGCACATATCTGATAGCGGCCAGCATCGCCGCTCTTGCCGTCGGCAGCGCGGCCCAGGCCGAAACCGTCTGCAAGCAGGACAATACCGGCCGTACCGTCGCCACCGTGTTCGGGGCCGGCATCGGCGCGATCCTCGGCAATGTCATCGACGGCGGGCATAATCGCGCCGCAGGAACGATCCTCGGCGGCGTCGCAGGCGGCGTCGCGGGCAATCAGCTCGCCAAGGGCGACGCCAAATGCAACCAGGCCTATGGCTATTATGACGAGGGCGGACGCTGGCATGCCAACCGTATCTCGGCCAGCGAGGCGCGCGGCTATTATGACCGCGACAACCGCTGGGTCGAGGGCCAGCCGCGCGGCTATTATGACAGCAACAACCGCTGGGTCGCGTTCGACGGATCGTCCGAAGCCGGCTATTCCGATCGCGACGGTCGCTGGGTGCCGGTTGGCGTCAGCGGATATTATGCCGCCAACGACATGTGGGTCGATGCATCCGCGCCCGGCTATTATGACTCGCGCGGTCAATGGGTCGCCGGCCCGGCCTCGGGCCGCTATGATGCCAATGGCCGCTGGATCGCCGAACGCGGCAGCGGAACGCCGCGCGGCAGCTGGACCGCCTACAGCCAGCCCGGCTATTATGACGGCAATGGCCGTTGGGTCCGTGGCGAGGTCACCGGCTATTATGACGGACGCGGCCGCTGGGTCAGCTCGGGCGGCGTCGGTCGTCAGGGCGGCGTCGCTCTTAACAGCCGTGACACCCGCGTGCGTGAAGAGCGGATCGCCGCCCGGATCGAGCGGATGCGCACCAACGGCCAGCTGAGCTCCTCCGAGGCGCGCCGCGCCCGCGCCGAGCTCGTCTCGATCCGCCGTGACGAATCCCGGATGCGCTATTCGGGCGGTCGCTTCACCGCGAACGAGGAGAATGTCATCCACCAGCGTCTCGACAATCTCGGCGCCATGATCCGCGCCGAGCGCGACGATTATGACGGGCGACCCGGCTGAGGCCTTCCCCGGCATTGCTCTGAAAACAGGGGCGGAGCTTCGCGGCTTCGCCCTTTTTTCTGTTCCGCGGGAGCGGGTAAGCCAGGATCCTCCCCGGCGAAGCCGGGGAGGGGGGCCATGCGCGGCATGGTGGAGGGGTGTCACGGTGCTGAAGTCGCAAGACCCCACCACCATCCTCCCCATCCTTCGGATAGGGAGGATCTGACAGGGGCTACGCCGTCGCGTGGGCGTCGACGATATGGTCGACGTCGCCGCCATGGGTGTCGTTGAACAGCCGGGTCAGCTTCGTCTCGGCGATCCGCCAGGCGCCGTCCTCGAAGCGGTATTTTTCCCAATAATGGCCGGCGGCTTCGATCAACCGGGTCGTACGGTCGCCGGCGCGGATATAGTCGGCCATCGCGATCACGCCGTGCGCCTCGGTCTCGCTGTCGATCGTCACCTCATGGCAATGGCCGTGATGGACCGAAGTGAAACCGCTCATGCTGTGGGTGATCCAGGCCATCACAGCGTCACGGCCGACCGTCACCGGGCCGACCGAGCCGATCGGTTCGCCGCCGAGCGGGGTGAACAGGAAACCTTCCGAGAAATCGAAGCGGATGTCTTTCGCGAACACCTGCTTCATGCCCTCGAAATCGCGGGTGTCCATGGTGCGGAAATAGCGGGCCTTGAGCTGCTTGATCTCTTCGATGGCGATCAGCCTTGCGAGTGCGTCCATGGTCTCTCCTTTCT
This sequence comes from Sphingomonadaceae bacterium, assembly GCA_947476735.1. Lineage (GTDB taxonomy): Bacteria > Pseudomonadota > Alphaproteobacteria > Sphingomonadales > Sphingomonadaceae > Rhizorhabdus. The sequence goes on from CANJRZ010000004.1 coordinate 20,371, forward strand.
TTTCTTCTCCCCTCCCTGCCCAGGGAGGGGGAGGGGGAGGGGGTGGGTCGCGAGCGCAGCGAGCGCTTTCGGCTTTTCGTATGACTTCGTCAGAGGCATCGAGCCTCTGACTACGTTACCCACCCCCTGCCCCCTCCCTTGAAGGGAGGGAAGAATGTGGCGAAGGGCGATATGCTCACTCGGTATCCGGCCCGGTGAACAACATGGTCAGCCTGGTCTCGGCGATCCGCCAGGCGTCATCCTCGAAGACGTAGCGCTCATGATAATGGCCGCGGGTGCGCAGCAGCTTCGTCGTCCGGTCGGGGCCGCGCGCCCAGCCTTCGAGCGCGATCACGCCATGCGCCTCGGTGTCGCTGTCGATGGTGATTTCATGGCAATGGCCGTGATGGACGGCGGTGGTGTCGGCATAGGCCGCCGTCACCCAAGCCTTGATCGCCTCACGGCCGCGCGTCACCGGGCCGATCGGCCCCTCGGTCGGCTGGCCGAGCGGGGTGATCCGCATCCCCTCGCTGAAATCGAATATGCCGTCACGGGCGAAGACCTGGGCAAATCCGTCCCAGTCGCGCAGGTCCATGGTGCGGAAATAGCGCGCCTTGAGCTGCTGGATCGCGTCGATGGCGACGAGGCGGTCAATCGGGGTCATGGTCTCTCCTCCCTGACTTTCTCTCCTCCCTTTTAGGGAGGGGTAGGGGTGGGTAGCGAGCGAAGCGCGCTCTCTTTCCCACCGTCCCGTAAAACTTCGCCAAGGGCATCGAGCCCTCGGCTTCGTCACCCACCCCTACACCCCTCCCAGCAAGGGAGGGGAGATTTTAGGGGACAGGACGGAGATTATTCCGCGATCTCACGGCAACAGGTGGTCGGCGCGGTAGCGGGCGAACCATTTGGCGAACATTTCGTCGGTGTACATCGTCTCGTGAAAGCCCGCCTGGCGCAGCGCGATTGTCGAGGTCAGGATCGGCGGGCCCGGTCGGTCGAGGAAGACGAAGTCGAGAAACTCCCACGACTGGCGCAGCATCTCGTCCATCGCCGGCGCGCGCAGGCCGTGCTTCGCGCGGATCGCGTCCCATTCGGCGGCGCGCGGCGGCATCGTCTGCCGGAAATGCTGCGGGCGATCCTCGCCGGGCTCGATATCGAGCGCGCGGGCAATGTCGGGCCAGAGGTCGCGCAGCGCGAAAATCTCGCCATTTGTGATGTTGAACGCGCGGTTCGCCGCGGCCGGGCTCGTCCCCGCCCAGTCGATCGCGCGCGCCATCAGCTCAGTGTCAGTCGCCTCATACCACATTGATCCGGTGGCGGGAAAATGGAGCGGTTCGCCACGCGCCTTCTGCAGGGCGGCATAGACGCCGATCGCGCCGACCGGGTTGGCATGGCCGCCAATCGCCTCGCCGACCACCATCGACGGGCGGAAGATCGTCCAGCTCCAGCCGCATTCGGTGCCGCGCGCGGCGAGATAATCCTGCTGCGGCCAGTAGAAATTGGGAAGGCTGCGGTCATCGTCGCGTATCTCGCGGCTGTCGGGGCGGATCGGCCGGACATGCGCGCCATAGGCCTTTGGCCCCTGCAATATGGTCACATGACTGAGCCCTGGCGAGGTGCGCGAGACGATGTCGACCATGTTGCGCAGCATCAGCCCGTTGCGATCGGCATGCTCCTGATCGAGCCAGCCGGCGACCAGATCGGGCTGGTCGTCGACCGCGGCGAAGACGATGCGCGTACAGTCGGTGATCCCGGCGAACGCCGCCTCGCAGGCCGCCCGATCAGCAAGGTCAACGGGGAGAAAGCGTGCCCCATAAAGATCGAACGGCGTGCGACGCGAGATTGCGGTGGTGCGATAACCGGCGCGAGCGAAATGCTCGACCGCCGCCCGCCCGACCAGCCCGGTCGCGCCGGTGATCAATATATGTTCGCGGCCCTTGTCGTCGGCCATCTGTCCTCTCCTGTCCAGATCCCGATCTGCATCGCACTCGGGCGCATACAGGTCGAGCGGTTCCTTTACCCCTCCACCGCTTCGCGGTCCCCCTCCCCACCCTTCGGGTAGGGAGGATCGGTCAAGGCCAGGCGATCCTCCCTATGCGGAGCATGGGGAGGGGGACCGCCGCAGGCGGTGGAGGGGTTTGTTGCCCGGTCCGGACCAGCCGGAGTCTCGCCGGCGATCAGCACAGGTTCCGTCGCCTTGCCGTCGCCCATGTCACCTCTCCGGTTCAGGTGTCGACCTGCACAGCATTCGGCGGACGCGAATTCGACCGTCCGGAAACAGCGCGCCCTGAGCGGTCGGATATCCTCGATGGCGAGTGGGCGGTCGATGGGGGATATGCGTGCGCTCCACTCTTTTTCGTCATCCCGGCCTCCGCCGGGATGACGGTGAGGTTCACACCGCCACATTCTCCGCCGGATCATCCACCCCGGCAGTATAGAAGCCGTCCGGATCGACATCGTTGAACAGCCGGGTGAGCTTGGTATGCGCGATCCGCCAGGCGCCGTCCTCGAAGCGGTAGCGCTCCCAATAATGGCCGGCGGCGCTGAGCAGCGTCTTGGTGCGGCTGCCGTCGCGGATCAGGTCGTTCATCGCGATCACGCCATGCCCCTCGGTGTCGCTGTCGATCGTCACCTCATGGCAATGACCGTGATGGAGCGAGGTCTGCTTGACGAAGGCATCCTTGATCCAGGCAACGATATTCTCGCGGCCGGTGGTTACCGGCCCCTCGACGCCGATGGGCTTGCCGCCGAGCGGGGTGTGCTGGAAGCCCTCCGAGCAGTCGAATACGCCATCGCGGGTGAAGGTCTCCCCCACCTCCTGCCACTGTCTTGTATCCATGCATCGAAAATAGCGCGCCTTGAGTTGCTTGATCTCCTCGATGGCGATGAGGCGGGCTAGGGGATCCATGGGCATCTCTCTCCTCCGGGATCGAATATTTCGATTCTATAGATGGACCGAGGGTAAGAAAATGGCTGCCGAAATGCGAGGCACTTCGACAGCCATATTGGTCTTTTATTTCCTGTTTGGAAACGAGACGCCGAAGTAGCTACTCCGCCGCAACCCCCGCAGGCCCGAACAGATTGCCCTCCGCCATATCCTCGTTCGCCGCAGTGCCGCGCTTGGCGCCCATGCGCTTGTCGAACTGGTCCCAGACGTCGTTCCACTGGCCCCGGGTCGCGGCCTTCGAATATTCGGTGGCGCGGGTCTCGAAGAAGTTGGCGTGCTCGACGCCGTTGAGCATCGGCGCCAGCCAGGGCAGCGGGTGATCGTCGATCATGTAGATCGGCTTGAGGCCGAGCTGGCCGAGCCGCCAGTCGGCGATGTAGCGGACATATTTCTTGATGTCCTTCGGCGTCATGCCGTTGACCGGGCCCATTTCGAACACCAGGTCGATGAAGGCGTCCTCGATCCGCACCGTCTTCTGGCACATGTCGAGAATGTCTTCCTTGACGTTGTTGGTCAGGCAGTTGCGCTCCTTGCAGAAGGCGTGGAACAGCCGGACGATTCCTTCGCAATGGAGCGTCTCGTCACGGACCGACCAGGTGACGATCTGGCCCATGCCCTTCATCTTGTTGAAGCGCGGGAAGTTCATCAGCATCGCGAAGCTGGCGAACAGCTGGAGCCCCTCGGTAAAGCCGCCGAACATCGCCAGCGTGCGCGCGATATCCTCGTCGCTGTCGACCCCGAAGGTCGCAAGATAATCATGCTTATCCTTCATTTCCTTATACTGCATGAAGGCGCTGTATTCGGTCTCGGGCATGCCGATCGTGTCGAGCAGATGACTATATGCCGCGATGTGGACCGTCTCCATGTTGCTGAACGCGGTCAGCATCATCTTGATCTCGGTCGGCTTGAACACCCGGCCATATTTGTCGTGGTAGCAATCCTGCACCTCGACATCGGCCTGGGTGAAGAAGCGGAAGATCTGGGTCAGCAGGTTGCGCTCATGATCGCTGAGCTTCTGCGCCCAGTCCCGGCAATCCTCGCCGAGCGGCACTTCCTCGGGCAGCCAGTGAAGCTGCTGCTGCCGCTTCCAATATTCGAAGGCCCAGGGATATTCGAACGGCTTGTAGGTGCGGCTGGCCTGGAGAAGCGGCATCGAACGGACCTTTCGCTAATCAGCTAAATATAACGATGATCGCGGCGAGCGCGAACATCACGACGGCGCTCAGGCCCTGCCGGAACGCGAAACCCTTGAGCTCAGCCGGCGTGTCTTCGCCGATATCCTTGCCCTTCTTCGCCTTGCCGATCCGGATCAGCGCGACCAGCGCCAGACACAGACAGAGAAGGCCCACCAGCACAGAGGCGCCGGCGATGATCAGCGTGACCCAGGAGACTTGCATCGATCAGCCTCGCCACATGCCCGCGGGAGCACTCACCATCACTCGCCCATCCCCCTTGCAGATCGGGATTTGAGCCCCGATTCACCCCGCTTCGGCGCGACCGATCGCCGGCCTCCGAAGCAGGTGCGCATTCTATGCCAGCGGCGACTCCACGCCAAATGATTTCGTGAGTTTTCCACCGGAAAAATTCGGGCGATTCCACAAGCTGTTGTGGGTCGAGGCGCAATGGGGGCACAAATTGTCGTCATCCCCGTCTCCGTCGGAATGATGCTCAAACGAACAGGCTTCATCCCATCTTCCCCGTCACCATGGGTAGGACGATCGCGAGCACGCCGACCATGATCAGCCCCGCGCCGGTCAGGCGTATCCGACCTGCATCGGTCGGCGGATAGCCATGCGCCTCGTATGATTGGCGTAATTCGGCCGATGTCGTTTCGATCTCGGTATCGAGCCGTGCCATCCGGCCCGCGCGCCGGAATTGCCAGGCGCCAAGCCCGAACATGATCAGCGAGAAGGAGAGAGCATGGAGCGACATTCTCTCACCCGTCATTCCTGCGAAGGCAGGAATCCATGTCTGTTTTCACGAACGATGCCCAACGAGGATGTGAGAGACATGGACCCCTGCCTTCGCAGGGGTGACGAGAAAAGAACGGGTCGCGAATTTTCACAACGACCCTTCTTTCCATCTCCGTTCGCAGCTCACCGGAAGCCTGCTACTTGCAGGTGCGAATGCCCGGCATGCCAGTGAAACCCGTCACTGGCACGCCAGGCACTCGTCATAGTCCTTGGCGATCAGTTCGATCTGCTTGAGGTCCGGCGTGTTGTCGGCCTCGACCCCGCCCGCGAAGCCGGCGCGCTGGACCGACTTGGAGCGCAGATAATAGAGCGACTTGATGCCCAGTTCCCAGGCGCGGAAGTGGAGCATCAGCAGGTCCCACTTCTCAACATCGGCCGGGATGAACAGGTTGAGCGACTGCGCCTGGTCAATATAGGGCGTACGGTCGGCCGCGAGTTCGATCAGCCAGCGCTGGTCGATCTCGAAGCTGGTCTTGTACACGTCCTTTTCTTCCTGTGTCAGGAAGTCGAGATGCTGGACCGAGCCGCCCTGCTCGAGGATCGTGTTCCACACCATGTCGCTGTCCTTCGATTTCTCGGCGAGCAGCTTCTGGAGATAGGGATTCTTGATCGAGAAGCTGCCTGACAGCGTCTTGTGGGTGTAGATATTCGCCGGGATCGGCTCGATGCAGGCCGAGGTGCCGCCGCAGATGATTGAGATCGACGCGGTCGGCGCGATCGCCATCTTGCAGCTGAAGCGCTCCATCACGCCCTGATCGGCGGCATCCGGGCAGGGCCCGCGCTCGCTCGCCAGCAGCATCGAGGCTTCCTGTGCTCCAGCGGCGATATGCTTGAAGATCTTGAGGTTCCAGCTCTTCGCCATCGCTCCTTCGAACGGAATGCCGCGTGCCTGGAGGAAGGTGTGGAAGCCCATCACGCCGAGGCCGACCGAGCGCTCGCGGCTGGCGCTGTACTTGGCGCGCGCCATCTCGTCAGGCGCACGGTCGATATAGTCCTGCAGCACATTGTCGAGGAAACGCATCACATCCTCGATGAAGTGCTTGTCCTCGCACCACTCGTCCCAGGTCTCGAGGTTGAGCGAACTGAGGCAGCAGACCGCGGTGCGGTCCATGCCATGCTGGTCGCGGCCGGTCGGCAGGGTGATCTCCGAGCAGAGGTTCGAGGTGGAGACCTTGAGGCCGACGTCGCGATGATGCTTGGGCATCGTCCGGTTCACCGTGTCGTTGAACACGATATAGGGCTCGCCGGTCGCCAGCCGGGTTTCGACCAGTTTCTGGAACAGCGCGCGGGCGTCGATCGTCGACCGCTTCGAGCCGTCCTTCGGGCTGACCAGATCCCATTCGCTTCCGTCGCGCACCGCTTCCATGAAGGCATCGGTCAGCAGCACGCCATGGTGGAGGTTGAGCGCCTTGCGGTTGAAGTCGCCCGATGGCTTGCGGATCTCGAGGAACTCCTCGATCTCGGGGTGCGAGACGTCGAGATAGACCGCCGCCGAGCCGCGCCGCAGCGAGCCCTGGCTGATCGCAAGGGTGAGCGAGTCCATCACCCGGACGAAGGGGATGATGCCTGAGGTCTTGCCGTTGAGGCCGACCGGCTCGCCGATGCCGCGCACCGAACCCCAATAGGTGCCGATGCCGCCGCCGCGTGCGGCTAGCCAGACATTCTCGTTCCAGGTGTTGACGATGCCCTCAAGGCTGTCGTCGACCGAGTTGAGATAGCAGCTGATCGGCAGGCCCCGGCCGGTACCGCCGTTCGAGAGAACAGGGGTCGAGGGCATGAACCAGAGCCTGGAGATATAGTCATAAATGCGCTGGGCGTGGGCCTGATCGTCGGCATAGGCCGATGCGACGCGCACGAACAGGTCCTGATAGCTTTCGCCGGGCAGCAGGTAGCGGTCGGTCAGCGTGTCTTTGCCGAAGTCAGTCAGCAGCGCGTCGCGGCTGTGATCGACCTCGATCGCGAAGAGCTGGGCGTGGACGTCCATGCTGCCCGAAGACGGCTTATGCTCGGCCTTGACCGCCGCAGAGGCAGCCGCCGCCGTGGCGGTCGCGCTATTGGCGGCCCTGGCCTCCTTGGACGGGGAATCAAAAATCGTCGCCACGTCGCTCGCGCCCACTTCACTGCTGCCAGAAAGATCCATTACGCCCATCTCCTGCGCACTTTACCTGGAACCGGCCGACATGGCCATGTTCTCGATCCGTTCGACTCAGGGCGTTTGTTGAAGATAGTGTCTCGGCGGTCCGTTTCCAGCGCCGAATTGGCCTTATCCCCAGCTTTTCACGCCGCTGTGGACTATTCGCGCGGAGCAGAACCCCTGCACGTCAGCCACCACTGCTAGCGATACCCCTGTATGTCTTTACACCACCTATTGTGCCTCATCTGATTCCGAGCGCAAGAGTCAAAATGACAGTTCCGGGACTCGACTCGTCGCATCGATGAAACGAGTCCGGATTTGCTGGACGAAAAATTTTCGAGTCCCGACAAGGGCTTGGAGTCGGCCCCTGAAGGGCTGCGCAACAATCGAATCCGCAAGTGAAATTTGCGGTCGAAAATATTTTTCTGGGGATGAATCACTCCGCCGGCCAAGCGGCAGGAGACGAGTGGCTGCGGCGGTCGATCCGGGGTTGGAGCACGGTGCGGATCAGCTCCCTCCAGAAAGCGATCCGCACCGTACCTTCCCAAGCATTGCGCTCGGGCCTCGCCTCGCCGAACGGGGCGAGGGTAGTATTTGGGGGTGGTTGGGTAGACGGCCGGAGGGCCTCAAAGCCGCCTGTGAAAAACTTGCTCACCCCCAACCCTCCTCAAAGGAGGGATCCGGCGATATTCCGTGAGCCTGCCGGTGATCCGTCGCGCAGGACGGAAGCCTTGCCGGCGGAGAAACCTCCTGCTCAAAGGGTAGGACGGAGCCTTTCCTCACAAACCTTGGATTTTTCTGGCGACCCTTCATTTTCCCCGGCAGCGAAACGATCGGTGACGAGCGGGAGGTTGCCGGCGCGTGCGTCGACTCCGGCTAGAACGCGGTATCGACGCCAACCCGGATCGTACGCGGGCGCATCGGCGTGATTTGCCCGCCGGCGCTGGCCGAGAAGGGCGTGCCGAGGGCGAAGCGATTGCCGATCGCGTCGGTCAGATTGGTGATCCCCAAAGTTACGCCGAGATTGGGCCGACCGATCCGGGCGGTGAGCGCGGTATCGAAATAATCGCCCTGCAAATCGCCGAGGATCGGACCGATACCCAGCCGCGACTTGCCGACATAGCGGGCCCAGCCTCCTACCCTGAGCTCGAGCTCGTCGCCGATATCCATGCGGTAATCGGCGCCGAAGCGCGTTGTGAAGCGAGCGACGTTGGGAATGCGGCTCTGCCCCCCGGTGCGGGCGCCAGTGGCCGTGTTGACCGGCGGAGAGCCGAGCGTGCTGATCAGAGTGGCCGAGGGATCGATCACCTTGCTGTCGTTGAAGGTTGTGGCGATGTCGAAGCTGAGGTCAGGTACCGGCTCGACGTGCAATTCGAAGCTCAACGTATAGATTCGTCCGTCGCCGATATTGTCGGTGCTCGGCAGGCCCGCGGCATCGATGAAATCGGCCTGGATATTAGCCCACTTGGTGTGGGACAGGCTGAGTGAGACATCGAACGGATCGCGCCCGCGCTCGCCGTAACGCAATCCGCCTTCCATCGTCTTGACCCGGTCGTTCCGGAAACGGCGCACGAAGCCACTCTCGATGGCAAGTCCGCCAGGGCGGAAACCCTGCTGGTAGCGCGCATAGGCGATGAGGCCGTGGATCGGGGATACCGAAATCGATCCGGAAGGCAGCAGGCGCTTTTCCAGCCGGCCCTGCACGATCTCGGCGCGGGCCTGTGCGAGCAGCGCCGCGAGCCGCGGCGAAATATTGGCACCGATGGGCGTCGGGTCATCGGCTCCGCCGCTCAGGTTTGACCAGGTGTGACGCGCCCCGCCGGTGACGATCACACCGCGGAACGGCTCCACGCTCGCTTCGGCATAGACGGTCGTCTCGTGGACCTGGTTGATGACGCCAGGCACGCTCGTTGTTATATTGGTTTGCGTGAATGAGCGATCGATATTGGTCCGGTTGCGGGTGTGGCTGGCGCCCAGCACCCAGCCGTAGCGGCGGTGCATCGGCCGCCACAGCCGATTCTCCGTGACAAACATCCGGGTCAGGTTGCGCTGGACGAACTGGCGGTCGGGACCGTTTACCAGGCTGGCGTCATAACGCTCCCGGAGACGCTGACGAACGCCGCCAGTGGAGGACAGGAAGGAAACGCCGTCCCATTTCTTGGCGATCACCATCTCACCGAGCGTATAGTTCGATTCGAAGCCGCCATCGGTAAGGCTGGCGCGCTTCACACCGCCAAGACTGCGGTCGGCATATTGGCTGTCGTCACCCTCATTGGCTTGGTAGACGCTGCCCAGGTCGAGGATCCAGTCGTCGCCAAAGTCGACCCTGAGGGTCGAGCGGCCGCCGGCGATGGTGGTGCGATTTATGTCCTTTTTTCGCCGCAACACATCGTTGATGTAGCCCCCTTCACGGATGCCGTAGCCGACTACGCGCCACGCCACCCTGTCTTTCATGATCGGCAAGTTGATCATCCCGCTGGCATCACCCCCCGGATCGCCATGCTGGGTCACCGAGAGGCCGGCCGTCAGCGCGGCTTCGGTCTTCCCGAGTTCAGGCGGATTGCGAACGATCCGGATCACGCCGCCCAGCGATCCTGCGCCGTAGAGCGTGCCCTGCGGGCCTTCGAGGATCTCGACCGAATGGATATCGTAGAGCCGGAGATCGGGATCGGGTGCGTTGTAGGTCAGGCGCATGTCGCCGAGATACTGGCCGACCGTGGCCTGGGTCGGCCCGGTGAAGCTGCTGTCGGCGATGCCGCGGATGAACAGCTTGTTGCGCCCGGCGCCGAGATGAGTGGAGGAGAGGCTGGCGACGCGCGAGAGAATCGAGTCCATGCCCTGCTCGCCGCCGAAGGTGAGATCGGAGCCGTCGAGCAGGCTAACCGAGCCGGCAAAATCCTTGAGCCGCGTTTCGCGCTTGGAGGCGGTGACGATGATCGGTTCATCCTCCACATCGTCAAGCATGTACGGCAAGGTCCGCTGAGCGCGCGCTGTTTTCCTGCGCGAATTCTCCGCGGCGACGACAATCCGGAAGCTGTTGGGAGCAACAGTCTCGATTCGGCCACGACTGTCCCGCAAAAGCCGGCGAAGTGCATCTTCGCTGCTCATACGGCCCTTCAGGGCGGGAACCTGCATGGCCCAGATGGATCCATCGGCCACGCTGACACTGGCGCCACTTTGCGTGGCGAGCACGGCGATGGCATCGCCCAGGGTTCCGGCCGGGAGGTCGAGCGGCGCCTTCTCTGCCGCTTGAACTGGTGCGGCTGCGAAAAGCAGCGCAAAGCTGGCAAAGGCGAGAACGCGCTTCACTGTGCGGGGGGAGCGAGAACCCATTCTTGTCCGGTATTGCGAACATCGACTTCGAGCAAGGGTGCCAGGCGGACAATATCCTCGCCGTCGCTCAGGCTCAGCACGCCGCGGAAGCGTTTTTCCGCGACGCGCGGATCGACACGTACCGGCTGGCCCGACCAGCGGCTGAGATCTGCCGCGATCTCCGCCATCGTCTGACCGTCATAGATCAGCCTGCCATCCTTCCAACCGGCGATCGACGCCGGGGACATGGCGCCCAGCGCAAGCAGCGCGTCGCCATCGATCGCGCGCAAGGTGCGGCCCGCATCGAGACGCACTGCGGAACTCTCGGGATTGTAGATAACGGCACCCTCGGCAACCTGAACCGCTGTGGTCTTTCCTTCGCGCACCACATTGAAGCGGGTTCCGACATCCACCAGTGTCGCATCGCCAACCGCTACTTTGAATGGCGCATCGTCGTTATGGATGACATCGAACAGCGCCTCGCCGCGTTCCAGCACCGCATAGCGGGCGTCCTTGCGGTCGAGCGTGATCGCCGTGCCTCCGTTCATCGCGATCCGGCTTCCGTCCTCCAGCGTGACGGTCCGGCGGGCGCCGGGTGCTGTCTCGATCTGATAAAGCGCGGGTTGCCGGTCGATCACCGTCACGCCGACGATGGCCGCGACCGAGGCTGCAATCGCGCCGCCCAGCCACCGCCGGCGCGTGATCGGCTGCTTCGGGGCCGGTGCGATGATCGGCCGCAGTGGCGGCGCGTTCGCCAGCAACCGGGCCATCTCTTCGTCGGCGAAAGCCAGCCGATGATAATCTTCAGCATGCGCAGGATCGGCAGCGAGCCAGGACTCGAACTCCGTCCAGCCGTCAAAGGCCGGATCGCGCAGGCGGATCACCCAATCGAGTGCCGCGCTTTCCATATTGGTCCTGTCCTCAGCCATGAAAGTACTTCCCCACGAGCAGGACGGAGTCGATCGCATCAAGCCTCATCGAACTTGCTCCTCAGTTCGATCATTGCACGATAGGCCCGTCTGAGATCACTTTCGACGGTGCTCAGGCTGACGCCGAATTCGGCTGCGATGTCACGTTGTCCGACCCCGTCGATGCGGTGTCGACGGAAGATGGCGGCGGTTCGTTCGCCGAGCGCGTCGAGCGCGGCCTGGGCTAGCCGGAGCTGTTCGCGGGCAATCAGCCGGCGTTCGCTGGATGGATCGTCAGACTGGCCCGGAATCGTGGTGGCCGCTTCCGTCCAGTCCTGGTCGCGCCTGACCGCCTGCTGTTGCGAGCGATAGCGATCGAGCATCAGGTTGTTCGCCGACCGATACAGATAGGACAAAGGTTGCGCGATCGGTCCGGTCGGCGCCGACGCGATCTTCAGCCACAACTCCTGCAGCAGGTCCTCGGCCGCATCACCGGCCCCGTGCGTGCGCAAGAAGGCGAGCAGCCGATCCCGGTTCGACAGGAAAACGGCCTCCAGGCCGGTGCTGCTCATGACCCCGCTCGCATACCTTTTGTGCCACTTCTCAGGGCGTGCGCTCTACACGCCTCAACCCCGCGGCGCCAACCACTTCGTAGACCGCCGAGCGGCCGTTGGTCCAGACGGGGTCGAGCCCGTAATGCCTTGGATCGGTCAGCCGATTTCCAATGATCCAGACATGGCTGAACGCCGTGCGTGGGAAGGTCGCGATTGCGTGGGGCAGGTTGCGTCCCTGGTCCTTGCAGCCGATCGGATAGACCAGCTGGCTCGGATCGGCCACGAAGGGGAACGCCCGGGCATGGCGGATGGTGAGATATTGCTGCCCGGGGATCGCCCATTGTTCGTTGACGAAAGCATCGCGCGCAATGATCGCATAGGCGGGCAGATGTTCAGGCCGAAGGTCCGACCAGGGTGTCAGGCAGGGCCGGTAGACAAGCGCCAGCACCGCCGCGCCACGCGGGATGTGGCTGACCGCTTTCAGTTCGCTGCGTTGTTCGGCGGTGACCAGCGCGAAGCTCAGCGTGGTCGCCGCGGTACGGATACCGAAGAAGAGCAGGCCGGCGAGCCCGAGGATATGAGCAAGCCGGCCGGGTGGGGGCGGGCGGATCGCGAGCAGGGCGAGGATCCAGATCGCCGGCATCATCCGCATGTCGACATAGGAACCGCCGAGCAGCAGCCGTGGGAGGAGCAGGAAGCCGGCGACGCAGAACAAGGCCGGCCAGCCGAGCAGTCGGGCATAGCCGAGGCGCTGTTCCCGCATCCCGATATAAAGAATGAACAGCAACGCCGTCAGCGAGGTGAGATCGAACCATTGCCAGCGATCGCGCAATGACGAGATGGCCCAGAGCAGCTTCGCAGAGAAGTTGAACCAGTCGCCGGTCTCGTTTGCTCGGGCGGCCTCGGGACGATGCGCGATCATGATCAGGATCGGCAACGCGAGCGGCAGGCAGGCGGCAATGGCGCCGCCGATCGCAGCCGGCCAGCTGCGGCGTTCCTCGCGCAGCCGGGCAAGCTCGGCGCCAAACGCCATCAGACCGAACAGCCCCCAGCCGGCACTGTGCGTCACCCACAGCGCCAGACCGATCGGTCCGAACAGCGCTGCGCGGAGGCCCGGCTGGGCCATGCGCGCCAGCCGCAACCACAGAGCCAGCGCCGCTAAGCATAGTCCCTGCGCCAGCGCGAAATTGACGAAACCCATCTGGAAGGGCCAGGCGTAAACGAAGGGCAGCGCGAACAGTGCCGTCGGCGGCACGCGGCCATGGACTTCGTGCGCCAGCCAAAGCATGGCCGCCATGCTCAGCGGCACGATCAGGCTGACGACCAGCTTGGCGGCTGGAATGATCCCGATCAGATGGGCGAGCGGGATGGCGAGGATGTCGACGCCAAGATTACCGATCAGAGCCCAGCGGACATGATAATATTGGCGAAGCGGAGAGTCCGGTCCGGCGATCGCGATCTGCCAGCGCCCGGCATGGCCGGGGAGATCGGTGAGCGGCGGCAGCGGGGGCCAGAGCAGAGGGAGTATCCCCGCCACAAGAATCGCGGCCAACGCGGATCGTCGCTGCCACCATGGTCCCCGCTCGTCAGCGGTCATTGCGCGCGCTCATAAAGCTGCCAGTGCATTCCCGACAACCCGTAGGCCTGGCCGGAACGGACGGCGCGGAAGGACGCGCCACAGCGTGTCTTGACCGTCGGAAAGGCAACCGTCCCGTTGTTCTCGGCGAACAGGTAGCGGGTGTTGGCGGCGCAGCCTTCGGCGATGTCGAGCTTGTAACCTCGTGACGCCGCGGCAGCTTCGAGTACTGCGCTGTCCTTCGGTTCGTCGGGCATCACGACGGCCGCTGGACTGCGCTCCTTCATCGCGGTGATCGTGGCTCCCGGCTGTCCGCGCAAATTGGCGATCATGCGGATGTCGACGGTGAGGCTGCCGGCGACGAGGGCGGCCAGAGGCAGCCACGCGGGTCGGCGCCGGCCCGCGAGCAGGTCGGCGAGCAGCAGCAGCAGCGCGGCCGCGCTCAGCAGATAATAGCGCGGGATCGCAGCATTGTCGGGCTGGAGGATGGCGACGGTGAGCGGGAGGCCGACAATCGCGATGAAGTAGAACAGCGCCCGTCCGCGTATGGCCATCACCGCCGGTACCAGCAGGACCGGGAGAAGCCAGAAGCCGACCTTGAAGGGCCAGCCGATCGTGAAGGCGACCATATAGGTGAGGGCATCGATGTAGGGGCCCCATGCGAACCCGGTCCTGATCCCCATGCGGTAGCCGTCCGGCGCCGCCAAGGCCAGCAACAGCACTGCCGCCACCGCGGCGATCGGCCGGACCATAAAACGCAGCGTCGCGATGGCGGCGGGACGGGGCCCCGATTGCCGCCACGACTGGATTGCCACCCAGCCGGTCAGCGCGGCGACACCAAACAGCATTGAGACGTGCGCAAGCATGCCGAGCAGCGCGGCCAGGCCGAGCCAGATGGCGCCGTGGCGGACCGCCACGCCGTTCAGTTCGCGGTCGACGATCCAGATCGAGGTCAGTAGCGCGAGCAGCATCGGCGCATAGCCGCGCGCTTCGGAGCCGTAGGTGACGAGAATCGGCGACACCGCGAACAGAATCGCGGTCACGATCGCCGGTCGGGTGCCGCGCCGTGCGCCGATCATGCCGGCGACGATGACCGCAGCGCTGCCGCTGACGATCGATAGTGCCCGGCCGAGGATAGGCGGTGACCCCCAGCCGACCAGTTGGAGCCAGAGCGTGTTGAGTAAATGATTATTGTCGTGATTGATCGCGAAGAACACGCGTCCCGGTGTCCCGGCCTCGCGTGCGAACCAGGCCGACCATGCCTCGTCGAGCCAGTAATCGCCTCGCGCAGCGGCAATGCGCAGTGCCAGGCCCAGGAGGGCGGCGGCCAGCAGCCATGCCAGTCGGAATCGTCGAAATTTGTCGGGCAGTGCGCTCATCGTCCGGTCTTCTATCGGGTCTGTGTGATTGTGCCAGCAGCACTGGCCATTTCGATCTGTCCCACAAGCGTGCTATGGGCAATTGTCGCGATCATTTTTCGGGGGAAAAGCCACGGACGCTGACAAAGATGAGTGGGGAATTGCGACCGTCCGATCCACGTCGATGGCTGGGACGCCTGGGCTTATTTGGGGTTTCGACCTGGGGCCCGGACGTGCTTGCGCGACTCTGGACTGCGACGCTGAAAGCGATTCTTTCCGTTGGTTCCATCTCAGCCTGGCCCACCGGCGCACCCAGACCTGGATCGAAGGCCACGAAGAGCTTCCCGACGACGTCAAGGACATGATGCTGGCTCAGGACAGCCATCAGCGCGCGATGGTCGACGACGGGGTGATCGCCTGCGTCATTCATGATTTCGAACGCGACTTCGAACAGAGCGAAGATCCGCCGGTCGGTGTTCTGCGCTTCGCTCTTACCCCGACGATGATGATCACCGCGCGTCTGCACCCGATCCGATCGGCCGACCTGATCCGCGCCAAGCTCGCGCGCAGCCGCGGAATGGAAGACCCTGCGGAGGCGCTTGACCTGCTGATCGGGACGATCACGGAAGGTATCGCGACCAGGGTGCGCGAACAGGCTGTCGTCGTCCAGAATGCCGAGGACGCTTTTCTTGAGGGCCGCGATCCGCCGACCGCGCGCGGCATGATCGAGATCAGGCGACGCCATGCGCGTGTTCATCGTATGCTCGATGGCCTGCGCGCGGTATTCCGTCGTCTCGAAGGCGATGAGGATGTGCCCGAGAATATGGTTGCGACGATCGAGAAGGTGTCGCAGCGCATCCAGGCGCTCGGCGCGGACTCGCTCGGCGTTCACCGCCAGATCCGTCAGCTGCGCGACGAAGTCGACATTCGAAACGACCAGCGCACCAACCAGAATCTCTATGTCCTCTCGATCATGACTACGCTGATGCTGCCGGCGACATTCGTCACCGGATTGTTCGGGATGAATACGGGCGGTTTCCCCTGGGTGGATTCGCCGCATGGCACTTTGTGGGCGACGCTGCTGGCGTTCGGGACCGCCGGAATCGCCTATCTGGTGCTGCGGCGAATGGGACTGACGCGGCGATAGACGATTCCTGAGGTGCCCCTGCAATGTCGGGCGGCCAACATTGCTCGCCCTTGCCTCCTGGCCAGCGCTCTGAGCTGTCGCTGCTTCGAAGCTTCCCAACGACTAACGAGAGATCCGCATGGGGGCCCGCCAGGCATCCGCATGGCGGATCCGCTCCAGTTCGGGTCCCGAACGGGAATACTCCCCGACATCGTCCGCGTCGGATAACCCCGCCAATGTGCGACGCCCGCGCGGCCGTGCCAGCTCGTGCCGGAGGGGAAAAAGCTCGCTGAAACAGGTGCGCCGTTCGAACCGCTCGCGATCGATCTGCGCGGCTTCGAATGGCACCATCGCGAAAGTCCAGATGTGGTGTGCGGGCAGTCTGGCCAGGGCCGGCTACAAAGGAGCGACAAGGGGGCTGCCCGATTCCCTCCAGAACGGACGAAATGCAGTGATTGTATCGTTTCGTCGACAAGCTTAACAGCGAGTAACCGGGCTATCGAAGAGGGGAGAATCATGGACAGCCAAGTTCTGAGTTACGAGGCCGATGGCCTCCAGATGAAGAGTCACTTGTACGTCGACACGAGCGTATCGGGGCCGCGGCCCGGTGTGCTGGTTTTTCCTGAGGCGATGGGTCTCGGCGATCACGCCAAGGAGAAGGCTCAACGCCTCGCCAAGGCGGGCTATGTGGCGCTCGCCTGCGATCTGCACGGCGAAGGCACGATCATGACCGATATGCCGGCAATGATGGCGCTGCTTGGCGAACTCATGCAGGCCCCGTCGCGCATCGAGGCGCGGGCGAAGGCGGGTTTCGACGCGCTGCTCGGGACCGGTTTGGTGGACTCGACGAAGGTCGCGTCGATCGGTTTCTGCTTCGGCGGCACCATGTCGCTCGAGCTTGCGCGCGGCGGCAATGAAGTCGCAGGTGTCGTCGGTTTCCACAGTGGCCTCGGCACAGCGCGTCCCGATGCGGCCAAGAACATCAAGGGGAAGGTGCTGGTTCTGATCGGCGCCGACGATCCCGGTATCGGCCCCGATGCGCGCCAGGCATTCGAAACCGAGATGCGCGACGGCAAGGTCGACTGGCAGATGAAGCTCTATGGCGGAGTCGTCCATAGTTACACCAACCCTGATGCCGACAAGATGGGCATGCCCGATTTCGCGCGCTACGACAAAAGCGCCGATGACCGCAGCTGGGCAGAAATGCTGGCCTTTTTCAACGAGATATTCTGACATCCATGGCGGAAACGGACAAAGGGAGCGCAGCGAGACTGCGGCGGGAGGCGAGCAAGGCTCGCCTCTTGGCCCACAACACCGAAGACACGGAGGAGCGCGAACGGCTCATCGCAATGGCGACGATGTTCGAGCGTGAGGCTTTGGCTATCGAGGAGGCGCTGCGCGGCGGGAATTGAGGTTGACGTTGCCGATGTGCAGCGTCAGCGCGTCCGCTTCGTCGAGGTGACAAAGATCGGCAATTGGCGCTAAAGGCGTCGCCGGGGGTTACGGGTGTTGGTAATGTTGCTGCGTTTGAGTGTGCTGTGGTGCTGATCCAGCGTCTTCGGTGGGGCAGCATCTTCACCGTGCGCGAAGAACGCGAGGCCTTTGCCTCGCAGATCATCGCCTGGTCCCTGCTGATCGTCCTGGTGATGGCCACTTTGCTGGCCGCCTTCATATGGGTAGCGGCCCGCAAGGCCGACGAGCTCGCGATTGACCGCCAGCAACATCTGATCGCAATCGTCCTCGAGCAGAACTTCCGCTCGGTCGCTCAGGATCAGGAATCATCCACTGTCTGGGACGACAGCGTCAAACAGATGCGTGCGCGCGCACGCGATCTTCAGTGGATGGATGATAATCTCGGCATCTGGTTTCACACCTATTTCGGCCATGACGAGATTCTTATCGTCGATGGTAACGACAATCCGATTTACGCGATGCGCGAAGGAAAGCGCATTCAGGTCGAGAGCTATGCAAGGGGTTTCGGTACGGCGGCCACGCCATTGATCGCCGAGCTTCGCTCGAAGATGCGGCGCGGTGTGCCTGTTCGCAGAGCGAGTTCGATCCTGACGCCCGGCGCGATTGATCTCGGCATGGTTCACGGCCACCCGGCGATTGTCAGCGTCAAGCCGATTGTATCCGATTCCGGCGAGATCAGGCAGCGGCCAGGCGCCGAATATGTTCACGTCAGCATTCGCTATCTGGACGGGACTTTTGTGGCCGATCTGGCACGGCGCTATCAGCTCGCCGGCGGCCAGTTTTCTGCGACGCCGCCGGTTGAAAGCGACGCCAGCAGCGTGCCGTTGCGGACGCGTTCGGGGCGGACAATAGGCTATTTCAGCTGGGATCCGTTCCGGCCCGGCACGGCCATGCTTGGCCAGCTGGCACCTGCGCTGGTCGGTGCACTGCTGCTCGTTTTCGGCATCGTCGCCTGGCTCCTCTATCGGATCAGGCGGAGCACCATCCTGCTCGGTGACGCCCGGACCCAGGCACAGCACCTGGCCGATCATGATGCGCTGACCAGCCTCGCCAACCGGGCGCTGTTCGACAAGGAACTTAACCGCCGCCTGGCCGAGCCGAGCCCCAAACTGGCTCTGCTTTACGTCGATCTCGATCACTTCAAGAATGTGAACGACCATCTCGGCCATCCAACCGGCGACCTGCTGATCGTCGCCCTGTCGCGCATCCTGGCCGAACTCGCACCTGCGGACGTTGTGGCTCGCGTCGGCGGCGACGAATTCGCGATCATCCACATGGCAGCCGATGCCGTGGCCTCCGCAGAGAAGTTGTGCCGCAAAATCCATCGCGCGCTGGCACGGCCGATCGATCTTGGCCAGGGCGAGGTTCTGATCGGCGCCAGCATCGGCATCGCTATAGCTCCGACGGATGCGACCGATCCGGTCGATCTGGTCCGCAAGGCGGACATTGCGATGTACGATGCCAAGCTTTCCGGTCGCCGCCGGCACAGTTTCTACGCGGAACCAATGGGCAGGCGGATCCGCGAGCGAGGCGAGATCGAGACCGATCTGCGAGACGCGATGCGGACCGGCAAAGGGCTAAGCGTCGTCTATCAGCCCTACTTCGAGGCCCGCTCGGGCGCCATGGTTGGCGCCGAGGCACTGATCCGTTGGCACCACCCTACACGCGGAATCACCCTTCCGGAGCAGTTTATCCCAATTGCTGAGGAATGCGGCCTGATCGAGACACTCAACGAATGGGTGCTTGAACAGGCTTGCGTGGCGGCGGCGCGCTGGCCGTCGGGGACCGTATCGGTCAATCTTTCGCCGGTACAACTTCGTAATCCGTCGCTGGCCGAGCGGGTGTTTGCGATCCTCAAGCGCATCCGTCTCAACCCCGACCGTCTGGTGCTGGAAATCCCGGAAGCCAGCTTTCTCCAGAGCAACCGGGCCGCACGCTCGAACCTCGGCTGGCTCAGCGACATCGGGGTGCAGATCGCGCTCGACGATTTCGGCACGGGTTATTCGTCGTTCAAGCAAATGGACGGCTTCGAAGTCGACCATATCAAGATCGATCAGAGCTTCATTGCGATGATCCAGTTCGGTCATGGCGGTAGTCCGGTGATCAAGGCGATCGTCGACCTCGCCCGCTCAAGCGGCCTTCAGACGACCGCCGAGGGCGTCGAGACCGAGCAGCAGCGCCTGTACCTTGCCAGCATTGGCTGCGACATGCTCCAGGGCTCCCTGCTATGCGGGCCACTGAGCGCGGCGGATATTTCAGCGCGGTTCCATGCCGGTTCGGATCCGCAGACGAGCTAGCCCGTTCGCTTTCCCGGATCGGAAGATTGTGGCAGGGGCGCAACAGTCCTGTGCGATGCCGGATGTGGCCTATCAGAACAATACGCCCCTGCGAGCCGCTGGCTAAACTTCCGCAGCTTCAAGGTCCAAACAGGGCCATTTTTCTAGATAAACGCCATTTGGGGAGGGGTGTATGAACAAGTTCGGATCTCGGTTGTTGCTGGCCACCAGCGCATTGGCGTTTTCCGTGGCCGCTCAGGCCCAGGATAAGCCGGCCGCCGCCGATGAATCGGTTGGCATCGAGGACATTGTCGTCACGGCGCAGCGCCGTTCGGAAAATGTCATGTCGGTTCCGCTGGCGATCAGCGCGTCGACCGGTCCGATGCTCCAGGCTGCGGGCATCAAGGATCTGACGGCCATTCGCTTCGCTACGCCGGGCTTCATCGCGCAATCGGGCACCGGCTATACCCAGATTTACATCCGCGGCATCGGTAACGGCGTGTTTGTCGGCGCCGATCCGTCGGTCGCCACCTTCGTCGACGATGTGCCGCACGTCTACGGCAGCCTTGTCGACGATCTCGTCAACGTCGAGCGCGTCGAAATCCTGAAGGGCGCGCAGGGCGGTCTCTATGGCCGCAACGCCAGCGGCGGCGTGGTCAACATCATCACCCGTCAGCCGTCGGACGAAATCCATGCGGAGGCCCGGTTCACCGCGGCGACGCGCAAGACCTACCAGGCTTCGGTCTATGTCAATATTCCGATGGGTGACCGTCTTGCGGCGAACTTCTCGGCAACCCGCAACTATCACGGCCCCTACCGCAAGAATATTGCGTTCAGCAGGCCCTATAGCGGCTTCCCGGCTGCCGGCGCGGCCAACAATCTCGCAAATCCCGGCAAGGTCCAGAACCAGGACGTCTGGTCGGTCGACAGCAAGATTCGCGCGAACCTCACCGATGACGTGAAGGTCACGCTGGCGGGCGATTATACCAACAAGCATGACGCGGACGGCAATGGGTGGATCAACACCAATCCTGCGCTGACCTATGGCACCTACCGGTTCCTTGCCGGTCTGTTCGGCATCACGCCGCTCGCCCGGTGGGCGGATCTCACCGCCAAGCAGAACGTCTCCTATGGCGCGATCCCGAACAAATCCTGGACCAAGGATTTCGGTGGATCGGTGAAGATCGAGGGTTCGCTCGGCGGCGTCGATCTGACGTCGATCACCGCGATGCGGGCCAACCGGTCGCAGTTCCAGGGTGACATCGGCGCTTCACCGGTGCCGGTCGCAGGGTTCAGCACCAATTTCCGGCGTCACTTCTTCTACCAGGAGCTGCGCGCTCTTTCGACGGGGGATGGTCCCTTCCGGTGGGTGGCCGGTGCGACCTATTTCAAGGATCATGTCGACGCCTCGATCATCGGCATCACGCTGGGTTTCCCCGGCGCGGCGACCAAGTCGAAGATCAACACGAAGAATTATTCCTTCTATGTTCAGGGCGCCTACGACTTTACCGACAAGCTGACCCTCACAGGCTCGGTGCGTTATGCGCACGAGACCAAGACGGTCGACTTCCCGACGGTCGGGGCCTCCCTGGCGTCGAGCGACGAGACCAAGGTTCATAAGTTCATCCCGGCCGCGACGCTCAGCTACAAGGTCGATGGCGGCACCGTCTATGTGCGCTATGCCAAGGGCTTC
Organism: Sphingomonadaceae bacterium; assembly: GCA_947476735.1. Classification (GTDB taxonomy): domain Bacteria; phylum Pseudomonadota; class Alphaproteobacteria; order Sphingomonadales; family Sphingomonadaceae; genus Rhizorhabdus. The sequence continues at coordinate 41,677 of CANJRZ010000004.1, forward strand.
AAGACCGGCGGCCCGAACCCGCTGGTACGTCCTGACCGACTGAATGCGCTGCCTGCCGCCCAGCGGGTCGGCTTGCGGCTCAAGCCGGAGAATGTCGATACGTTCGAAGCGGGCTACAAGGCCGCACTGTTTGATCGCCGGGTCCAGTTCACCAGCGCGATCTTCTACAACAAGTACAAGGGCATTCACGTCACCACGTCGGGCACTGTCGGCAACACCGACATTTCCAACGCGCTGATCAACCTGGGAACGGCGCGCAGCTATGGCGCCGAGGCCTCGATCAACTGGAAGCTATCTTCGGCGCTGACGCTGTCGGGGAATCTCGGTTATCTCAACGCGAAATATCAGAATGCCTTTTTCGCGGGCAATGCCCTGCTCAACGGGCGGAACGCCAGCGGCAATCGGATGATCCTGGCGCCGGAATGGCAGGGTGGAGCCCAGATCGCCTATGATCAGCCGGTCAGCGATGACTGGCGGATCAAGTCGAACGTGGCGTTCGCCTATATCAGCCATCACGAGTTCACTGCCCAGGAGGATCGCAACGCCGATCAGCCAGGCTATGCGAACGTGAATATACGTGTCGGCACCGTCACGACCGATGACCGGCTGGGCTTCTATATCTTTGCCAACAATGTGTTCGACAAGCGCTACTTCGTGTTCGGTTCGACGAGCGCGCTGAGCAGCTTCGAAGTGCCCGGTAATCCGCGGATCATCGGCGGTACGATCGAGGCCAAATTCTAAGACACTATCGGGACGGCGGCCGGAGACCCGGCCGCCGCCCTATATCAATATCTCGGAAAACCCACCGCGCATGCAGTGGTTCGACGCCATCGCCGAACCATAGCCGCCGGCGTTGACCAGCGCGATCCGGTCGCCTTCCTCAAGGGGCGGCATCAGATGGTCCTCGGCCCAGAGGTCGAGCGCCTCGTTGATATTGCCGGCGACACTGACCGGCTGCCATCGCGCCGGGTCAGTCTCGCGCGGCACGCAAGCGACCGGCTCGCAGGGCAGGTCGTAATGAGCGGGCTCAGGATGGATGTTGAAGCCGCCGTCAACCGCGACGAACAGCGTGTCGCGCTTGCGTTCGACTCCGACGACGCTCAGTAGGAGCAACCCGGCATCCTTGACCAGATAGTCGCCCGGCTCGGTGGCTATGGTCAGTCCGCGTCCGAGGAAATGGCGTGCGATGATTGCAGACCAGCGGTCGAGGTCGAGCGGCGCCTCGCCGGCGCGATGCGGCAGACCAAGGCCGCCGCCGAGATTGACGCTGCGCACGTCCGGCAGATCGGTCAGGAAAGAGGCGGCGGCGCCGACCGCCTTGTCCCAGGCATCGAGCTGTCGCGAGAGAAAGCCGCAGCCGACGTGGAAGTGAATCGTCGTAATGGTCAGCCCGAATTGTGCGGCAAGCGCGAGCGCTTCGATCCATTGCTCGCGGTAGATGCCGAACTTGGTGGTACGTTCACCGGCATAGGTGAGCCTGGCATGGTCGCCATAGCCGACGCCGACCCCGGGATTGACGCGTATGCCGATCGCGCGGCCCGGTGTCCGCTCGCCGATCCGACGGATCTGACTCAGCGAGTCGCAATTGATGTGAAGATCGGGCTGGGCGAGCAGCCGGTCGAGATCGCGGTTGGAGACGCTTGTGCCGGTAAAACTGATATCGCGCGCAGCGAAGCCCGAGGTGAGTGCGAGGTCCATCTCGTCAGGCGAGCAGACATCGATGCCCATTGCACCGTCTTCCGCCATGAGATTGAGCAGCGGCCGGAAGCGGTTGCACTTCATCGCGTAATGGAGGTGGTGCGGGCAGCCCGAAGCGGCCAGCGCGGTTCGCAGCCGGGCGATATTGGCGCGAACGCGGTCTGCGCTGTAGAGGAAGAGCGGGCCGTCATGGTCCCGGGCAAGTCTGTCGACATCCTGGCCGGCGAAGGTCAGCCTGCCGTCTTCATATCGCAGGTCGTCGCGCGCCCACCACTCAGCAGCCATCGCGTGCCTGGTGCTCGCGTTCGGTGAGCCATGCCTGGCCTTCTTCGTTCGGCTGCTCGACACGCCCTGTAATCCATCCGCGGCAATTCCCTGCGCCGCAGGCGCAGGCGAACTGGCGGTGAAGCCGGTCCTCGGTCTCGGCATAGTCGACGGTAACGATGTCTCCGGGCGCGATGTCCCGGCGGGCGACCAATTCGAAATTTGCCATGTCGAGTGCCGAATTCGGGTCGCAGCCGTGGCTGAGATAACCGATGTAGCGCGTCCCGCTGATGTGTTGCCCGTCCCCGACCTGGAGGCTGTGCTGGCAGATATGATCGCTGACCACACCGGCGAAGCGATGTACCACGCTCCCGGTCGTGAACGGCCGAAGCGCTCGCACGCCAAGGCCGCGGGACTCGTCAAGCCGGATGACTTCGAGCATCCCGTCTTCCTCCGGTCGTGCGCTTGCCCGGTCCGGCGCGGACGTCATTCGCTTATACCCCGCATAATGACCGCGATTTATCCGCGATCGCTCAGAATGTCTTGCTGAATATCAGCCGATTTTGGCCGTTTTCATATGTGTAGACGACCTCGTCCATCATCTCTCGGACGAGATGAATCCCGAGTCCTCCAATGCTCCGTTCGTCTATGTCGAGATCGGTATCCGGAGCAGGTCGCGCAAGCGGATCGAAGGGTGGTCCGTCGTCGGCGATCGTCGCTCGAAACATCCCGTCGGCAATCGTTATCGCCAGATCGATCCTACCCCCGCCATATTTGGCGATGTTGCTCAATATTTCATCGAAGGCGATCATCAGCCGGGCGATATCGCCGCCGGATACGCCCGCTTCCTCGAGCCAGGCCTGGATGGCATCGAGCAGACCCGGGAGCTGCTCAATCGCCGCCGGCAGGCTGCGCGTGAATTCAACCGACATCGCGTCGGCGCCCTTCATCGCTCAGGACTATCGTTCCGATCGGCGTGGCGATAATCATATGGATAATCGGTCCCCGCTCCTGATATGCAGCAAGCCGCGATTGCCCGCGCAACACAAGAGATTAGACGATATGAACATCAGCGAAAATAGCCGTGATGGTGCGCTTGTGATTGCCGCTGCGGGCCGGCTCGACAGCAGCACGGCTGCGGTGCTCGAAGCTGTCCTGCCTGCACGGGTCAAGGTGCAGAAGGCCGTTATCCTGTGCCTTGCCGAGGTGCCCTATGTCAGTTCGGCGGGCCTGCGCGTGCTGCTGATCGGGGCCAAGGCTGCAAAGGCGGCTGGCAACAGGCTGGTCATCACGGGACTTTCGCCCGCGGTGCGCGAAGTGTTCGACATCAGCGGATTCTCGAAGATCTTTTCGATCGAGGTCGATGTCGAGGCCGCGGTAGTGGCGATCGGGTAAGGTTAGCGCCGTGTCAGGCCGTGGGTGAAGACCACCCGGCTGACCTGGTCCGCGATCACGCTGGGATCTACCCCGTCGGTCTTCATTTCCCGGACATAGGAGGATAGCGGCTCAACGATCTCGTCCCGCTGAATCCCACCGAGATAAAGATTGAGCCGGCTGCGCCATTTCTCCTTCAGTTCGGCGGTCCAGCCTTCGCCCTTTTCCTTGTCGGAGACCGGCGCGTCGAGCGCCGAAATCACCCTGCCGAGATCAGACTCAAGCTCGATATTACCCATGATGCATGCCCTCCCAACTTCAGACTGAAACCCAAATATCGGTAACGGTACAAAACGCTGCCGGAACTATACGCCAGCTTTGGTCCGGCGAACAGGATTCATGCCGCGAATCATGTGCGCGACGTCTGGATTAGCTCGACCGTATAGCCGCTGAAATCCTTCACGAATGCGACATGCGGGCCGCCGGGGATCAGCACGGTCGGCGGCGTCAGGACTTCCGCTCCCATCGCGGCGAGCTTCGCGACGGTGCCCACGACGTCCGGGGCGCCAATCGCGACATGGCCATAGCCGGTGCCGTGGGTGGGTTCGCTCTCGTCATCCCAAATGCGGACCAGTTCGATCACGCCGCCCTGGCTATAATCGCCGTAGCCGATGAACATCAGATCGGTGCGCCGGACCTCGACGGTGAAGCGGTCGAGCATCTTCATGCCGAGCCCGTCGATGTAGAAGCGGAGCGCCGGCTCCCAGTCGCTGACGCGGATCATGGTGTGTAGGACGCGCGGCGTGCTGTCCTCGCTACCCCAGACCCACAGCGCGGGGTTGAAATCGTCGGCCTTTGGTTCGTCTGTGCCCGGCATGTCCTGCTCCGTTGTTATCTCGTGACGGCTGCAACCCGTTCGCTGGCTGTCGCTATGATCCCGGCATCCGGGAAGAGAGCTGCCAAATCGGTGGTCAGCGTCTCCGGATCGAGGCCCGGGTTGCGCTCGACATAGTCGCGCATGGCCTGTGAATTCCCGTAGAGCCCCAAGGTGACCAAGCCGCCGGCCCCCGCATGGAGCCCGCTGACGTGAACGGTCTTCGCATTGAAAACCTGTTTGGCAGAGGCAACGCACTCTGTGAACTTGTCCGCCGGACTGGAAGATAAATAGCTGGCGAAAGCAACTGCCGAGGCAAACGCTGCAGCGGGATCTCCAGCCATCTCTCCCACAGCGAAAAGCAAGCCGTCGTCCTGGGCCTTGCAGACATAGAAGCTTCCTGCCGGCCCACTGGGAAGCAGACGGATCGCAAGCGCTACTCCCGCATGATCCATCGACAGGTCCGGAAAATGCCTCGCCCGCGCGGCGGCGATGCCGATTGCGGGATCGCCTTCGCCCCCCCGGCGGCCAAGCCGTCGCAGCTCGCTGGCGACGCTGGCGTCGATCAGGTGGACCGCGTCGGCAAGGTCGCGGACCTCGCGGATTCCGAGCGGCGCGTCCTGTTGGCGGTCGCCATGCGTCTCGATGATCGTCCGAGTGCGGCGTAATTCGCCGATCACACGGCGGGCGACGATCAGGCCGATCAGCATAGCAAGGACAGCCGCGCCGGCGACCAGCGCGAGCGACATGCGTTTGAGGTGGAAGAAGCGGCGGGCCAGCGGTTCGGCGTCGATATCGGCGACCACCATCGTGCCCCGACCGACCGGCGCCAGCGCGGTGATCAGATGACGGCCCTTCGCATCCTCCCAGGTGCCGAGAACATCGGCTTGGGCCGGGGCCCGCCCCTCTCGCACCAGCGCAATCGGGCGGGAGAGCAGGTTCAGCGTCTGCCTGCCCGGGCCCGTCAAATAGAGCGCATCGAGCCCGGTGATCTCCCGGTTGACATTGTGGAGGGTCGCGAGGCGGCGGGGTTCGGCGAGGTCGGCGTAAGGGTTGGGAGAGGCCTTGGCGAACTCGGCGACGGTCACCGCAGCCGCCAGTGCTTCCTCGCGCAGGCCCGCCTCCATGTCGGCGGTGTCCTCGCGATAAAGCAGCACGCTATTGATCGCGGCGAGCAGCAGGAAGAGCGGAAGCGCCAGTAGCAGGATGATAGTCCGGACGCTCATGCCACCTCGCTATGCTGGAGCAGCGACACGACGAACTCGGGGAACTCGCGGACGATGGTGAAGACGTGAGGCTTGGCGACGACGAGCGCGGTGAAGCCGTCGGGGCCGGCGCGATAATCGCCGCGGGCGGAAAGGCCGAACAGCAGGCCGGGCGCGTCGAACACGGGTGAGGTCGGGGCACCCGTTGCATCGACCAACTCGCCCTCGATACGTGCCAGCAGCGTCTCGGCAACCGCGCCGGCGGTCAACACGAGCTGCCCGGGCGGATAGTGGCGGACGGACGAACGCGCGAAGACCAGCGCAAGCGCCGAATCTGTAAGCCGTTCGAAGCCGGGCAGCCGGCGCAGCGTTCCGATCATGGCGCGGCACCGATCGTCACGGTGCGGCCGTCGGGTAGCTTAGCCGACGCGCTCTCGCCCTCGGCGAGAATGAGCAGTGGCCCTTTGTCGGTGAACATCGGATCGGCGGCAATCCGCTCGGCGAGAATCCCTGCGGCGGCGCGGCGGAGAAGCGCATCGGTTTCTGGGGCCTCGGGCCCGGTGAAGTCGAGATGTGGCGCGCTTGCGGCGATCTGTGCCAGCTCGGCATCGAGCGCGGCGATGCCCGCCTGGCGCACCGCCGCCTGCGCCTCATCCCGCCGGATGGCGAGCCGGCCGGCCAGGGTCGAAGCGCTGAGGGCTAGCGCGCCCTGCAGGCTGGCGATGTCGCTCGGTGCGGGAAATGGGTCGAGCGGGCGATGATCGCCGCCGGCGATGCGGAGCGCCTCCTGGCGCAGCCGGTCGAGGGGTTCGGCGATCCGGCGAACGATGAGGAGCACCGCAAGCGTGCAGCCGAGCAGTGACAGCATGCCGATGACCACGCTGGTGAACAGCGCGTTCTGGGTGGCAGTCTGGATCAGCGATACGTTGACGTCGGCACCCGCGGTCGCGACGATCCGGCCGCTGGTGCTGCGCACCGGTGCGGAGGCGGTCTTCAGCAGGCCCCATTGCTGCTGATATTCGATCGGCGAAAGATGAACCCCGCCGTGCGCCTGGACGCGACGGATGCCGGCCAGCGTCTCATCAGGCAGGTCGTCCTCGGAACCGATCGGGGAGTGATCGTCACCGATCGTTGCATCGAGGACGTAGATGATGTCTTGCCCGCCGCCCAGTATCTGAGTGTAAAGATAGGTGATGTCGAGCTTTTCGCGGATCCGCCGCATCGGCTCGACGGCGCGCAGATATTCCGGGGTCCGTTCGGCCAATTCACTCTTCGGCTCGCTGCGGGCGATTGCGATCAGCTTGTCATGGTCGTCAGGATCGATCAGCGCACCGGTCAGCGCGCTGACCGTCGCCAGCTTGCGCGAGAAGCCGTCGAGGATGGTGGCGTAGAGCCGATTGTAGGTGATCACACCGAGGCCGATCGCGACCACCGCGATCGCCGGCAGGAAGACCCGCAGCAGCAGCGTCTGGATGGGCATCGCGTCAGGCCGCATAGGCGCGATCGTCCTTGGCCTTGAGCAGGGAGAGCGCCAGATCCGAATAGCGACTGGCGAGATCGAGGATGTCCGCCTGCCGCAGCCACATGGGCGGCGCGCCGGGGACAGTGACCGGCATCGCCGCACCCTCCGGCCGGGTCGGGGTGAGGCAGGTGGTGAGGCGGGTCTGGACCTCGATCGAGGCGGGCTCGAACTCGGGGATGGCGGCGATCGCGTCGATCATGTCGACGACCGTGTATGGCCGGGCTCCGTCGAGACCGAGCAGCGACATGATCAGGCCGCGTTCACCGGTGCCCATGCCGGAGCGCATCGCGCCACGCAACCGCATGCCCAGCTCTTCCGCCGGTACGAGATCGCGCAACGACTGCGCAGCGCCATAGACTTCGAGCGGGTTGGGAAAGGCCAGGCGAGCTTCGAGCATCGCGAGCAGTTCGTTCCGATCGATCGTCCGAGCTGGCTGAGGCTCGATCAACCCCTGGAGCAGCTGGAAGGTCCGACGGTCGAGGCCATTTTCCATCGCTTCGATCGCATTGGCGCGAACCTTGGGGTTCTGCGAATGCAGCGAGACGATCAGCAAATCGAAGTCAGGCAGTCGTCCGCCGAGCGCCAGCAGCTCAATCAGAAAGTCGGTCGCCAGGCCGATCTGCTGACGCTGGAAGCGCGCCATCATCCGGGTGGCCGAGGTGGGCAGCGGAAGAGCCTCGAGCGTGGCGGCGAGGATGAAGCGCGGCGCCGCGCGCTCGAATTCGGCGTGGAGCAGCGCATCGAGTCGCGACAGAAACAGCGAATGCGACAGCTTGGCGAGACTGCGCGCCGCTATCGCGCGAGCGCGATAAAGCTGGCGGGGGTTGGTCAGCTCGGCCGAAAGCCGGGGGATCGCCGTCTGGCCCCAGTCGACCAGGATTTGCTCGAGATTGTGGCGTTCGATCGGGCTCAGCCAGGTCGCACTCATCAAAATGTCGGGCACGGCCTCGAGGTCGCGGTTGAAGCGGAGCAGCGCCGCCGCTTCTTCGCGCATCGCCCGATCGGGGGAGCGGAGGTTTTCGAGCAGGGCGTCTGTCGTAATCGCCGCCGTCGGATCGATCGGAGCGCTTCCGGCCATACTCGTGGCCCCGAAATCGAGCAGCATCGCCTGCATGTTACGCGCCATGGCGCGCGGATAGAGCTGGCATAGCGCGATCACGACGGCCATCAATACCACGCCAAGCACGACGCCCAGTCCCGACAGGTCGCGCAGGTCGGTGCGGTCGGCCGCATAGAGCAGGAAGCCGCCGGAGACGAAGCTGGCCAGCGGTTCGGCGAGCCCCTCGACGATGGTACGAACCGGCCGCTTGGTTGCCGACGGCACGGCGTTGAAAAGCAGATTCTGGTTGTTGTACTCGATCGATGTCAGGATGCCCTGATAAGCGAGGAAACAGGCCAGCGCGCCTTCGAACGAGCCGGTGACAAACAGGAATCCGAATGCCCCGAAATAGGCGATCGGCATGATCAGCGCGACATTGCGAACGCCGAACCGACCGACCAGGCGATTGAACAGGAACAGGCAAACGAAGACGTTGAACAGGTTGGCCGACGCGTAGAGCGTCCCCATCAGGCTTGTCAGCTGGGCTTCGCTGCGGCCCTGCTGAAAGACGCGCGAATATTGAAACTCGGCAAGGTTGGTCAGCAGCAGCGTGACGAAAAGGGTAAGGGTGAGGATGAACGTGTAACGCGACGTGCGGAATGTTTGCGCTACCTGGCGTGCCTGGCTGGCCACCCCCTCATCGCCGTCCTCGACCTCGCTGTCGGCGATCGCCTTCCAGCGGCGGCGCAGGAGCAGCGCGACCGGCAGAGTCATCAGTGCGATTCCTGCCCAGATCAGGAAGAAGTCGCGCAGCGTGAATATTTCGGCGAACAGGCTGACCAGCATGCCTCCGGTGCTGGTGCCCAGCGCGGCAGCGGCGGCGAGAAGCGGAAACAGCCGCTTGCCGTCCTGGATGGTGAAATAGGCGTCGGTGTAGTTCCAGAACAGCGAGTAGAGCGCGATGTACCACATCGCCAGATAGAGCTTCAGGCCGAAGTAGAGCGGCAGCTGCAGCTCGGCCGGCAGCTGCAGACCCAACAGCAGGAAGCCGGTCACGCCTCCGGCCACGAGCAGCGCGATCGTCGCGTCGACCACGCGATCGAACGAGAAGCGTACCATCAGATAGGAGAACAAACCCGTGTAGAGGAGCATCACGACCGGTGTCATCATGAAGACGAGCGCGAGCCGGTCGGCGCCGGCATGGGTGAGGAAGGCAGCGTCGCCCGCGCTGAAACCGATGCCGAGGCCCATTTGCAGCAGGAATCCGAACAGGCCGAACTGGGCAAGCTTGGGCCACTCGCCAGGCATGACGCGGAGCAGACGATCGATCACGCCCGGCAAGTGCTACGCCCCTTCGTTAGGACTACCGCTGGCGTCCCGCCGGTGCGATAGTCATGCCCGGGCGACAGCTTTGGAGCGATTTCAAGTGGATGCAAGGGGCAAGATCCGATGAACGATCGGCACGGCCGCAGTCCCCGCCGTTTCGGCCTGCGGCCTCAACTGCTGCTGCTGCTGTTCATCCTCAATCTCGTCGCGGCGATCGCCTATTCGACGATGCTCTACTCGGTCGACAAGCGCGAGATCATCGGCGGGATCGACGAGCGGCTGGCCACCGCCGCCCATGCGCTGCGCGAGATGATACCGGAGGGATACCATAGCCGGGTGCACGGTCCGACATCGATCCCGGCCGCCGAGTTCGACCGGATCCAGACGAAACTGTCGCGTTTCGCGGACCGCTCCGGCCTAATCTACGTCTATTCCTACATGCGGTTCGGCCCGACCATCTACACGGTCGCGACCAGCGCAACCGACAGGGAACTGCGCAGCGGCAGACAGGTCCGTTTTTTCGCCCGCTACGATACCGCGCCGAAACTGCTCTACCGCAGCTTCGACGACGGCCAGATTCGCTATGACGAATATCAGGACAGTTTCGGCCGTTTCCGCTCAATCTACTTGCCGGTTCGATCCGAGGACGGACGGATTTACGTGATCGGGGCCGACGTTGACCTGGCATCGCTCGACCGCCGGTTGCGTGAAGCGCTCACCAGCTCGATCCTGATCGGCATCGGCATGTTCATCCTGTCGATGATCGTCGGCTCGCTTCTGGTGAACCGCATCGTGGGTCCGCTCGTGCGGCTGACCGATTATACCCGTAACATCGAGGAACGCAGCTTTGAGTCGAACGAACAGGAACTGTCGGCGATGCAGAAGATAGGCGGCACCCGCCGCGACGAGGTCGGCAGCCTCGCCGAGGCGATGTCGGCGATGATCTCGCGGCTGCAGCGTTATCTGATCGAGATGGAGGCCGCGACCGCGGCGCGGGAGCGCGTGGAAGGCGAGCTGTCGGCGGCGCGCGACATCCAGATCGGCATGCTTCCGCGCAGCTTCCCCGCGTTCCCCGAACGCAGCGATATCGATGTCCACGCTCTGCTCGAGCCGGCCAAGGAAGTGGGTGGCGATCTCTATAATTTCGCGATGATCGACGAGAACCGGCTGTTCTTCGTCATCGGCGACGTCTCGGGCAAGGGCGTGCCGGCGGCCCTGTTCATGGCGATGGCGACCACCCTGTTCAAGGCCGCGTCGATGACTGCGGTGAATGTCGCGGCGCTGATGGCGTGGGTCAATACCGAGCTGGTCCGCTACAATGTCGCCGACCTGTTCGTCACCGCCTTCTGCGGAATCATCGATCTGCGCGACGGCAGTGTCGAATATAGCGATGCCGGTCATGAGGCGCCCTTCCTGCTGCGCGCCGACGGCAGTGTATCGCGCCTCCCCAAGCCCGAAGGCATGGCGCTCGGCGTTTTCGACGATATCGATTTCGACATCGCCCGCCTCCGGCTCGAACCCGGCGACGCTTTGATCCTGTTCACAGATGGCGT
>CANJRZ010000005.1 GCA_947476735.1 Sphingomonadaceae bacterium
ATGTCCAGTTGACCGGGATCAATGCCCCGCTTATAGGCCCGCTCCACCGCATCCGCGGACGTCCTGGGGCGGAGTAGCTCAGCTGGTTAGAGCAGCGGAATCATAATCCGCGTGTCGGGGGTTCAAGTCCCTCCTCCGCTACCAAGGAACATGTCAAATATATCAATGCCTTACGCTAACTGCAGCGCGTGTGAACCGTGTCCGAACACGTTTCTAAACTTTGCATCAAATTCGCCCCATTTTCGGCGTTTTACCACCCTTTCCGTTTGCTCCATCGGACATCGATCGGACATAGCTACCTCCCTTTCTCGCTGTATCAGGACCGTCGTAATTGGCCTTCGGAAGCCATCGACCGCTGGGTTTCAAACGTCCGTGCGGCCGACGCCCGGAAGCTAGGGAGACTGGCCGTTTGAAGGGAGGGTCAGGCGGACTCTGACTCCGTTAATTGAGGTTCGAATCCTCACCGGGCATCCAGGCATTTATCCCATATAATTAACAATATAACCCCTTACGGGGATGCCGGTTGCGAGCTGGGCGTGTTGCGACCGTGTTGCATGGGAAACCCCGGTTTTCCGGTGTTTACGCGGGTGTCCCGGCGACTCCATGCAACATGGCTGCAACACGTACGAGCGCTTGAGTTGGACGATCATCGCCTATTTTCGCCCTCGTGCGGCGCCTGCTCGCGTTCGGCGACGGCTACGTGTGACGCGGTGCATCAAAGTGGGCTTGATCTCGATATTGGACCAGGCAGATGCCGGCACGTGGGTTTGACGAGCCTACGGCATCAATTGGGCCGTCTCCTGACTGTCCGGTTTCGGCGTGACGGTCGGGTAAGCAGACATTCGCGCGCGGATCGGGAAGGTCTGCTCCCGACCCATTGCGGTCCTTCCGCTTCGCGCTAAAGTTTGGCCGTGCCCTACCGCTTACTCTCTGGGAATTGGCATCGCGCACGCGGTAAAGGAAGACAGTGGATGCGAAACCGCCTCGGCCTCCTACTGGCGATCTGCGGTGCTTCTCACGGCGCGGTTGCGGAAGAGACGGCCGAGCCGCGAGCCGTGGCAGCATCATTCCTCGAGACGTTCGCAGCAGCGCCAGCCAAGGCGAATAGGTTCTTCGCCAAGGGGGCTGTCATGGTGATGGGGGACATCGGCGCCCCCTACCATGTTTATCTGAAGGCATTTCAGTCGAAGCGCGGGGCATGGCTAAGGTCCTGCCGCGTGGACAGGATGGAGGAGAAGCCACTTCCAAGCACCGACGACTTGCCGCCACGATATCGAGGTGGGCAGATGTCATTGTTCGAGGGTGCTTATAAGTGTTCTGGGCCGGATGGTTCGCAACACGACGTGCCGTTCGCAATCGGCCTGAACAACAATCGCGTTGTTGAGTTTCAGCTGGGTAGCGGGCCTCCAAGGCAGTGACCACCCTAAGCCTGCTTTCCACCCTAATCAGACTACCGGATCGATGCCGACGCCAACGCGCCTAGTCGTTATGCACTCCGCAACCGCGACAAACCCGCTGTGGCCAAAGGGTGGAGCCGGAGAAGGGCCTTGGACCTCTTCGGAAAATACCCGTGCCGCATTCCCGGCAACGGAACGCGATCGAATAACTGCCGCCCAAGCTTAGCAGGAGGAGGAAGACGATGTCGCTGTAAGGCCGCTCGATGCTACCGGGATGATTGATCAGCCACGAGCCGGACCCAAAGAAGAGGACGATGACACCGACCGAGTAGAGCCAAGCTTTGCCGTATCTCGACATGAACTAATCCAACCCATCACAGCGCCTATTGTCAAGCTTGGGGCAATGTCCGCTCTCCACCCTCAACGGCTGTGCGGAAATCGACCCAAAGCGGACGTACATATCACGGCGCAGGAGGCGGAGTAGAACCTCGGCCTTTGGTTGCAATCATGTAGAGCGCCAAGAGCATGCTAACTCCCAATGCCCAAAGGCTGCATACGGCGGCGACTGACGCAATGGCTGTGCCCCGCAAGTTGTGCAGATTCATCAGCGTAATGCCGAATATATTAGCTCCGAAGATAAAACTCATCGAGCAGATATAACCGATCTTTGGGGTGAGGAGGGTCCGCGCTCGGCATAGAGATGATAGGACGAAGATGACATTCGATGCTATGAGCAATATATAGCCCGTGCTGAAATACAGGCCCAGCACATAGAGATGACTGGCGATAAAGATGGCGGCGGAATATTTCTGTCGTGACAGGCCATTCAACGTTAATATACCCCTTTTACTTGCGCCCTTTGTCGCACCCGCCATGCGATCGAAACAGGATTGCTACCCATAAAAAAGGATGACTGCAATCCACCCTGATCGGACTAGCAGCCGTCGCGCCATTGCAGCCGCCGGCTGAACAGCTATTATCGCTTCATCATATGGGAGGGGCAGGTGGAGATAGCTGGTCCATCAGATTTCATGATGACAATTGCTGTGGCGTCAGGCTGCGCCATCATCTCCCTTCTATGTCACCGGATCATCGAGGCAATCGAGGCGAACAGGTTGTTACCGCTAAGCGCCGACATGAAGGGTCTGAAATATAATTGGTTGTTCAGATCAACCTCTTCCTTTCAGAACGAATACCAAAGGCGCTTCGTTCAACGGTCATTGATCCATGCGCTGCTGTGGATGTGGAAATGGGTGACAGCATTCACTGCTGTCCTCGCTGGCATCGTCGGGCCACTTATCTATGCGGTAAGATTGTGGCTCGCCTGAACTGATTTTTTCAGGTCCGCTTGCCACCCTCAACGGACAGGCAGCGCGCCCATTGCGGATGAATAAGCCGCATGCCAATCCTTGAGTATGAAAAATATTCAGGTGATCGACGGTGCGAACAACGCCACGTTCAGCATCTTCCAAGCGACCGAAGAAGAGTTCGCCGCGATCTTCCCCGGCGGCCACGATATGGAGTTGATCGAAGACCTATTCGAACGGCTCGGTGGTGCTGAGGCTGACCGCGTTCTTGAGCTGATATGGGAACGACCAATCCTGAAGCGCAATGTGATCGGCCTACATGGGACGCTTTTCTATGACAATGCGCGTCGGCGCATCCCATTATCGAAGCGCGAAGTGGATTGGGACGACAATTCGGTCAATTCGGCACAACGAGAGCTTTTTTCCCGCCATCGGGAATGACTGCTAATTACCCCAACCAGACGGGCGGCACCCGACCCATTGCGGTCATTACTTGCAGTCAGCATATAAGAGAATTAGCCATATGCGATGGCAGTACCGAGCGACATTCCGGGCTGGGCGACCGTCGTCGATTGGTTTGGCTATTCGCCCAATTTCCATGATGCGGAAGTCATAGCGATCGACCTGCGACGGCACCCCGAAGCGTCAAGCGTTCGCGTTCATGCTTGGCGAACCAATAGCGACCTTACCGAAGAAGGCTATTACCGGCAGGACCGCCATGCGCTTGTCACGTTCACGATCAAGGGCATCAACTCGTTGAAGCTTGAAGGGTGGAACCATCAGAACGTACTTTCGTCGCTGTGGGCTAGCCAAGCTGAAGATGGCTATATCCTAGAACTGCCAGAGATATACGGGGTGGATGGCGAGATAGCTGCGGCAGACATTTCAGTGTCGATCGAACCGTTCGAGCAGCGATGAGGAACGGCAGCTAACCACCCTCATCAGCCGTGCAGCTGACGACGCCTAGCGGCCATTGACACATCAGGTGTGTCGCGCAAGTTACTCGGCATGATCGAGCGTCCTCATTGGCGTATGCCGTTCGCTGTCGCAGTATTGCTCATACTTGGGGGATGCAGTTTCGATTACCCCCTCAAGGCTTTTTTCCGAGGCGATCAGCTCTATTTCGACGGAGCCGAAAAACGTTGGTTTCAAGGTCGCACCGGTTTCTGCCCCGACTATTTGTCAGTGCGGTTACAGTCAGGCGCAACGGTCTGGAGGATTGAAACCGACCTTCCGGCGTCAGATTGCCGACTTTTTCCCGTCAGATATGGGTCGACCCCCGAGGGTTGGACAACGGTTGTCCCAGCTCAAGCTCTGAGGTCCGGTGAACTCTATGTGGTGAACGCCGACGGCGGCGACGATTACCATGGCGCCTTCCATTATCGAGAACAGCGCCTACTCAGCGTACACAACCAGCCGGAGTTGGCTCGAAAACTTCCGCGCCCACCCGACAAATGGGATAACATGGTTGAGGTGCATGTGACACGGTAAGGCGTGTCCGCTTTCCACCCATGGCGGTCATTGAACGCGTGAGGTAAGGCTGTCGTATGCAGAAAATCCCGCAGTCAAACGCGGAAGCGCGATACGAATGGGCACCGTTCAAAACTTGGGCGGCCTGCGCCATTATCGGCGCGGTCATTACGCTGATCCGCAACCTTCTATACGGTATACCCTTCGTCCCCATCGCCTGGGGCATGTTCCCATTCATGATGATGTTTGCGATTGGGGCAGGTCAGGCAGTGATAGGTTTGGCCTACCTAGCAATACGTCGGCGGTTGATTGATGAAGAGGGGAGATCGCGATTTTGATTTTCTCGCGTTATCAGCAGGACCGCTGTCCACCCACAACGGTCCTACTGGGAGGCGGTGCCCAACCGTAAAAGCGACGTGCCAGGCGGATGCCCGGCACGTCTAAACACTACACTTCAGTTCCTTCCGCTAGCGCCAGCGCGTCTTCTATATCCACGCCGAGGTAGCGAACCGTGCTCTCGATTTTGGTGTGACCTAGGAGGATCTGCACCGCCCGCAGATTACCGGTTTGCTTGTAAATAATCGACGCCTTCGTCCGGCGAAGCGAATGGGTGCCGTAGTCATCTGGACGCAGGCCGATAGCCGTTACCCACTCGTCGACCAACCTGGCATATTGGCGAGTCCCGATGTGACCCTCTCGATCGACGCGGCTGGGGAACATGTAGTCGTCGAGCGTTCCGCCGCGTCTCTCTAGCCACGCCAATATGCTCGATTGGGCATGATCGAGCAGCTCGAACTGGACAGGTCTCCCGGTTTTCTGCTGCACGATCGTCGCGCGCGACCTCACGCGACCACCGCTGATAAGGTCGCCGATCTTCGTCCTAACGACGTCGCAGCCGCGCAGCTTGCTATCGATCGCGAGGTCGAACATCGCCCGGTCCCTGACCCGGCCTTCCCGCTCTAGCCAGAAGCGGATGGCCCAAACTTGTTGCGGCTTGAGGGCACGCTTGGCCCCCATGGTCCGGCCGGCATTCCACGGGCGGCGGTCGGCGTGGATCGGGTCATATGTAGAATGTGTCATAAGCTTTCTCCTGGAGCCGAGTTGGCCCCGAGGGAAAACGAGCGGCGCTCTCCGCTAGCTGATCAGGTTTGACGTCTACCTTCGGGTAACGAGGCTATCGCCGCAATGACGAGGATGGGTGGAGGCTGTGTGAAAACTCGCAATTTGGCTGCGAGAATTCTGGCGTCGGCGACCTGACTATATCACCCCCGCATCGCGGCGATCAGCTTCGACGTGCCGAGCAGCGCAATGGCGCGCTTGATGTTGTAGGCGAGGACGTGGAGGCTCATTTCCGTTCCGACTTTCGGTAGGGTACGGGTCTTGAAGTGGGTTCGGCCCATCCAGTCCTTGATGGTGCCGAAGACGTGCTCGACCGTTCTTCGTCGGATTCGCATGGCGTCAGGCATTCGGTCGAGCCTCGCCTGCATGGCGTCGACGACATGCTCATGCTCCCAGCGGGTGATGCGTCGTTGCGGGCTGGGCGTGCACCTTGGCTTGAGCGCGCAACTGCCGCAGTTGCTCGACCAGTAGCGATGCAACACGAGGCCGTTCTCGACGCTGTCGAAGCGCCGGATCAGCTGGTTGCCCGCCGGACATCGATAGCTGTCGCTTTCCGGCTGGTAGACGAAGTCCGGCTTTCCGAAGCGTCCGTCCGCCTTGGCGCCGGAGGTGAGTGGCTTGGGGCAGATCGGCACGATGCCGGCGGCTTCGCTGGCCAGCACTTCGGGGCCGGAGAAATAGCCCCGGTCGGCAAGCACGGTGAGTGTGTCCGTGCCGGTCGCCTCCTTCGCCTGCCTGCCCATGTTCGCCAGCTGGCTGCGATCATGGCCGAGGTTGGTGACCTCGTGGGCGACGATCATGTGGCTGTCGGCATCGACCGCGGCCTGGACGTTGTAGCCGACCATCCCCGTGCCCTTGCCGTTTGTGGCCATGGCCCGCGCGTCGGGGTCGGTGAGCGAAACCTGGCGGTCGGGCGCAGCGGCGACGCGTTGTTCCATCGCCTGCAGGTCCCGCATCTGGCGGCGAAGTCCCTCGAGCCGTTCGGTCAGCCGATCGGTGCGAAACGCGGCAACCTCATCCTCCTGCCGGTCGGCGGTATCGAGCATGGCGAGGTAGCGCTGGATGCTGGCGTCGATCTGCTCCATGCGCCGCCGGATCGCGCCGGGCGTATAGTTCTTGTCGCGGGTGTTCACCGCCTTGAAGCGGCTGCCATCAACCGCCACCGTCCCGCCAGCAATGAGGCCGAGTTCGCGGCACAGCATCACGAACTGCCGGCACGTCGCCCGAATCGCTGCTCCATTGTCGCGGCGGAAGTCGGCGATGGTCTTGAAGTCCGGCGCCAACTTGCGTGTCAGCCACATGCACTCGACGTTGCGTCCCGCCTCCCGCTCCAGCCGCCGGCTCGATTGGACCTGATTGAGATAGCCGTAGAGATACAGCTTCAACATCGTCGCCGGATTGTAGCCCGGTCGCCCCGTCGCCGCAGCACCCTCGAAACCAAGAGCACCCAGGTCCAGCTCGTCGATGAACACATCGACCACGCGAACCGGGCTATCCTCGCTAACATAATCGTCAACGCAGTCCGGCAAGAGCAGCTTCTGCCTGCGGTCGCAGCCCTCGATGAAACCCACCATCCCGGCCCCTCCATCAATACGGAAAGGCTACCAGATTCAGGCAAGTTTTCACACAGCCTCGGTGGTTAGCGGACATCACGAGAAGCGGGTCGACTATGCTAACGACAAGTTAGGGCCGTCGAACCATTACAAGGATTGGCCCGATCATTCCAAGGCCAATCACAAGCACACCAAAGCCTACATGCCTGTCGTAATCGCCGAACAGCCTCCAACCGAATTGATAGCTGGTTCCTGTCGTTGCGAAGGCAGCAAGCCAAATCCCTGCTAAAACTCTCTGACGAAACGTCGGCGGGTGGGAAACCCAATCATCCTCCTGCAACGTCGACATATGGTCCCGCATCCACTGCCGCTTTAATTTGGCAGACTCGCTGTCCTTCGAGCGAATGTCAGCATCATCAGCCCAATGACTGAGTTCCTGCCATGCGGCCTTCTCCCGAGGCTTGAGAAGCGACGGGTCCGGTATCGCCGCGTCGAGTTCTTCGGCCGTTATGTCGCCCCCGTCGGCGACCCGCTCTAGTGCGTCAAGAAGGAACGTATGGGTTGAGGCCATCTCGGCTTTATGCGCCGCAAACAATGCCCGGGAAAGGGTTGCTGTCGGCACAGCCGATGAGGGTGGTTTTCAGACCTTCGACAACGCACTAGTTTGCCATCATGCGAGAGCCCGATTTCGATATTGACGGTTGGTGCTTGGATGACGGGGAAGATTACCATCGAGCGGCGCCGAACACCTTCTGGATACCCGAGCGACAGCATCGCGAAACCCTGCAACCAGGCGATTTTGCTAAGTTGATATTTCGTATCAGCGTTGACGATCCGGAGGCGCCCGTCGCCGTGGAACGCATGTGGGTGCTGGTTCGCGAGCGAATCCCCGGAGGCTACCTCGGCATCTTGGACAACGATCCTGATGCATTGTCAGAAAATGAGGAGTTCTGGAGCGGCATCGAACTTCCGTTTGCGCCGCATCACGTCATCAACATCGATGAGCGCGACGAGAAATCTATCGCTCTCGCGGCTCAAGAGCCCAAGAGGCGCTGGCTGCAATCGTGAACGGACGAAGTCTGCTTTGGGTCGATGTCCGCACAGCGGTTCAGGGTGGCAAGCGGACATTGCGGCCGTATATTCGTTCCGGGAGAAACACATGCGACCAAAGTCAATTGCGGCATTTGAATACCTAGAGGTATCCAAGATTGTGCTCGGGTTCGCCTTCACTCTCGCAAGTGAGTTTTTCTGGAGCATTCTTTCCTACGGTTTGATGCTGTGGGTCGTGCTTCTGATTTCGAGAAGGAGGAGCGCGACAGCCCGATGGATTTACGTCGCGATGTTTGTTTTTGGGACGGCTACCATCGCATTGCTCTTGGTCGCACGGCCTGCTGAGCTTATGGCTCTCACAACCGCCCAGATCGTCATGATGGCCTTCAATTGCGCCACCTCCTTTGTTGCGTTGTGGCTGCTACTCTCGCCGTCGGCCTCTAGGTGGTTGGCTTCGCCCGAACGTGAAGCCGGAATGTCAGCTTAGGGTCGCGACCCGCACAGCAATGATGGTGGGAAGCGGACCTTCAACCCGTCTTGCGCCAGTGTCGAGCCATTAGCCATGACGCGACACCGAGCGCCATCGGGGTCCCGTAGATAAAGGCTGAAGCTACGATATATTCCGCCCATTCTTGCGGGGTCATATCGAGTGTCGGTAGCTCAGGGAGCAACGCGCCTAGAACACTAGGTTCGAAGTGCAAACCGAGCCTAACGATTTGCGCAAAGGCATATCCCCATAACGCCCACAGCAACAGCAGCACGCCTATCCCGAACCGACGCATCTGACCGCCTCCCAGCCTTGCTACCAAATAGCATAACCTCATTGGCCCGCTAAGGGTCGCTAGTCGCCCTCTAGCCCGAGCAAGCGCCTAGCCTCGCCCTCAGCATCCTCGACAGTGCCATAGATGCCGGGCAGCGGGTCG
The DNA here is from genome assembly GCA_947476735.1 of Sphingomonadaceae bacterium. GTDB lineage: Bacteria > Pseudomonadota > Alphaproteobacteria > Sphingomonadales > Sphingomonadaceae > Rhizorhabdus. The sequence continues at coordinate 8,820 of CANJRZ010000005.1, forward strand.
ACACCATCATAGAGCCGAGGATCATAGTCCTCGGTCCATCGACGATCCTCTACCGGTTCCGCGCGAAAAGCGCGCTGGGTTTCCGGCGGCCAGCGCCAATGCTGGTACAGGCAGAACAGGCCATCAGCACGCGCAACTATCGCGACGCGACCATAGAGGTCGGGTGATAGCAGTACCTTTTCCTCGCGAACGTCCATTGAAAGGAGGCTCGCACAACACGCTGAATGTCCGCAAGGGGTCGTTGGCGGTCATTTTCGTGGTGCAGGCCCACCGCCGAAAACTGCTGAATGCCAGAACATGCTCGGGTTGCGAAACCACTCGCGGTTGGCGTCCGTTTCAAACTTCGCCAGTTGGCGCATGTCGACACGATAGCGCCAACCTAATGCCAGCAGTTGCCACAAATCGTCCTTACCGGGTCTGCGCTTCAGCCGAACGACTAACCCGCGACGGCCCTCACCTGCCACACTCGAAACGCAAGGAATGCGTTGCAGCCACTCGAAAAATGCCCGCTCATCGGCGGCATGATAGAACGTGACCCCGGTGTCCATGTGTTCGAGGGTGAGCAGAGGCACGGCCATGTTAGATGGAATAGCGTGCGCTTGCCTATGACCGCAATGGGTCGATTGCCGCATGACCGATGAGGGTGGAAAGCGGACGATCAGGGAACCTCGATTTCCTGCTCCGTGCCGGGCGGCAATTCGGCAAGATGAAGGGTCCAACCATCTGCCCCCCTCCTTAGCTCGATGTCGAATGTGGGACCTTTGCCGCCGCTATTCATATACCAGCAGCGCACGCTGTCTCCATCGACTGCCAAGAACTGCATGAAGTTCATATCGACGTAGGAGCCAATGCGTTCAGCAATCGCCTCCGCAATTTCCAGCGCGCCGATGCGATCAAAACTTGGCATACTGCTGGCATCTCACAGCACCGGGTTTACCGCAACGGGTGGAAGGCGGACGTGATCGGTTCTAAGACTAATGCTCTCGACCAGCAATCTCGCGCACGGCGTTTAAGTGTGCCACCGGCACCTTGATGATCTCATAGTCCCCACGCTTCGCGTGTAATCGGATAGTGAGCATGCCGTTCTCGGCGCGTTTTTTCACTGTACGCCGAGGAAGCTCAATGACGAACCGTTCGTGGTACGCGCAATGGTCCGGGCAGGGAACGAAGTCGTCGCTAGGCGCGCATGAACCATCGCCGCAAGGCAACATGCCGGTGTCGATGATCTTCAAGTTCGCCTGCTGACCACTGGCGAAATATGCGTGATCGTAATGGCGTGGTTGCGTGCCAGCATAAGCAATATTGCCGACCAGCCGCACATCAACGGTTGGGGTCGCGGAGCGCCTGCCGCTAACATTGGCGTAGTTTCTTTCGCGAAGCGCGATTGGTGGAGCCACGGCTTCAAAGAGAAGCTGGGCTTCATCATACGACTGCATCCAGACCGTCACGCCGTTGGCTGCGATGAACGGTCCCCTCAGTGCGGGTGGTGCAGCAACGGTGACAGTGACGAACAACGTGCCGATGGCGAGAAGCTTGGACATGTGGGCTATTTAGGTTGCCTTTCCAATGACCGCTATGGGGCGCTGTCGGCCCAGCCGTTGAGGGTGGATAACGGACGATATCTGCTATTAAGTTCGGACATGAACGGTGCACAGAGACTGTGGGGAAGATCAGCGTTGCTCGCGGCTGTTCTGTGCCTAATCGGGCTCGTCATTTGGATGAACTCGCGAGCGCGGCCCGTTGGGCCTGACTGCCCTAGCGCCCTTGCAGGATGGGACTCTCCACAAACGGGGCGAACCGACCGATGGCTGAAATATTGGATCGATGTGCGTGGAAAGGCTAGTTTTGCGGGCGGAAAGCGTATGAACATCAGGGAGCTGCGGGACTATTTACGATTGGTGGATACGCTGAACCCTAGGCCCTACCTATTGTTCGATCCAACTCGCGCCGCCGACTGCGGGGTGGCGACACAAGTTCGTGACCTCATCGCCTCCAACTTCTCTTGCGCTGAGGCAAGCTGCTGGCAGGGCAGCCACCCCGACTTCGAGGTCACCGAGATACCCGAGGGGAAAACGCCGCCTCCTTGGTGACTAACGCGATGGCTGGTTGCCACCCGTCCGCTCAGGGTGCGAAGCGGACGAAGCAACTAGATACCCGATCTGGTGATTCCGAACGACAATACCGCTAGTGCGAGCGTCGACAGCACACCAGCAAGTGCAAATAAGCCCCAGACCCCGCTCGCGGGCTTTGGGCTCCGGAAGTCGGCAACGATCTTGAGCGTGCAATATATAGCATTCCAGACGAGCAACGCGAGTGTGACCACTAGCCAGAAAATCATGGCAAATCCCGATGAGGCCCGGTCCTGCACGCGCGAGCAATGCCGGGAGCATCTTGGCGCACGATAAAGCAGTGGATGCGGATAATCCGCGATGAAGGTTTGAAGTCGAAAAATCTGTAGCCTGCTATCTCGTGCCGATACGTAAATACGTCAACGAGCCATGATCCGGATTTAATGTAGGACTGCACCTCGCCGGCTGTATCTAGAACGTCCCCCTTATCTCCCTGGTAAAAGCACGATTCGTTCATGCATCCGCTCACCCAATGGCCCCATTCGCTACGCTTCGCCTTGGTCACGGTGACGCTCTTGATATACGGGTCGAACTGACCGGATGACGTCACCTCAGCGCAGAATGGGGCGGTGGCCTCTAAAGAGAATGGGCAGGGTTTAGCTCCCGGGAACATCAAGATCGACGCGAGATAACGTCGGCCCGTAAGCTTGTTGGCTACCTCGATGTCGGATTTGGTCACCGTCTTCCAAACTGGTTCGCCTTTTTCAGCTTGTGAACGCGGCAGGTCCGGCGCCTTTTTTGTCGGCTCTGGCGAACAACTGGACAAGGCGGCGAGCATCAATCCCCCTATCCGAGCAAGTTGTACGAGACGCCTCATTCTTTTGTCTTATCCAACGTTTATGATGACCGCTATGGGTCGGAAGCGGTCATTCAGGTAGAGCGCTCTAGACGTCCACTTTCGGTGCGGCTGGTGGCGGAGGCGAACGACCGGGTCTAGGCGCGAGGCCGCCATCTGTTTCCCCCGTGGTACCGGCGAGCTGTCTCGGGGACGTGCCGCGCTCTCCAGTTTTTGCAGATTAGGCGTCTCAAAACATCAATCTGCAATTCTGAGAATTTTCGACCGGATGCGGTCCGCAGCTAACAACTTACAACCCCCGACCCACCCCCCCTCGATGTTCGCAGGAAGCCGCGCAGATATCGCGACCCGGGATGCGGGTTTCGGGACACATCGCCGTCAAGGGGGCATGCAGGTTGGATTCTTGATTGCCGGCAACGACGCCCACCACGTTGCCCATATGCTCCCTGTGGCCGAGGCGCTTGCCCGGACCCAACCCCAATGGGCCGTGCACATTCTTACCACGGGCAAAGCTGCGGCGGATCAAGTCGATCGCTGCTCCCAAGGCAAGGGCGCGCATCCAACCCATCTCCGCCTGATCGCCAACCGACGGGGTCGGGCGTCCGCGGTCGACCCGCGGGCTGTGTTGCTCGAGACCGATGTGCTGCCGTGGTTGGACGGTCTCGTGGTGTCGCGCCCCGAAGCCGCATCATCCCGCACCGGTCCATCTGCTCGCAAGACCATCTATCTCTGCCCGGGCGCCAATGATCGTGCGCAGATGAAAGCGGATTGCGCAGCCTTCGATCACATGCTGGTTGCGGGAGAGAAAAGCAGGTTCAGGCTTGCTTCCGAGGGCCGGATAGACTCCGATCGGATTTCGGTCGTGGGTTGCCCGCTGTTCGATACGCCTGGGCTGCCCGAGGGTTCGGCTCCCGCGGCGGACGGGCGGAAGATAGTCCTTTACAGCCCGCATCACTCCCCCGACATGTCGTCCTGGCATCGCTGGGGGCGCAATATTCTCGACTGGTTTGTCGAACATGACGACCATCGGCTCATCTTCGCGCCGCATCCCCGATTGTTCGAACATCGGCTCGTCAGGGCAAAGGACCGGTTGCTACCGATCCATGTTCGAGGCCTGGAGCAACGCTATCTGCAAGCGCCTAATATCCATGTCGATCTCGATGGCAGCGCTTCGAAAGCGCGCGCCTATGGCGATATGGCGGACCTCTATCTGGGCGATTTCGGCGGCCTATTATACGAGTTCATCGTCCGCCCGCGCCCCTGCGCCTTCCTCAATGCGCATCGCATCGGCACCGACATGATCGATCCGCGCTTCTCAGACTGGAAGGCGGGCCATGTCATCGACGACCCCGGCCTTTTTCGAAGCCAGTTGCACATCGCCGAGGAATGGCATGCCGACGTCTATCGGTCGGTACAGCAGGAGATGTTCGCGCACGGCATCTCGACGACCGACATCCCCGCCGCGCTGCGAGCGGCCAGCGCGATCGCCACGGTTATATCGGGCTAGCGCACTTCCGCTGGTGGCGCGCGCCGACGAGTTCATCGAACAGATCGAGATAGTCCTGTGCCACAGCGTCGGCGCGATGCCGATCGAGCAGCATGGTGGGATCGAGCTGCGCCGATCTGTCCTCTAGCATCGCTGACAGCGCCCCGCCGATCGCTTCGGCCGTCGCCGGTACGACCCGTCCGAACGCGGGGTCGATCATGATCTCGGCCAGGGCAGGCGAGCAATCGGTCGTCACCACCGGCACACCCGCGCACAGCGCCTCGATCAGCACCGCCGGGTAGCCCTCGAACCGCGAGCTGAGAAGGAACAGGCTGGCTTGCCCGAGGAAGGGGCGGATGTCGGGGACATAGCCCTCGAAGCTGACCCGGTCGTTGAGGCCCAGGCGATCGACCATTTTCTCGAGGGCGATCCGTTCCTCGCCCTCGCCGAAGATCCGCAGGCGTACCGCCATCGCCCGGTCGAGCCGGGCAAAGGCCTCGATCGCCAGCGCGAAATTCTTCTGTCGGACGAGCCGTCCCGCGCAGACGATCGTCCTCTCGCGCGGCGTCAGGCGACGACCCGACCATGACAGGCTGGGATCGATATTGGGTTCGTAGATCCGCCGCACCGATGGCGGACGCAGCACCGTCTGCGCCTCTTCGGCCAAAGCGGTCGACATGGCGACGAAGCTGTCGATCGATCCCGCGAACCGCCTTATCAGCGCCTCGAACAGCCCCTGAAAGAGGGAGAGGCGGCCGGGGCGCCGAAGCGGGTTGCTGAGCTTGCACACGGTGACCGGTCGATCGGCGCCCATCATCCGCGCCAGAGTGCCGATCACGGGTATGTGGAAATTGCCCGGCGCGAAGACGATATCGGGCCGGAGCAGCGCGATGCAGTCGGCCAGCGCACTGCCCAGCGCGAGGCGCGACATCCAGCTGCGCGGTATCTCCGGCCACACACCGATGACGTCGATCATCGGATCCACCAGAGCCCGTGCGGGCCCTTGCGACACGCCGCACAGGATCGTCACCTTTCGGCCCGCTCGTGCCCATTGGTTGGCCAGCCGGATGGCGATCCGCTCGCTGCCGCCGGTCGAAAAGTCGTGCATGACGATGGCGATGTGCGCCGCCTGCAGGCCAAAGGGATAGCCGGGCTCCATCACCGTCATGCGACCCGCCGCGCGCGATCGGACAGGGACGCATATTCAGCGAGAAGATCGCCGAAATGGTCCTCCATCGTTCCGATCCGGTCTGTCGTCGCCGCCGCGGTGGCGCGCAGGACCGTCCGGTCGCGACGCAGCAGGCGCTCGATCGCCGCGGCAGCGGCCTCGACATCGGCCGAGGCGAAAGTCTCGCCGCATTCGGGCAGGACGAGATCGGCGGGGCCACCCTCGGCCGGAACGATCAGCGGCAGGCCCGAAGCCGCCGCCTCGGCCGCGACCAGGCCGAAGGTCTCCGCCTCGCAGCCATGAATCAGCGCATCGGCGCTCGCCATCACCCGGGCGAGCAACGCCCGATCGGTGATCGGCGCCAGCATGTGAACATGCGGGTTATGACCGATATGCCGGCTGATCTTCGCGGTCTCGCGGCCACCGCCGATCAGCACCAGCCCGATCGGCCGGCGTAGGCTCGCCCGCTGACAAGCGTCGATCACCATCGGCCAGCGCTTCTCGGGAGCATGTCGCCCGATACCGAGCAACAGGGTTGCGCCATTGTCCAGCCCGCACCGGGCAAGCAGTTCGCGCCGCACCGCCTCGTCGCGGCGGCCGGGATCGAACAGCCCCTTGTCTATTCCGAACGGGATGGTCGCGACATTGGGCACGCCGCCCTCGCGCAGCCGGCGCGAGAAATCTCGGTTGGCGCAAATCACGCTGTCGAAACGCCGCGCGTTGCGGCGGAGATGATTCCAGAACCACTGGAAGCGCCGGTCGATCGTGGCGCGGTCGGCGATCGGTCCGAACCAGCGATAGGCGTACGCGGCCAGTGGATCGGCATGCATGATCAGCGCGCGGGGCGCATCGCCCTGCCAGCCGGCGACGATCGACGCGGTCCGCCATGGCGACGACGCCTCGACGAAATCGGGCCGCTCGGCATCGAGCACTGCGTGGACGGCGGTCGCGTCGGTGAAATAGCGATAGCGGCGATCGAGTGGCATCGCCGGCGAGGCGACATGGACGATCCGCGCGCCTTCGCCGCGATGCTCGATCCGGTCGGTAGCGGCCGGCGCGACGATGACGATCTCATGGCCGAGCGCAGTCACCGCGCGCAGCTTCTGCTCGACATAGGCTTTCACGCCGCCGCCTTCGGGGGAGTAGAAGGCGCTGACATCGACGATCTTCATGGAGCCTCCAGAGGGCGCATGGACAGGCCGCGCCGATAGTTGAGCCGTATTCCGACATGGGTGACGCCCGACCCTGCCTGCACCGCAGCGCGCTGCGCACTCGGCCGCGACCAGCCCAGCCGGGGATTGCCCGGAAAGCCGATGCCGTCGCCCGCGAGGTCAAACCGGCGATTGGCGTTGCGATCATGGAGCAGCGACAGGGCGTAGCTGCCCGGCCGAGGCACCTTGATGCAAATCCGGACCGCAGCCGTTTCCGGTACGGGAGCATCGACCCGGGCGAAGGCCTTGCCCGCCGAGAGCAGGACATTGTCGTCGGCGAGGAAGTCATCGTCATTGGCGGGATAGAGTTCGAGCCTCAGCAGGCCTTTCCGATCCCGGAGCCCGGCGACATCGACCAGGATCGCCGGACCGGCTTCGCCCGGCCGGCAACGGCCTTCATGCGTTCCGAGCTCCGGCGACGACCGCATCATCGTCAGCAGGAACATCGTCGCGACGATCATGCGCGGGCTTCGTCGATCAGATCGGCGGCAACCAGCGCGACCCCGACCAGCAGGTGGGTGACGAGAATCAGGCTCGCGACGATCGCTATCAGCCGGCCGATTTCGCTACCGCGGGCGACGATCGCTAGGGTGGCGCTGGCGAAGACGAGATCCTTGTTCGGCAGGAAGGGCAAGCGCGTCACCAGCAGCTGTAGCGCCGCCAGCAATACCCAGGAGCTGATCGCCACCTCGGGCAGCGCGAAATGCCAGAGCAGCCCCGAGAGCAGGGTGGTCGCCGCGAGACGGCCGAGATGCACGGCCAGGATGAAACGGAGCTGGGCCGCCGGCAGCGAGAACAGCTTGCGCCTGAACAGCGCCACCGCGAACGAGATCAGCAGCATGACCGCCACCGACAGCCCAATATGCTGCGCCTCGATGCCATTGTGGAACTTCCCCAGCACCATCCAGGCGATCGCGACCATGATCAGGGTGACGATGTTGCCGGCGAGCGCCGAGGCGATGCTGACGTCCTTGATCGCCCCGAAGGGCGCGCTGGTCAGACCGGCATGCCGCCGCGCCCAGGCATAGAAGGACGCCTCGCCGCTATAGCCGAGCAGCACCTCGTTGCTGACCAGCTTGCGCAGCAGCGCCCGAAAACCCTCTGCCGGGAGGCGCCAGAGCCGCCGGTAGATCAGCCATTCGGAGACCGGCAAGGCGAGATAATAGCCGGCGAACGCCAGCCAGAAGCCCGGACTGGCCGGGATGCTGTCGATGAGTTGGCGCGCATCGAGCCTTCCCAGTTGATGAACGATCACCGCCAGCAGCACGAGCGAGAGCGCGGCGAAGAGCCACCTTTGCCAGTTGCGGGTCGGAAGTTCGATCGAAGGAAGGTTGGTAGATGCGACCTGTACGCTGGATGGCACGATGGTCCTCGTCGCTTTGCCCTGTCGATCGCAGGACGCCACCACCATCGACTACCCGCATCTCGATCGCTGCGATTCAGGCAGGACCGAGCAAATCTCCATATCGTCCCGGCATCCGGCCATGCGACAGCCGCACGAATGCGCGATCGATGCTTTCGAGGAGCGATGGGACCGACGCGTCGCCGGGATGCACCGCGATGCGAACGGTCTGCATCCGCCCCAGAGCGCGGCCGGCGAGCCCCGAGAAAAGCAGCGAACCGGCGATCCGCGAACGGCTGCGGCTCGCCCAGGTAAGCACTGGGCCACGCGCCAGCGTGCCGCCCGTCAGCGGGGACCAGACCCGCATATGATCCTCGGCGATCGCGAAACCCGCCTCGCCGAGTGCCGCCATTGCGCCGGGTCCGTAAAGCCAGGCAGGGGCGATGAAGCCCGCGACGGGGGCACTTAATATGTCCTCGATCAGGGCTCTTCCTTCGCGCATGCGCCGCAGCGCTTCACCACGGGCGAGGCCGAGGAACTCGCCTTCGCCAGCGGTCATGTGTCGCGCCTTGAAACTCGCGACGCTGCCGGAATGCGCCGCTTCGTCGCGATGATACCAGCCATGGACGAACATCTCGACGCCGGCGGCGTGCCAGTCGCGCAGCCGTGCCCGAAAGCCCGCATCGCCGGCGATCGGCGCCTCGCCCCAATGGTCCGGCACGACCAGCATCGCGAAGCGCGGGCCGCCCAGATGCCCGGCGAGCTTGTCCGCCAGCCGATCGACCGGATCGAGGAAACGCGGCGAGACGTCGTGGATCGAAGCGAGCAGCCGCCGTTCAGAATTTAGCATCGAAGCCGAACCGGATGGTGCGGGGCTGTTGCGGCGTGATCTGCCGGCCGTCTATCACCCCGAAGGGATTGCCCAGCGAAAAGCGGTTCTTCGCGCTGTTGAGCAGGTTGGTCACATCGAGCGATACCCCGAAGCGCTGCGTGCCGACGCGCGCGTTGAACGCGGTCTCGGCATAATTGCCCTGCTCGAGATCGAGCTGCTTGCCCACGCCCAGGGTTGAATGGCCGAAATAACGAACCGAGCCCCGCGCCGACAAAGACCAGCGCTCCGACAGCGGCCGCTCGAATGCCAGCGCGGCCCGCGCGCCCAGCCGGCCGACATTGGGCAATTCGCCATGCAGCGCGTCCTCGAAGCCGGGGTCGGGTCGAACCAGTTCGCTGTCGTTGAGGAAGAGCCCACCCTCGATCCGCACGCCCGACACGATGGCCCAGCTCGCGTTGAATTCCAGGCCCAATATGCGTCCATCGCCGATATTGGCGGTGATCGGCAGTCCACCGCCGTCAACCAGATCGGCTTGGATATGCTCCCAATGTGCATAGGAAAGGCTGATCGATGCGGCGAACCGATCATGCTGGGGATCGTGAAAGCGGGCGCCGCCTTCGAAGGTGGATATGCTGTCGCCCTGGAAGCGTTGCGAGACTACTCCGATCGGCCCTGCGGATACCGACAGACCACCCGGACGAAAGCCCTCCTGATAGCGCAAGTAGGTCGTCAGCCCCCGCATGGGCCTCCAGCTGAAAGCCAGCGATGGCAGGACCTCGACCTCGGACCGGCTGGGCTCGCTTGTCTCGACGCTGCTGTCGATCAGCTCGCCGATCAGCCGGCTATAGGCGACCCGCGCGCCACCGGTCACGATCAGCTGCGGCCCCAGCGTGAAGCTGAGTTCGCCATAGAGCGCTCCCTGCGATACCGCGTTGCGGACGCCGGCGATACGTTGCGGGGCGGACAAGGGGCCCAGATCGCGGGTCAGTCTTTCGCTGTTGGAGATGAAGCTGGTGCCGATCAGCCAGCCGCTTCCATCGGCGCGCTGCCGCGACAGGCGGTTCTCGTTCGAGAATAAGGTAATGTGGCCCTTCTGATGAAAGACCTGGGGGGCTGCCTGCCGCGGCGGGGTCGCGTCGAATTGCTGGCCGATATCGTGCTGAACCACCCCGGTCGCCGAGACGAGCGTCATATTGCTCCACTTCTTGGTGATGAGCAGTTCGCCGAGCCGATAATCATTGTCAAACGGCTGCGCGATGGCGCTCCGCCGGGTGTAGCGCGGCAGCCCGCGCTCGGCATATTGGCCATCGGCATTGTTGATGTCCTGCATCGTCCCGCCGACGACGACCGTCCAGTCGTCGCCCGGGTCGATGCGCAGGCTGAGCCGCCCGCCCTGGGTCTTCGAGCGGTTGATATGGTCGACCCCGCGCCGCGCGTCCTTGATGTAGCCGCCGTCGATCGTCCGGTAGGCGACGCCGCGCACGGCGATGGTCCCGCCGATGACCGGAAGATTGATCATCCCGGCCATGTCGCTGCTCGGCCCGCCGCGATCTACCATGACGAGCCCAGCTGCGACCGAGGCGGAGGCGTCTAACAGATCGACCGGATTGGGAACCAGGCGGACGATGCCGCCGAGCGAACCCGCTCCGTAGAGCGTGCCTTGCGGCCCCTCGAGCACCTCGACATTGGCCATGTCGTAAAGGTTCAGGTCGGGATCGGGCGCGTTGTAGTTCAGCCGGATTTCGCCCAAATATTGGCCGACGATCGCCTGGGTAGGCCCCGAGAAGCTACTGTCGGCGATGCCGCGGATGATCAGCTTGTTGCGGCCGGGGCCGAGATGGGTCGATGTGAGAACCGGCAGGCTGTTGACGATCGACTGGGTGCCATTGCGCGCGCTGCTGTTGAGGCCCTCTCGCGTCGCGTCGAGCATGGCGATGCTGCCGGGGAAGTCGCGGAGCCGCGTGTCGCGCTTGCTGGCTGTGACGACAATGTCCGCGGCCGTTGACGTTTCGATGACCGGCGGCACCGGCGCCCGCTTCACCGGCTTGGCCCGGGCGGCCGCGATGATATAGGTCCGCCCATCGATCGGCACCGCCCGCAACCCTGTGCCGTCGAGCAACCGGCGGAGCGCCTCTTCGACGGTGAGACGCCCTTTTATCGCAGGAACGGGCACCCGCTGTGCGCCGGCATCCGAAAGACCGATGTTGATCCCCCCTTGAACGCCGAGCGCGACGATCGCGTCGGACAGCGGGCCGCCGCGGATGTCGAAAGCGAAGCGATCACGCGCGCAGGCAGGCTCCGGAAGGGAAGCCGCCATCATCACCAGTGCAAACCATCTAACGGCTGTCACGCGTCCGCGACGACAACCGCCAACCATCAGCTTCATGAGTTATCGTCACGTCCAGCATCGCCGCGATCCGCGGAAACAACGTGGCCTGATCGCCACCAAGGATGATTACGCCGCTGAACGGCCTGGCCGCAATGTCCGGGGATATACGAAAGTGGGTCCCGAGGTTTCGCGACAGATCCGCGGCGACCTTCCCAAGCTTCGCATTCTTGTAGATCAGCTTGTTCTGCCGCCAGGCCGCCACCTCGATCGGCGCGACCTGGCCGAGCGTCACGCTCCCATCGCCAGCCGCGACGCGCAGCACGCGCCCTGCATCGACCCGAACCGCCTCGCCATCGGGATTGTAGAGCACCGCCCCCGAGGCGACCGCGGTTTCGACCATGGCACCGTCGCGTACGACGTTGAACACGGTGCCGACATCCTGAAGCTGATCGTCACCGACATGGACGGTGAAGGGATTGCGTTCGTCATGGACGACGGTGAACGCCGCCTCGCCGCGATCGAGCGACGCATAGCGATTGTCGCCCTGCCGCAGGGTGATCCGCGTATCGCCGTTCAGCTCGATCCGGGTCCCGTCATCGAGGCTAACCGTCTGGCGCTGGCCGATTCCCGTCTCAACCGCATAGGTAGCGGGCGCGGTGGTGAGCAGCGGATAGCTCACTGCGGCCACGGTTGCGGCGGCGGCGGCAGCCCAGCCGGCGAACCGGCCTATCCGGCGGCGTTCGATATGGGGATTGTCGTTCGACGGCTGCGGCCGCGCCGCATCCTCGACGAGATCGCCATAGTCGCCATCAGCAAAGGCTACCGCTTCATAGAGATCATTATGCGCGGGATCGGCTTCCAGCCAGGCCATGAAGCCTTCCCAGTCGGCCGTCGCGGGATCGCGCAGGTTGACGAACCAGGCCGCGGCCTCCTCTCGCTTCTTGTCCTCAGTCTGTGACATCGTTCATTCCTTCGACGCCAAGACGCCGCCCGGTCGGCGAATCCGCATCCAATCCTTCCCGGATGTCGACCAGCGCACGATATGCTTTCTGCAGATGCTTTTCGACTGCGCTGAGGCTGATCCCCAGGGTCTTCGCGATGTCGCGCTGGCTGACGCCGTCTATCCGATAGCTGCGGAAGATCGTCGCGGTCCGTTCGCCCAGCGCGTCGATCGCCTTGTCGACAATGCCGAGCCGTTGGCGCGCGATCATCACCTGTTCGGCGGAAGGCGTATCCGCTACGTCGATCACCGCGCCCCGGGTCAGCCCGGTCCACTGATCGTCGCGCTTCGCCCGCCGTATGTCGCCGCGCCGTCGGTCGAGCAGCAGATTGTCGGCCATACGGAACAGATAGGCGCTCGGCTCGGCGATCGGACCCGACGGAGCCGATCGCACCTTGAACCATAATTCCTGCAGCAGATCGTCGACATCAGCACCACCGCGCGCCCTGAAGAAGCGCAGGAGCATCGGACGATGTGTCATGAAGATCGCTTCGAGGCCGTCCTCGGTCATTACCGCCTTCTGTCTGAGCGCCTTCACGGGCGCCGCATGAACGCGCGTGTGCGACGCCGCCGCATAGACATCCCGAGCAGCGCGGTCGAGCATGATCGTCGCCATCAGCGGAACCGGATCGACGTGGTGAAGGCGACACGATTATCCTGCCGAGAGGTTGCGCCGAGCGCCAGACGATCGCTCTGCGACAAATGCATCGCCTGCATCCTGAGCCCGAAAGAGACCGGCGGTTCCTTACCGGCGTCGCCAGGCGTGAAGGCGATCGCCATCCAGGGCCCCTGCTGGGTCCTGCCGGCGCCTTCGGCCATTTCGATGGCGCGGGCCAGCGCCGAGCTGCTCTTGCCGCCCATATCGTCCCGATAACCGGCGGACAGGCGCCAATGGGTGCCGTGGCTCCAGGCGCCCTCGACGCCGACCGAGCGGCTGCGGATCATGTGGCCGTTGGAAAGGTCGAGCGCGAAGCGGCGCTTCTCATAGGATCCGCCGATGCCGAGCGAGAGCATGTCATCCTCGCCGACATGACCGTCATAGTGCAGCAGCAGCGAGCCCGAGGACAGCTTCTCGCGCGTGCCGCCGGTCCGATCGGGCGAGATGGCGCGCTTGACCACCCGCCGGCTCGTCTCGATCGCGAAGCCGTCCCCCGCCGATCCGAACAGGCGTGAAGCAAAGCGATCACTTACCCCGGCCGCCGCAGCGGGCCCTGAATGGAAGGAGGAGTCATAGCCGAGCCGCGGTGAAGTTTGCACGGCCTTGGGCCGCTGCCGCATTGGCCTTCCCGACTCGGTCGTCCCGAGGATCACGCAATGGCTGCATGGGATCAGCATCGGCGCGGCAAGCGCGGGCGACGCCATTCCGCCCAGCGCGGCGAAGGCGGCCCAATCCCAATTTCGCTTTTCAATACCCATGCCGTCGCCTCCCACAGCGTCGACTGGCAAGCTTTGCCCGTCGATGATCAGGACGCCGAGCCGGCACGAAAGCCGCACCAAGTTTATTTTTCGAGCAGCCGTGCGGGATCGCCGCAATGGTGGCGTCAGCCGCTTAATGACCTACGCCAGCTCCAACAGCTCAGGCCCCGTCGATCGCAACGGAGGCCGGATTCGTATCGCTTATGTGATCAACTCGATGGAAGGCGGCGGGACCACCTCACCGGTACCGGCAATCGTCCAGGTGATGCGGAATTACGGCGTGGAGGTGCGCGTGTTCGCGCTGACGCGGCGCGATGGCCGGGGACAGCGCCTGCTCGATGATGCCAACATCGCCTCCGACATCCGCGATGGCGGCGAAAAGGATCATTGGCGGGCGCTGCGCTGGCTGGTTGAGGAGTTGCGGACCTGGCAGCCGACCCATTTGTGGACCTCGCTCACCCGCGCCACGTTGCTGGGCCAGTTGGCGGGCAAGTGGCTGGGGCTTCCCGTCATCAGCTGGCAGCACAACATATTCCTGAAGCCCGCCAACCTCCGCCTGCTCAGGCTCACGCGACGCCTCTCGGCGATCTGGGTCGCGGATTCGGCGGTCGTGGCGATGCTGACCGCGCGCAGGCTGAACGTGCCGCCGGATCGACTGATGACCTGGCCGATCTTCCGTGCCGATCCCGAGGCACCGCAAGCATCGGCCTGCAGGCCTGGCGAGACATTGCGCATCGGCAGCCTCGGCCGCCTCCACCGGGTCAAGGGTTATGATGTCCTGCTGCGAGCGGCAGTCGCGCTGCAAGCAATGGGCGTGGATTTCGAAATGATCATCTGCGGCGAAGGCGCGCAACGTGACGAATTGCTCGCCTATGCCGAGGCAAACGGGCTGACCAACGCGCATTTTCCGGGCTATGCGACCGACCCGGCGGCGTTCCTCGCCAGCTTGCACCTTTACGTTCAACCGTCCTGGGCAGAGGGTTTCTGCATTGCGGCCCATGAGGCGATGCAGGCCGGGCTTCCGGTTATCGCTTCGGCCGTTGGCGAGCTGCAGATGTCGATCGAGAGCGGAGAAACGGGAGACCTGACGGCGCCCGGTTCGGTGGAACTGCTTGCCCGGAAGATCGCCTGGTGGGTGCGCGACCGCGAACGGCTGGCGGCCATGGGTAGCAAGGCCCGCAAGATGGTCCTGCAAAAGTTCGCGCCCGACAGCTTCGAGGCGGCGGGCCGCGCCGTGCTCGATCGATTATCGCCTGATCCCGATCAGGCGGCCTTTTCGCCGGCGGTGTCTGCCGCTGACAGCAGCGCTTCGGGCCGTTCGAGAAAGTCCAGCACCGCCCGCGCCGCACGCATCGCCGAAGGCTCCTGAGTCAGATCGAAACTATGATCGAACAAGGCGCGCTGGGTAGGTAGATAGCGCGCGCTGGCCACCTGTGCCCATTCGATCGCGGCACGCAGATTGGCCGGATCGGTGATGACCGGACCCGCCGACCAATGCGCGTAATTGGGATTGCCCCGCCATGACGCATGATGGCTGTCGAGGAAGACGCAGGGCCGCGGCCGATGGAGGAACTCGTAGATCTGGCTGCTGACGTCGCCGAGATAGATGTCGGCCGCCATAGTATAGGTCATGTCGGTCGACGCCGAACTGCCCAGGTCGATGTGGATGTTCGGGGCGTCATGATAGCGCTGGTCGATCAGTCCTGGACGATCGATCCGCAGCCTGTCGATCGTCACGACATATTTGCGGTGAAACAGCATGACGTGCGGCGCGAAGATCAGATTGTAGCGGTCGTCATGCAGGAAATGATCGAGCACCGCCCGGCCATGCCGGAACCAGGAGGACAAATGCGGCGAGGGATGCGGATTATACAGCACCGTCGGTTTGCCGTTCGTCTGGAAGGGTAAGCGTGGGGGGCGCTCGGGGGCCAGATCGAATTTGGCATAGCCGACGGTGCTGATCCGCGCGGGGTCGACTTGGGCTTCGGCGACGAGCCGCTCGCGGATCTTGGGGCCTGACACCAGCACCTGATCGAAGCCGGCGCTGGCGCGGTTGAAACCGATCGCCCGATCGCCGGCGCCATGCCGGGTGTGGACGATCGGGAGACCGAGGCCGTAGCGGGTCTTCAGGATCAGCGAGGTCTTCTCGGTGACGACGAGCGCATCGAGGCCGGCGAAGAAATCGAGATTGTCGCGATAGACGCCGATCTTCGTGACCGGCAGCGCCCATTCGAGTCCGCGCGCCAGCAGCCGCGTCATCGGCCGGCGAAGGCCGAGTTCGACCAGCGTCAGTTCGGCCGTCCGGGCCCCGGCCATCCGCACCACCTCGGCCGTCAGCCGCGCGTTGGTGGTTGCGACCACCACCTCGATCGATGGCGCCCGCTGAGCGAGCGCGAGCGCGATGGGAAGGGCGTGCGCGACCTGGTGGACCTGGTCGTGATTGAACAAGAATCCGATCTTCATGTGACGCAGACGCCACCGCCGACGCGATCCCGCATCGTCCACGATCAACTTTTCCGCTGCTGATTCATCGGCGTGCTGCGGCTGCGGGCGAGGCGTGGCGTCTTGGCCAGGAGCGCTCATGCGCGAGAAAGAATTGGGGGCTTTCAATGTGTGGCATCGCTGGCTGGTACCGCAGGCGGGGACGGTCAATTTCGGCAGAGGCGATCACGGCGCAATGCGACGCGATCCGCCATCGGGGGCCCGACGATTCCGGCATCTTCACCGACGGAGACTTCGGCTTCGGGATGCGGCGCTTGAGCATATTGGACCTGCCCGGCGGGCATCAGCCGATCTACTGCCCCACGGGCCGCTTCTCGATCGTCTTCAACGGCGAAATCTACAACCATATGGAGCTTCGGAAGTCGCTTTGCGAACGCTATGATTTCCGCACGAACAGCGACACCGAAACGATCCTGGCCGCCTTTGTCGTTCATGGAAACGACGCGTGGGAAAAGCTCGAGGGCATGTTCGCCGTCGCGATCTGGGACAGGCACCGTCGGGTCCTGACCCTGGCCCGGGACCCCCTCGGCATCAAACCGCTCTACGTGACCGAACAGGCGGGCGGGATCGCCTTCGCCTCCGAACTGAAGGCGTTGCGGACGCTGCCCGATCACCGGTTCAGCATCAACGATCGGGCGGTCCACGACTATTTCAGCTTCGGCCATGTCCGCCGGCCCCGCTCGATCTTCACCGAGGTGCACACGCTCGACCCCGGTCATTTCATGACGGTGCCGGCCGAGGGGCCGCCGGTCATGCAAAGCTATTGGCGCGCAAAGCTGCGCAGCGCCCCGCATATGTCCGCGAAAGACTGGGCCTATCAGATGCGGGTCATGCTGATCGATACGGTCGGGCGTCACATGCAATCCGACGTCCCGATCGGCGCTTTCCTGTCGGGCGGCATCGATTCATCCGCGGTGCTCGCGGCGATGACGAAAAATGGCCATGGCAACCACAAGGCGTTCACGATCGGCTATGCCGGAGCGGCGATCGACGAAACCGCCGCCGCCGCGGAGATCGCCAGGCACCTCGGCTGCGAACATATCGTCCTGAACTTGGAGGTCGATCGCGCGATCGATGTGCTGCCCCTGGTGCAGCGCTGCTTCGACGAACCCTTCGCGGATATGGCCGCGATCCCGACCTGGTATGCGTCGAAACTCGCGTCGGAACATGTCAAGGTGGTGCTCTGCGGAGAAGGCGGAGACGAGCTGTTCGCGGGATATAAACGCCATCGCAACGCGCGGAACATCGAGCGCTTCCGCAGCCTGCTCGGTCCGAAATCCCATATCCTTTCGATGATCGACCATATCCCGCTGACCCGGTCGACCAAGGTCAACTATCTGCGCCAGCACGCCCAGCGGTTTTCCGAATTCGTCAAACTGCCCGACGGCTATCAGCAGTTCTTCGCCGCCACCCAGATCAGCCGCAATGCCCTGCGCAACGACATCTATGGGCGCGAGTTCAAGGAGGCCTATGAAAGCGAGCAGAGCTACGCCGATCTCGAACACGAATATTTCGCGAATGACGACGGGGAAAAATCGGCGCTGGAGCAATTCCTCTTTGCCGATCTGAGCCTGAACATGCCGTCGGCCATGCTGACACGGCTGGATCGCGCGAGCATGGCCCATTCGGTCGAGGCACGGGTGCCCTTTCTGTCGCACAAGCTGGTCGACTGGGCATTGACCCTTCCCGCCGAATGCAAGCTGCGCGGCAATGTCGGAAAGGCCGTGTTGCGCGATGCGATCGCGCCGCTGCTGCCGTTATCGGTGATGAAACGGCCGAAGCAGGGATTTCAGATTCCGCTGGCCGCCTGGTTCAAGGGCGATTTCGGCGAATATGCGCGCCAGGTCTGGTTCGACAGCGGTGCGAGCCACGCCGGCTATCTCAGGCGCGAGGCGGTCGAGCGCCTCTTCGTCGAACATCGCCGGGGCGAGGCCAATCATAGCCGCATGCTCTATGCGATTGCGGTCCTTGGGCTGTGGTGGTCGGATCATGCGCAGGGCGGCTCCGCCGCCATGGCAAGTGCAGCCTGAACCGGTGAGGTCGGATATGTTTCGCGTCACCCTGGTGCTGCACGAGTTCGATCGCGGCGGAAGCGGACGGGTCGCCGCCTATCTGGCAGGTGGTTTCGCCGCCGCCGGCATGGACGTCGACCTCGTGGTCATGCGGCAAGGTGGCGATGTCGAACAGGCGCTCGTCGACCTGGCGGGAGACGGTATTCCGATCCACTATCTCGGCCCGCGCCGAGGACCCAGGGCGCTCGATCTGCTTGCTCGCATCCCCGGGCTTGCCCGCTATCTGAAAGAGCGGGCCCCGTCCGCGATCATTTCCTGCGCCAACAACACGGCACTCGTGGTCGCAGCGGCCCGCCACCTCGCAGGGCAGGACGAAGCCCGGCTCTACCTCAAGACCACCAATCCGATTGCCTCCTCGCGCCACAAAGGCTTGGTCCGCTGGTTGCGGCGATGGAGCTATCGCATCGCCTTCCGGCATGCCGATGGCGTCTGGACCCTGAGCGACGACGAGACGCAGGAGATGCGCGTCGCATTTCCGGAGACCGCTGGTATCTTTCGGACGGTGGCCAATCCCTATGTCACGCCGCCGATGCTGGCCGAACCGGCCGACCCGACCGAACCGAAACCCCATCGAACCATATTGGGCGTGGGCCGGCTGACCCGGCAGAAGCGGTTCGAGCGGCTGGTCGAGGCCTTCGCGCTGCTACCGGCGCCCGACCTTCGTCTAGAGATATTGGGAGAGGGCGAGGAGCGCGCCGCCCTCACTAGCCTGGTCGCCCGGCTGGGGCTTGCCGACCGGGTTAGTCTGCCCGGCTTCGTCGACAATGTGGCCGAAGCCTTTCACGGCGCTGCGATGATGGTTCTGCCTTCGGACTATGAAGGGCTTCCGGCGGTGGTGCTGGAGGCAATGGCGGCCAATTGTCCGACATTGTCCACCGATTGCTTCCCGGCGGCCCGGTCGATGCTCGGCAAGACCCAAGGTTGCGCGATCATCGAGCAGCATGATCCGATCAGCCTGGCGTTGCTGATCGAGCATCAGCTGACATTGCCGCGCCCGGCCCATCTGAGAGCGATCGCCGAGCGCTATTCGATCCCCAATGGCGTCGCCAGCCATCTCGCCGCGCTGACCGAAGCCGCTTAACTCGCTATGGAGTGATGGCTCCCACCGCTTGCGCGCCACACCAGCCCCGCGAGCAGGACCGCAGCAACGATCGCCTGCACCAGAGCGTAATAACCTGCCCCTATCAGGCCGAACCGGATCATCAGCAGCGGCAGAAGCGGCAGCATTATCAGCGAGGAGGCCACATTTCCCCACACCGAAAGCGCCGGCCGGCCGAGCGCGACCAGCGCGGCGCTGGCGGGCGGGGCCACCAGCAATATGGTTCGCGCGGCAGCGAGCCACATCATCACTCCTCCCGCCGCACCGATCTCCGCCCCACCGATCAGCAGCGCCAGCGGCCCGCCGAAAAGGGCGACGATGATCAGCAACGGAACGGCCGCCGCCATCGCGATCGCGACGAGTTTCAGCAGCGTCCTGCGCACTTCGGCGTGATGGCCGCCCGCGGCGATCATCCGCGCCAGTTCGGCATAGGAGGCCTGGCCGAGATTGCCCGCCGGCTGGGCGATCACGGTCGTGAAGCGCTGCGCCACCGCATAGATGCCGGCAGCGGCGGGCCCGAGCACCCAGCCTACCGCCAGTGGCGCGATGCGCGACGCCAGTTCACCGAAGGTGATGTCGGCATTGGCGGCGATCATGAAGGCGCGGATGCCCTCATTTTCCTCAATCGCGCCCCGCGGCGATCCCAGCATCCGGACGCCGGCGAGCTGCCGGCGTGCGATCATCAGGCCGAAAAGCCACATCGAAGCCCATTCTGCCAAGGCTGCCAGCAGCCATGCGATCAGGAAACCCACCAGCCCCGCCCCAAGCGCAAAGGCGATCACCGCCCCGACGAGGCGAACCGCTGGCGCCACCAGATTGTGGATCCCGAGCAGATCGAACCGCCCCATCAGCTGGAGATAGCCGGCCGGCGTGGCACGGATGGTCGCCAGGGTTGCCAGGCTGTAGGGCACGGCGAAGTCGATCGCGGTCTGGGACCAGCCGAGCCGCGCCCCGATGACGGGCGCCAGCACCGCCGCGGTCAACACGGCAAGCCCGCCGGCAATCAGCTCGACGGACGCCGCGAAGCGCAGCAGCCGAACGAGGCGCGGCTTGTCGCGGGCTTCCGCCGCCTGCGCTCCATAACGCACGACCGCATGCCACCCGGGAAATTCGATAATGCCGCCGACGGTGATCGTGAACGCATGGACGAGGATCAATATGCCGTAGTAGTGCACGCCGAGCCCGCGCAGCGCGATCACCATGTACGCCAGGCTCATCAGCCCAGCGATGGCCTTGCCACCCATCAGCTTGCCGAGATTGCCGTAAATCCGACCGACTATCCCATGCGCCGCTGTCGACGGCGTACTGAAATCCTCGCTGCTCGACCCGCCCGACCCCGACATATGCAGCACATGACCTTTGAGTTCGTGAATATCTGTCGACTGCGCTGCAAGGCACGTTCGCACCACGCGCGCCTTAGCCATTTTGCCGACCAGCAACCAGACGTTCTCATCGCTATGAACCCGCAATGCGGGTCTGGTGTCACCATGCCGTCTAGCTGTTCGAAGTGGAGCAGCAACTGATGCGATCGAAGATGTGGCGTTGGGGTGCCATCGGCTTGTTCATGGCGGCGGCGATGTCGACCCCGGTGTTCCTGAATGCGGCCAATGGCAATTCGCCCTTCGTGATGACCAACATCCGGCAGGATCCGCGCCTGTCGCTGATGACCTATAATGTCGAAGGACTGCCCTGGCCGGTCCGGTTCGACCGCGACGAGGATCTCTCGCAGATCCAGACCCGCCTCGAGACGCTCCGCCTGCTCGGCGAGCAGCCGCATATCGTCGTGTTGCAGGAAGCCTTCACCGATGCGGCCAAGAGCATCGGGCCCGAAAGCGGCTATCGCTATGTTGCTTACGGGCCCGACAAGACTCTGGCCGGCGCGCCGGCGGTTCGGCCCGACGATCGCGCCTTCGCCGCCTCGGCCAGCCTGTTGCGCGGTGAGCGTAGCGGCAAGCTGGTCGATAGCGGGCTCCAGATCCTGTCCGACTATCCGATTCTGTCGGTGCGGCGCATGGCCTTTCCGAGCTATGCCTGCGCGGGTTTCGACTGTCTCGCCAACAAGGGCGTGGTCCTGGCGATGATCGCGGTGCCCGGCATCGCCGAGCCCATCGCGGTCGCCAACGTCCACCTCAATTCCCGCCGCGCCTCGCATGTTAGCGACGAGCGGTCGATCTATGCCTATCGGCGCCAGATCGACGCCCTCGACGCCTTTCTGACGAAGAGCGTCAAGCCAGGCACCCCCGTCATCGTCGCGGGTGACTTCAACGTCGGCAAGCGGCCCACCCGGAAGAGCTATTTCCAGGCCTTTCTCAAGCGGTGGGGCTCTGGCATGCCGGGCCAGGGGGCGATGATCGACGCGCTGACGACCTGCCTCTCCCCGGCAGCGCCGTGCGGGACCGATATCCCCAGCGACGCACGCTATTCGGCGGGGCGTGCGCGGGATTGGCAGTTGTCGAGTGCCGGAAGCAGCCATAGGCTGGGCGTCACCCGGCTTTCGGTGCCGTTCGGCCATGATCTGAACGGCAGGATGCTCTCTGACCATGTCGGATATGTCGCCTATTATGATGTCATCGACCGATCCGGACATGCCAGTGGCGCCGCAAAGATATGAAGCCCTTCGGCCGACGATGAGGTGGCGCCTCTTTCTGCTTCTACCCGCGCTTCCCCCGTTGCTGCTCGGCGGTTGCGCGACCTATCGCCCGGCGCCGGTCGATAGCGCCGCTTTCGTCCGGGACTTTGATGCCCGCAGTCAGGCCTTGCCCGTCGGTCGGCCGCTCGATTCAGGGTCGTTGATGGCGCTGGCGCTTACCAACGCACCTAAACTCCGTGATGCGGCCGCGGCGGTTCGCGTAACGCGGGCGGCCGCAAAAAGCGCCCGGGTCCGGCCGCTCGGCACGCTGACCCTCACCGCCGAATATTCGCACCAGGACAATCCGAACAAGCCTTGGCTGGGCAGCGCCGCGCTGGGTATCCCGCTCGATATGGGCGCGCGCCGTACAGGCCGGCTGGGCTCGTCCGATCTCGCCGTGCTCCAGGCCGGCTATGACTATGTCGAGGCGCTATGGACGATGCGGACTGCGATCGAGAGGGGGCTGATCGAACTCCGCGCCGCTGATGCCGAGATCGCACTCGGTCGCGAGGCGGTGGACGTTCGCAGGACGCGCGAGGAACGCTTCGAACGGCGCGTGATGTCGGGCGAGGATGCGCGTCCGGTGCATCTGATGGCACGCACCGATCGGCTCACGGCCGAACGCCGCCTTGCCGATGCCCAGGCGAGGCGCGACCAGAGCATGCAGACCCTCGCCGCCGCGGTCGGCTTGCCGGCCAGGGCTTTGGAGGGGCATCCGATCGCCCCTGATCCGCGTCCCTTCGCAGAACCCGGACGGGGAGAACTTGCAGTCTGGCGTGGCGAGGCGGCATTGGCGCGAACCGACGTGCTGCGCGCGGCGGCGGACTACGACATTGCCGAGGCGGCGGTCCGGACCGAGGTCGCCAAGCAATATCCCGATATCCAGATCGGGCCCGGCTACACCTATGAGCGCGGCATCACCAAATTGCCGTTCAGCCTCACGCTCGCCCTGCCGCCGTCCGATCTGAACCGGGCCGCGATCCGCGAGGCCGAGGCGCGGCGGGCGGCAGCGGGCGCGAAGCTCGAAGCCGCGCAGGCCAATGTCCTGTCCTCGGTCGACAGTGCGCGCGATGCGCTCAGCGCGGCCACGCTCAACGAACGGCGCGCGGCCGGGGCGGACATGGCCACTGCCGCGCGCGCCGCCGAACAGGCCCGGCGCAGCGTTGATGCCGGGGAAACCGATCGGACGGACGAGCTCGCTGCCCGCGGTGCGCTTCTCGACAGCCGGATTGCCGCCAATGATGCACGGCGGGTGCGCGATCTCGCCCGCATCGACCTCGAAGCCGCCGCGCGGCCACCGCTCGATCCAGAAACGAAGGCGCTGTTCGAGCAAGCGATGCAGAAACTGGAGACCCGCCCATGATGTTGCGCCACCAGATTCTTGCGCTCGCCTTCGGCCTCGCACCGATCACCGCCATCGCGGCACCGCCAGGCGTGACGATCGACAAGGCGACCCAGACACGCCTTGGCATCGCGACCGCCCCGCTCATAGCGGCCACGCTGCGGCCGAGCGTCACCAGCTTCGCCCATGTCCTCGATCCCACCCCGCTGATGACGCTCGACGGCGATATCGAAACGGCGGCGGCAGCGGCGAGTGCTTCTGCCTCTGAAAGCAGACGCGCGCGCGCGCTGGCCGCGGCCGATGCGACAGTCGCGCGCAAGACCGCCGAGGCGGCTACCGCACAGGCGCGGGGCGATGCCGCAAAACTGCTCCTGCTGCGCCGCCGCCTCACCCTCGAATGGGGAAGCGCTATCGCGTCCCTGTTCCCGAGCCGGCGTGCGGCGCTGCTCGGCGACGTGGCCGCTGGCCGCAGCGCGCTGCTCCGGGTCGATGCGCCCCCGGGCGCCAGCTTCGCCACCATCCGCGCGGTGACGCTCGATCTCGGTGGCGGGCGGACCACCACCGCCAATCTGCTCGGCAACGCCCGGGCCGCCGATCCGCGCCAGGCGGTTGCCGGCAAGCTGGCCCTGGTGCGCGGCGCGCCGGCGGGAGGGATGGCGATCGGCCTGACGCTGCCCGCCCGCCTTGTCGCGGGTGCTGCAACCAGCGGGGTGTTTGTCCCCGCATCGGCCGTGCTGCGCCAACAGGGGCAAAGCTGGGTCTATGTCCGCCGCAACGACCAGCGTTTCGATCGTATCCCGTTATCCAACACCGTCGCCCGGCCGGGCGGGCTGCTGGTCGGCAGCGGGTTGCAGAGCGGACAGATCGTCGTGATCCGGGGCGCCGCCAAGCTCTATACCGCAGAGCAGGCCGGCGCGGCGGGCGAATAGGCGATGCTTGCCTCGATCGTCCGCTGGTCGCTCGGTTTTCCGAGGCTGCTACTGTTCATCGCCCTGCTGCTCATCGGCTATGGGGTGCTGACGGTCGCTCATGCGAAATATGACGTCTTTCCCGAGTTCGTGCCAGCTCAGGCTGAGGTGGCTACCGAAGCACCGGGGCTGACCGCCGAGCAGGTCGAGCAGCTCGTCACCCGGCCGATCGAACAGGCGGTCAACGGCGCCGCGGGGGTCGCCTCGGTCCGGTCGGAATCGATCCAGGGGCTGTCGCTGGTCAATATCCAGTTCGCCGAGGGCTCCGAGCCGTTCCGTGCGCGGCAGATCGTCGCCGAAAGCCTCGGCGAGGCGGCATCGTCGCTGCCGGCCGGGGTGAAGGCGCCGAAGGTCGCGCCGCTGACCTCATCGACCATGGATCTGCTCAAGATCGGTTTCACCAGTGACCGGCTCGACCCGGCCGCGCTGCGCGCGCTGGTCCAGTGGACAATACGGCCGCGCCTGCTCTCGGTGCCCGGTGTTGCGCGGGCGACCGTCTATGGCGGTATCCTGCCGCGCATCGAGGTCCGCGCCGACCCGGTGGCATTGGCCGCACGCGGGATCGGCTTTGCCGAGCTGGTAACGGCGGTTCAGGGCTCGACCGGGGTCGCAGGCGGCGGCTTCATCGATACGCCGCAGCAACGCATCCTGGTCGACACGCGCGGGCAGGCGCGCGGTGCGGCCGACATCGCCGCGGCGCAGATCGCGAGTCCCGCCGGCACAACCGTCCGGATCGGCGATGTCGCAGATGTCCGCATGGCGCCTTCGCCCGCCACCGGCGGCGCGATCGTCATGGGCAAGCCCGGCGTGCTGATCAGCATGTCGAGCCAATATGGCGCCAACACCCTGGCGACGACGCTGGCGGTCGAGGCCGCGCTCGACGAGCTGCGGCCCTCACTCGAGAAGCAGGGCGTCACGATCCGCGCCGGCCTGCACCGCCCCGCCAATTTTATCGAGACCGCGCTCGGCAACATCTTCGACGATCTGATCATCGGCGCGGTGCTGATCGCGATCGTGCTGATGCTGTTCATGCGCAATTGGCGGACGGTGTTGATCTCGTTCGTCAGCATCCCGCTGTCGCTGCTGGCGGCGATCGTGGTTATGGACCGGCTCGGTTTCACCATCAACACGATGACCCTCGGTGGCCTTGCCGTCGCGCTGGGCGTGATCGTCGACGATGCCGTGATCGACGTCGAGAATATTGTCCGGCGGCTGCGATCGGCCGGCGAAGGCGAGGCGCCGGCCGCGGTGATCCTGTCGGCGTCACTAGAAGTCCGCGCGCCGGTCATCTACGCGACCCTGATCGTCGCCGCCGTCCTGCTCCCGGTGCTCATGCTGCATGGTCTGCAGGGCGCCTTCTTCAGCCCGCTCGCGGCGGCATTCATCCTCGCCACCCTGGCGTCGCTCGCGGTGGCGATCGTCGTCACGCCGGCGCTTTGCCTGCTGCTGATCGGCCGCACCGAGCTGCCCGACGAACCCGCCGTCCTGCACCGTGCCAAGGACCGCTTCGGCATCTGGCTTGCGAAGGCCTGCGCGACACCGCGTACCGTCTTCATCACGGCAGGGATCTCGGTCGGACTCGCCATTGTCGGCATGTTCTTCTTCACCGCCGAATTGCTACCACCCTTCAAGGAGGGGCATTTCGTCCTCGGCGTCGCCGCCCAGCCGGGTACCTCGATCGCGGTAATGGAGGATTATGGCCGATCGATCACCCGCGGGTTGCTGGCCATCCCCGGCATTGCCACGGTCGAGCAGCAGATCGGTCGGGCCGAAGGCGGCGAGGACAATTGGGGGACCGAGCGCAGCGAATTTCACGTCGAGCTCAAGCTGGGGCTAAGCGGCAGAGAGCAGGATCGTGTCGAGGCGGAGATCCACCATGTGCTCGATTCCTATCCCGGGCTTTCGACCGAGGTGCTCACCTTCCTGGGCGACCGGATCGGGGAATCGCTCAGCGGCGAGACCGCATCGCTCGCGATCAGCATATATGGGGCCGATCTCGACACGCTCGACAAGATCGCGAACCAGATCGCGGCGATTTTGGGCAAGGTCCCGGGCGCCACCGACGTCCAGCTCCAGACCCCGCCGAGCACCCCGGTCGTCCGGGTCGACCTCGATCTGCCGCGCCTCGCCCAATATGGCCTGTCCGCGAGCGAGGTGCTCACCACCGTGCAGACAGCCTATCAGGGCGCGCCCTCGACCCAGCTCTATGAGAATGACCGCTCGATCGATGTCACCGTCACCGCCGGTTCGTCGATCGCGCAGAGCCCCGAGGGAGTGGCCGAGCTGCCGGTCCGGTCGGCCAATGGGCTGATCCTCCCGCTCGGATCGGTCGCCCATGTCTACCTCACCGATGGACGGACCAGCATCGCCCATAATGCCGGCCGGCCACAGCAGACCGTCACCGCCAATCCCGCGCCCGGCGATGTCGGCCGGGTGACCGCCGACGCGAAGGCCGCGATCGCAGCAAAGATCAAGCTGCCGGCCGGCGTATATCTCGAATATAGCGGCACCGCCGAGGGCACGACGGCGGCGCGCAACGAGCTGCTGTTCAACAGCGCGCTGGCGATCGGCGGGGTGGTGATCCTGCTCATCCTGGCTTTCGGCAGCGGCCGGTCGGCGGTGCTGGTGCTGGCGGCGGCCCCGATGGCGCTGGTCGGCGGCGTGATCTCGGTCGCGCTGACAGGGGCGACCCTGTCGCTCGGCGCGCTGATCGGTTTCGTGACCCTGTTCGGCATTGCCGCGCGCAACGCCATCCTGCTGATCTCACACGCCGGGCATCTGGTCGTCGAGGAAGGCCATGACTGGTCGCTCGACACGGTGATCCTGGCCACCGTCGAACGGCTTACCCCGATCCTGATGACGGCGCTCGTCACCGCGCTCGGGCTCCTGCCGCTGGCCTTCGGCACCGGCGAGACGGGCCGCGAGCTGCAAGGGCCGATGGCGATCGTCATTCTCGGTGGCCTCGCCAGCTCGACGCTGATGAGCCTGATCGTGCTGCCGCCGCTGATCTGGCGCTACGGACGTCCGCCGGCGGTTCGCGACGGCGCAAGCTCCATATAACGCGCGATGGCCTCGGCGACCCGGGCACCCGAGCTTGTGCCGGGCGGCAGGTCGAACGTCTCGGCAAAGCCGCGAGATTGGGCGTTGCGATAGGCGGGATGGGATCCGATCGCGTCGCTGATCGCATCGGCGATCCTGTTGGGGCTGTCGATGACCGGTCCGAACGCCCAATGGGCAAAGTTGGGATCGCCCTGCCAGCGGTGCCTGCCAGAATTGACGAACAGGCACGGCCGCGGCGTGCGGAGAAACTCATAGACCTGGCTGCTGACATCGCCGACATAGATGTCCGCGAGGCTGGTATAGGTCATGTCCACCGACCGGTCGCTGCCGAGGTCGATATAGACATTGGGCAGCCGCGCGATCTCCGCGAGCGCTTCCGTCCCCTCGGTGCGCCGGTGCGGGTTGTCGAACAGGCGTACATGCGGCGCGACGATCAGGTTGAACCCCGACAGGGCCGCCAATCCCCGCACGATCTCCATCCCATGCCGGTGCCATGAACCGAGGGACGCCGAGAAATGGGGATTGTAGAGGATGACCGGCCGGGTTCTGGGGAAGATCGGCGTCGCATCACCCCGCATCAGATCGGCGGCTTCGAATTTGGGATAGCCGGTCACCGCGCTGCGGCCATGCGAGACGAGCTTCTCGGCGAACAGTCGGCGCTTGTGCTTGTCCCCGGGCATCATGACGAAGTCGAATTTCCGGATGCGCCGGTCGAAACCCACGGCCCGGTCGCCGGCGCCATGGTCGATATGCACGAGCTTCGGCCGCTTCACACCGAACCAGCGCATGATGGTCGAGGTCCGCTCGGGCAGGACGATCGCATCATAGCTCGACAGGCCCCGGCTCGCGAGGAGCAGGGTGAGCAGCTTGGGCGGGACGGTCCAGCCGAGCGCCGAACATATCAGGTTGAGAAGCGGCGATCCGATCTCCTCGAACCGCAGCGGCGAGCCGGGCGAATAGCGCTCGGCAAGGTCGCGAGCATAAGTGAGATGCTCGGCATTGGGGGAGAGGATGCGGACGTCGGCATCCCAATCCCGGGCGAGCGCCACCGCGCTTGTCACGCCGTGCAGCAGCTGATGCCGTTGGGCATTGAACAGGAAAGCGACACGTTTGCGCGGTTGCGTATCGACGCGGCCGGCGAGCGGTGAGCGCGAGACCGGTCCGGGCTTTTGATCCACGCCCGGCGATTCCAGCACCATGTTCGGCATCAACCATCCCTCGAACGCACCCCGACATTGGAACGCGCCCGGTAGACGCCGCCGCCGCTCCGGACCCGCACCGCAGGATTCAACAAATCACCGCAAGGCATGCGGCTTGGCGGCAATGGCGGCGTCACGGTCGGACGGGGCACTCGGGCCGCGCTGGATCGTTGAGGCGCCTACATGCAGCTGACCATGGGCAATTTCTTTCGCAAGCATTCCGCCGACCGCCGGATCCTCGTTGGCTTCCTGGTCCTGGCCGTCGTCGCCTTCGGCCTGGCCAAGCTGGCTTCCGAAGTGATGGAAGGCGATTTTTACGCGTTCGACCGCTGGCTTCTCGAAGGCCTACGCCGCGTCGACAATCGGTCGGTCCCGCTTGGTCCCCATTGGCTGGGGCACGCGATGATCGACATAACCGCGCTGGGCGGGGTGACGGTTCTGGCGATCGTGACCGCACTGGCGACGGGCTACCTGATGGCGCGTCGGAGAACGGCCATGGGGCTGTTCGTGGCGGGTGCCATCGTCAGCGGTGGCGCGATGAGCACGTTGCTGAAACTCATCTTCGCGCGGCAACGGCCCGACCTCGTCCCGCACCTCATAGATGTCCGGTCGCTCAGCTTTCCCAGCGGTCACGCGATGAACTCGGCGATCGTCTATCTGACCCTGGGGGCCTTGCTCGCCCGAGTGGAAAAGCGGGCCTCGGTACGCGTCTATCTTCTGTCGGCGGCAATCACGCTCACGCTGATCATCGGCTTCTCGCGCGTGTATCTGGGGGTCCACTGGCCGAGCGATGTGATCGCGGGCTGGTGCGTTGGCGCGACTTGGGCGGTTCTATCCTCGCTCGCGGCGCGAGCGCTCCAGCAACGTCGCGCCATCGACGCGACGGGCGCCTAGCGGAATCGGAATGAGCCATAAGCGATGTATCCGATCGGGGCTGCCGCGCTTCATCCGCCCGCAGTGTTCGACACCAATCGCGCTAAATCATATGCGCGCACCACACTTTCACATGCCTCGTCCCAAGAAAAGTCCTCGCTCTTCAGTCGAGCAGCCGCACCCATCCGCGTCCGGATGTCGGAATTTGCTACGAGCTTCATGATCCGATTGACATAGGATACTATATCGTGAGGCGGGCACAGCATACCGGTCTCTCCCTCGACCAGCATCGATCGGGAGCTGGGAGCATCCGCGCTAACGATTGGTAGTCCGCTAGCCATCGCCTCAAGCATCACGTTACCGAACGTTTCGGTAGTGCTTGGAGCCAGCATGATGTCGGCAGAGGCGATAGCGCGGGCGAGATCGACCCCGTCGAGATGTCCTGTCAGGATAGCCCCGGGCACTGCACTCAGTATCGACGCGGCAGGGCCCGCGCCGACCGCCAGAACTCGTACGCGCACACCATCCCGCTGAAGCATTCGGACAACTTGCACGAAGGCTTCGATCCCCTTTTCCAGTACTAGGCGGCCGAAGAACAGCAAGGCGATTTCATCATCGGCCAGGCCTATTGAACGCCGCCACTCGGGGTCGCGACGTTTTGCATTGAACAAGGATCGATCGACGCCCCGGCTCCAGACGCTGGCACGATCGTCACCGCGCATGCGCTTTATCTCGGCAACGAGCGCCGGCGTCGGTGCGACGACGTGATCGCTGCGGCGGTAGAAACGCCGGAGATGCGCTTCCGCGATGGGCCGAAGCCACGCCAAACCGTAATGTTCCAGATAGGCCTCGAACTGGGTGTGCATGCTCGCCACGATCGGGATGTTCATGCGCTTGGCGAGACTCTGCGCACGCGTGCTCAGGATGTCGGGGGTTGAGACATGTATGAGGTCGGGTGCAAATTGGATGAGGTCGCGGCGAATAGCCCGGGGAAGACCGAGCGCCAGACGAAATTCGCTTCGAACGGGCAGGGCAATCGACGGAACGGGTACGAGTGTTCCTGCAGGCTCAAAGGCGGGCGTCGCTGTCACGGGCGAATAGACGCGGACGTCATATCCGGCCTTGGCTTCCAGATAATGGACCAGCCGGTTCAACGCCTGGTTAGCGCCCTCTCGCAGATAGTTATAATTGCCTGAAAAGAGTGCGATCCGCATGTCTTAGAGGCGTCGAAAGTTAAGCATCGCGTTGAGCAGGAACATGACGAGGCCCGCAATGAGGGAGACGACCGCTCGCGCCACAAGGTAGTTGACTGGGGCCAGTTCCAGCGCTGCTGCGAAGAGACTCGTCGTCAGGACCATGCCAATGCCGGCATTGACGAGAAAATAGACGTACCCGGCCCCCATCGCACGATCGGTTCCCCTGAAGATCCACATCCGGCCAAATGCATAATGAAGCGTCGTTGCGATGACAAAGGAGAGGGACGTTGCCGGTACCTTCGGCATATGGAGCCGTTCGACGAGCAGCCAAAGCAGAATGAGGCCAACAACGAAGGTGCCACAGCTTATCACGGTGTTTCGCCCGAGCATGCCTGCGGCATTCATGGATAGCAATCTCCCGCGGAGGCCTTGCCTACTTGGAGTCCTCGGCACGGTTTCGGATCTCTCAACCTTCGCTGTGGGGGCGCCGGTCCGCATTAGGCTACAATTGCTACGCCGTGCGGGGATGCAATACTGTCGGCGGAATCCACTTCGTCAGGCCAGACGGAGCGGCGCCTCAGGTCCTTCGTCAGGAAAAGGATCGGCAGCTTCAAGAACAGCAGCTCGGAATGAATGAAACGGTCTATCGCCCGCTCCCACCATACGGGTTCGCGCTTGCCATGTGCTGTCAGCCAACCGTCATACGGCGCCCAGTGGCTGGGCTCGTCCTTCTGTATGATGCTGAAGATCCGCATCAGTACATCGTCGCCCCGCACGAGCGGGTGGCGAAGAAGAACTTGCACCTGGCGGTGACCGCGCTTCTCAGTGAGCGAGATCACACGGCACAGCCGCTCGAACAACCCGTCCTGGTCTATGATCACCTGCGTGTTGAGATGGTCGATGGTCGTTCCGAACATGATCTCAATGAAGCGGTCAATATGTCCGCAGGTCCGATCGACCGCATATGGCATAACTCCGCGCAATTCGAACCACCGGCGAAACATCAAATAATGCTTTCGTTCGTCGCAGCGGTGCTTTTGGATCGCATCAATCAGATCTTTGTCGTCAGGCGCGCGCGCTCGAACGCGATCCAGCACACGATCGATCGCGGTATAGCCGCGGTGTTCGTTGTAGATGTAGATGGACCCGAGCAAATCGAGGTAACGTTTGCGGAGCGAGGTAAACATTGAGCGGTCCGGTGCAATAGCCGCAGCCGAAATAGGCGCGGGCGTAAAAGAGGCGGTCGTGCGATAAGTTCCGAGAACACCACAATCTGGGCAAGGTTGCACAGCGTGCCCGTCGGCACGCCGCCCGCGACATTGGGAACGACGATCTAGCCACTGGTCGCCCTCGCGCCTACCGTGTCAGCGAGATCTTCACCAGATCGGTTTGATCGCCAAAAGATCCGTCCTGGCGGAGGAGGCTGGGTCTTGGTGGCGTCCCCGCAAGCGGCTAAGATCGCCACCATCATCAGGGTAGAAATCGGATCATGAAACGCCCCAGCAAAAAACGGAGCGTGCTATCTATCCATGATCCCCGATAAACGGCGTTCCGAAATTATATCAAGTGCCCAGCTATGGTTGGTCGGCACACGCGTCCGTCGGGTCTAGCCGAGTGACCTGGAAATTGCCCCATAAGCGGTCGAGAGGCTATTTCGGGCGGACATCTCGGTGCTCCGCGTTGCAGCGCTCGCAGTGCGCGGACTTGGGCAAAGTTCGCAATTGAGTTCGCACTGTATGGTGCGAACCAAACACTGCGTACTTTGGGGCCGTCAAAGTGCCTGTTTTCGGGATACTTGGATCGAAGTGCGCACCCGGAATCGCGAAGAAAAAAACTCTGCGTGGGACGAGGGGCGGTACCGGCCCACTCATTGATCCTAACTCTTGCATGCCCCCCTCCGCCCGGCCGGCGAGCGACCATCCCACGGCGGGGAATGGCCTCGCGATTGGGGAAACCCTCCCCCCTCCAAAATGATCGCAGTGCGCACGGTGGATCGGGTGCGGTCTAGGCGTGGAGGGTGCTGGAGTTTTGACCCCGGGGGGAGGGCGCAGCTTCCCACACTGCTGCGTAGGGTCGCCGAACCGGTCATGGCTCGCCTTGACCGCGGATTCGGGCTCGACGATACTAATTGACACTTCGCACAGAGCAGAACACCCCTACGGGGTGGCCCCGACTTTTTAGTTTCGATTTTTTTCGAGTGCGCACGAAGGATCGGGAGCGGTCGAGGTCTATAGCCTCGCCCGGAACTGACCCCCCGCCACCCCATCACCTCGTCTGCTCCTCGACAATTGCCAGCCGTCGATGCGGCTCAGGTAGCTGGCGCAGCCGAGCGCGTCGCTCCATCATTATTCAGCCGCCTGGGCGTGCCTACGATCGCGATGTAGAGGACAGGCCAAACGTCCGCGTCGTTAAACCATGGCTACCGTTTTCAATCTTCAAGTCCGTACGTGAACGCTTTCGACGCTCTGTTGGATCAGGGTGTTCAAACTGCCGTCTCCTGACTTCGCGTATAGCGCCGCGCGCCCTCCGCAGATTTGCGGCAGGCTTCAGAGCAAAAGCGCTTCGATTTCACATTGCTGGCGAAGGGGATCCCACACCGCTCGCAGGCCGGCGCTGCGGAAGGCGCGATGGTATTGCGGGGGTGATTCGAGATACCAAAATGCGACCCTAGTGATGGCTTAGTTATAAGCGGTGCCAAAGTGGCATCAGGCTCGTTGCTCGAAACAGCCGTCTTTTCGAACATATCTGACTTGCCTGATGCCGCTGTGGCACCAAGAAAACTGCGCATTGGTGCCGCAGTGGCATCAGATCGGAACGCAGCTGGTGCCACCTTGGCACCGCCAGATTTCTTTTTCGTGGGGGTCCAACCGAGATAGTCATTCGTCGCTGGCGCGCCCTTGGTGGATACGAAGGTAAGGCGATATTCGCGAGCTTGGCGCTCCTTCCACTTACCTTCGACATTCACGACGAGGAAACCGTGCTCGACCAGCTGGGCGATGCCCGCGATGACCTTGCGGTTATGGCAGCCGAGCGATGAGACCAGCTCGCGCTGGCTGATGCCTATTTTGCCGTTGTTATAGCCATTCATCCTGGAAGCGATCTCGAGGAGGATGGCGCGCGCTTCGGCGGAGAGCGCGCGATAGGCGGCGCTATCGACGAGACATTTGGGGATACCCACCCACTGGCCGCCGCGGTTGTCCGCACGGCAGTCCGCTTTGACCTTGGCGCGGGACATCGCGGTAGCTCGGTGCGCTATTGGTCGGCGTCTACAGAGCGGAACGCCCGCTCAAGCTCGCTCTTCCGAAAATAGAGGGTGCCGCCCTTCTTATGCACAGGCAAATGCCCGCGCTCGGCGAGGTGGTAAACTTCGCGAGGAGAGCGCCCGATAAAGTCGGCCGCCTCCTTCGCTCCCTTTAAGAGGTCGTTTGCAAGCGTCACTGGAAACTCCTAAATTGCGCAATATTACATAGTTTCCACTAAGGCTTGCTAGCAAGCGGAAAATAACGCAACATTGCGCAATTGTATGGAGGGGCGGTTGAAGCTCAGATTTGGGCAGATTGAAGAGGTGCTCCAGTGCGTCCACTGCATCCCCAAGGGCGAGCGCTCGCAATTTCGCGCCAAGCTTCGAAATCTCTTTCGCGTAGGTCTCGATCTACCAAGCGGCCGGGTCGGACGACGGGCTAATTACGACATCGCCGATATGCTCAAGCTCGCTTTTGCCGCAGAGATCCTAGAAATCGGGCTGCCGCCCGAAAAAACGGCGGTTATGGTTGAGGAGGCGTGGAGCCAAATATCCCTCCAACTCTTTGCCATCTGGCGCGGTATGAAGGATGACAGATGGGAGCGGCGTTTTCTCGTTGCTTGGCCGGCCGCGCTTACGGAGCCCCATCACAGATTTCAGGTGCTCAGTCTGGAAGAGCTTCAATCGAGGCTTGCATCGGTCGTCCCTGCTCGGTGCGCGCGCCTTCTGGTCATCGATCCAGCTGCCATCCTCAGCAACATATTATTGGCCATCTCGACCCTTGAGTTCGACTTGGCTGGGTTTGAGGCGGAGCTCGATTCGGTGAGTGCCGTCATTCTGAAATACGTCGATCCCAAGACCGGCCATATGAGGTAGACCCCATGGCGACGATCAAGAAGCGCAGCTGGACCAATCGAAGAGGCGAGCACAAGGAGGCTTGGCAACTTCGCTACGTCGACGCCCAAGGGACCGAACGCTCGAAGCAGTTCACGAAGAAGGGGGACGCGTCAGCGTATCTCACTCGCGTAAGCTGGGAGCTGGCCCAAGGCACCCACACCCCGGATACGACCAGCGTGACGGTCAGCAAGGCGGCGGACCTTTGGATCGGCGCGGCCAAGGCCAAGGGTCTCGAGCGGTCAACGATTAAGCAATACGAAGAGTGGGTCAGGCTGCACATCAAACCCTTGCTCGGTGATAAGAAGCTGTCCCAACTCAACATGCCCGTGGTCGAAGCCTTTAAGGATTCGCTTCTCGAAACGCGGTCCGCGGCTATGGCCGGTAAGGCGCTGAGCGGCCTCTCGTCCATTCTCACCGAGGCGCAACGCCGGGGCCTCATCGCTCAGAATGTTGCCCGGGGCGTTCGCATCGTACGGTCCAGCCGCGATCGCAAGAAGGTGGTCATCCCTTCGCGGGAAGATGTGAAGGCCATCCTCAAGCAGGCAGAGAAATGGGGCGATGAACCAGCTCTCCATCCTATGCTGTTGACGGTGGCACTCGCCGGTCTGCGCTCATCAGAGCTTCGCGGTTTGCAGAAGGCCGACATCGATTTGAAGGCATCTGAGATCACGATCACCCAGCGCGCTGACGCTTGGGGCGTCATTGGCCCGCCCAAATCGGCGGCTGGACAACGCACTATCCCGATACCGGCTGCGTTGGTTTCCGTCCTTAGGCGGTGGATACTAAGGGCGCCCAAATCTGACCTTGGGCTCCTCTTCCCGAACTCCGACGGTGGCGTGCGTCTCCATTCAAATCTGTTGAATAGAGAGTATTGGCCCATTCAGATAATGGCCGGGCTCACGCGGCCTACCGGGGCTCTCGACGAGGAGGGGCAGCCGCTCCACCGCGCCAAGTACGATTTTCACGCCCTACGCCACTATGCGGCGAGCGCATGGGTCAAGCAAAAGGTCGACCTCAAGCGCCTTACTACTTGGCTTGGCCATGCGAGCGTGCAGATCACGCTCGATACCTATGGACACCTCATCAAGGATGAGCAGGGTGACGCGGCGATTGCCGCTGCGACGGCGGCGGAGCTGTTCGCCTGAATATCAATCGGACACCGTTCGTACACCTGGCCGAAAATCCGTTATTTTTCAATAGCAGACAGCGGAATCATAATCCGCGTGTCGGGGGTTCAAGTCCCTCCTCCGCTACCAAGGAAGATGTCCCGGCCTCGCCAGCGGACCGATTATTTTCAGATTTGCAGCAGTCGCATGACATCCTTGCTGGCGGCGACCAACGGCGCTGCCGCGAAACGCCGCGCATTGGTGTCAATCTTCTTCAGTCGTACAGATGGTTGCCCATCATCCCATGGGCATCCTTCAGCCCGCTGGGGGACAGATCGCCGCCGAAGCCGCTGCGTTCGAGCTTATCTCCGCTTTACGGTATAGCTCTCCGACCGACGTCCCGTCCTCAGCCTGAGTAAGCGTAAATGCGATTTGCATGTTGCAGGACTACATCTCTTCATCGTTCAATTTGTCTTCTGGTCCACCAGGTCTGACCTGGAATTCTCCAGTTCAAAACGGTCCAGAAAACATGATGTTGCTGCTGCACGCCAGGGGTTCGGGTCCCCCGGCGTTGACAGCTCGTGGATCAGAACTTCGCGCCGAACTCCACACCGATCATTCGGCGGGAGCCAGGTGAGATGAAGGAGCCGCCGAACTCGATCGCGGGGATCACTTCGGCGAGGTACTTCTTGTCGGTTACGTTGTTGGCGAAAACCGCGAGGCTGTAGCGGTCGGTTTGCAACGCGACGCGCATGTTGAGCACGCCGAAGGTGTCGCGGCGGGCCACGTCGTACTTGGCATCTCCCACGAACGCCGGGAGCTTTAGTGCCGAGATCGGCAGGAGGCCCGAGAATAGCGTTGGCGC